>JAVVEW010000100.1:0-2243 GCA_032251045.1 Methylococcales bacterium
ATCCTTTGCAACCTGATATTTATTATCGGGGCTTTGTCGCCTCACCGCTGTTGGGCCTCCCGCAAGGCTTGTCCACCTATGTCAACGGCGTACGCTTTAACGAGCCGTTCGGCGATACCGTGAACTGGGATTTACTGCCGCCGGGCGCGATCGACACCATGACCTTATCACCTGGTTCCAATCCAGTGTATGGTCTGAACAGCTTAGGCGGTGCCATTGCCATCAAAACTAAAACCGGTTTCAGCTATCCCAAACACCAGTTCGAATTCTACGCAGGTTCTTTTAGTCGTCATGTCGAGGAACTGTCCAGCGGCTGGAATAACGGTACCTTCGGTTATTTTGTCGATCTGCGCAATTTCGATGAAAACGGCTGGCGGGATTTTTCCCCGACCGAAGCGAAACAAGCCTTCGGAACGTTAAGCTGGCGCGGCGAGCGCGCCGAGGCCGATCTGACTCTGGCGGCTACCGATAATATTCTGGTCGGTAATGGCGCGGCACCGGTTCAGTTGCTTCAAGAGGACAAAGACGCGGTGTTCACTCATCCCGACCGCACCACCAATCGCTTGTTTTTTGCAGAATTGTCCGGTGCGTTCGATGTTAGCAATACCATCAAGCTGAACGGTAACGGTTATTTCCGGCAAAATCAGGTTTCCACTTTTAATGGAGATGACAGTGATTTTGAAGCCTGTGATGACGATAGCCCAGATGCCGGGTTCATTTGCGCAGAAGATGATGACGAAGAGGAATTGGTTTTTGATGTCAACGGCAATCCCATTTTCGCCAGTCCCGGTTTACTGGGCGCGACCAACAACTTCAGTTTCACCGGCGCCCGCAGCCGGGGCGGCACCGTGCAGGCCACCATTACCGAAGACCTGTTCGGGCATGGCAATAACTTTATTTTCGGCACCAGTCTGGATTATGCCGAGGTCAACTTCAGCATGGACACCGAACTGGCTTCACTGACCGAAGCACGCGGCACCACGCGCAGTGATGTGTTGGCAGGTGAAAATCGGGTGCGTTTGTTGTCGGAAACCACCTCCTGGGGCATGTATCTGACCGACAGTTTCGATATCACCGACCGCTTGACCTTAACCTTGTCCGGCCGGTTCAACCATATCACCGTCGATTTGATCGACCGCGATGGTGATGAACTGAACGGCTCGCACGATTTCGACCGCTTCAACCCGTCCGCCGGCATCACCTATCGCGCTTTGGATAATCTGACTTGGTACGGCAGCTACGCCGAAACCAACCGGGCGCCGTCGCCGGTGGAATTGAGCTGTGCTGATGAAGAAAATCCTTGCCGGTTACCGAATGCGTTTATCGCCGATCCACCCTTGGAACAAGTGGTGGCGAAAACCTTTGAAACCGGCTTTCGTGGTGACTTGAATAAGCTGATCAATCGCGGCCAGCTTAACTGGAACACCACCTTTTTCCATACCGTCAACAACAACGACATCATTTTTCAGCGTGGCGGCGACAGCATCAGCGAAGGCTTTTTCGATAATGTTGGCGAAACCCGGCGCTTTGGTGTCGAGGCCGGGCTGAATGCGTTTTATCCCGGTTTGTTCAGCGACATTGACGACTGGCATTTCACCGCCAACTACACTTATTTAAGAGCACAGTTTTTGGATGGCTTCCGGATTCAGGACCCTTTAGACGAAGACAACCCCGATGGCGCACAGGTCAGGCGTGGCGATTTCATCCCTGGCATTCCTCAGCATGTGTTCAAATCCACCGTGGGCGTGGATTTGTGGAAGCGAGCGTCGTTAGCGCTGGACTGGAGCTGGCGCGGCAAACGTTTTCTGCGCGGCGATGAGGGCAACGATCAACCGCGTCTGAAAGATTTCTGGCTGCTCAATCTCAGGGCCGAAGTTAAAGTCACCGATTATTTCAGCGTCTTTGGTCGGGTCACCAACCTGTTGGACAATGAATACGAAAGCTTTGGCGTATTCGGCGAAGCCGACGAAGTGTTAGGCGATGACTTTGACGATGGCCGGTTTGTTTCGCCGGGTGCGCCCAGAGCCGGTTGGGTAGGCTTGCGCGTGAGTTTGTAGAATCGGCGTAGATGCTGTCTAAAATCCCCCCTAACCCCCCTTTACAAAAGGGGGGAACTTTTTGTGCGCCTTTACAAAAGGGGGGAGCTTTTTGTGCGCCTTTACAAAAGGGGCCTTCCTACCCCCCTTAACAAAGAGGGCCTTCCTACTCCCCCCTTAACAAAGGGGGGCTGGGGGGGATTGCTG
>JAVVEW010000101.1:0-1765 GCA_032251045.1 Methylococcales bacterium
CAATCTATCCATATCCGACTGGAAGGTGACGTAATGCGGCATTTTGTAGTGCGAGGCAAAGCCCATCGAGTCGATGCCATCGACATGCAACAACACAAATTCAGGGTCTTCGGAGGGATTTTCCGGGCCGTCTTTCATGCCTTTTTGCAAAGCCCTGTCCAGAATCGCCATGGAAATGGCCTTGACCTCGTTGTGCCCGAAACAGGCGCCGTAACCCAAGGTAAAGGTCGGCAAGCCTTTGTTGTTGTCATTATCCTGATACATCGCCACCACTTCGCATTCGGTCATCAATACTTCGCCCACTTCGGTTAGCTCGCCGGTAATCGGATGCGACAACATGACCGGCAGATAACCGACGCGAAGTTCAGCCACGGTCGGATGCACATCGCCGTAACCGCGCATGTTGGAATAAGCAATGGCCAATAATGAGCCGGTTTCGCCACGCGCCATGGTCGCCAGAGCCGCTGAGCGGGGCACCGGAAAAATCAGCGGTTCACGGGTAATATCAAACGGTTGTTCACGCGCTGCTTGATTCACTTTAGGCAATAGTCCTTCAGCTCGCAGGCTGTCCAGCACTTTCGGGAACGAGTCAGGCACCGCTTGTTCCGGCAACCCGGCAAACAAGGTTTTAGCAATGGCTTGAAACTGTTCGGGGCTTTCGTTGAGCAATTCCATCCGCAGTAAGCGCAGCGCGTAATCAGTGGTGGGTCCCAACATCTGCCCCCCCGGAATATCCTTGAACGAGGCCGATATTCGGCGAATCAAACGCATGTTAGTGGTGTCATGCACGGGCGTTTCCAACAGCCGGGGTTTGGTGGAACGGTAGGCCCGTAAAGCAAAACTGGCTTCCAGCGTATCACCCAGACTTTGTTTGATAGCCAGCGCGGCCAGCTTGGGATGATACAAGCCACCTTCCGACACAATCCGGCTATGCAAAAAATACAACTGTTTTTCGATGGTTTCGATGTCCAGCGGTTGGCCGGATTGACCTTGGCGGGTGCGCAATAATTCCAGTGCATCGGCAGCGCCGTCAATCGCCCGGCCACCGCCTTTAATAGCCACATAACCCATTAGTTGATCTCCTTGATTTGTGTTGTTCTCGGCAGCGCCAAAACACCTTCATCAGTTGCCAGCAGCATGTCCACGCCTAGCGGAAAAGCGCAGTTCCAGCCTGCCCGTTGTTTGAACCAGGACATATCCAGACCCTGCGGGGCAAGCTGCACGGTCGTTTCGATGCCGGACCCGGTCAGTTGATAAGTACTGTCGCCACCGTTCAGTGCAGCCACCGTCAGCACCAGTGTCGCACCCTGTTCAGGACTGGCCAGCGTACCCTGACACGGTTCAAAATCCACAGGTCGGGTACCTTGACAGAGAATAAATGCCGCCAGTTCCGGCGCGGTTGGTTTAATCTGTAAACGCAGCCAATGGCTGTTGTCGAGCAGCTGATGCGGGTCGGCCAGAGTGCTTTCGCCATCAACCAGCGTTGCCAGTACCGCTATTGCAGTATTGTGCTTACATTCCGGTAAGGCGCTGATTTGCCCTGGGCGTGAAAAAGCTTCAAGCACACCCCGGAAAGCGGCCTGTTGAAATTCAGCTTGCCAAATCACATCAATCATCGTCGTTCTCCGTCGCATTGAGTAAGGCAAAATCTACTCGGGTAAGCGCCAGCGTGGCGTTACGCAGGTTTTGTTCTTTAGTCAGTTCAGCCATGCCGATTTCCACCAAATGATAAAGCGCCAGCCAGCCGGGCAGTTGATGCGCCAAT
>JAVVEW010000102.1:0-1752 GCA_032251045.1 Methylococcales bacterium
CTGCTCGACGCGCTGGGCGGAGTCGCGCAGGAAGCGGCGCACATGGCCGCCCGGCGAGGTGTCGGCCTCGACGTTGCCGAGCGCGTTGTAGGCGAACCGGGTCGTGGGGTGGGCGAGCACCTCGCGGCGCGTGGCGTCCAGGCGTTTAAGGTTGAACACCACTTTGGCTTGTTCGTGGATTTTGCCGAAATTCGGGTTGACTCGCTCAACCTCCAGCCAGTTGCCTTCCGGGGTGACCATGCGCCAGGAGGCCAGATTGTCCAGCGCCGTACCCCACAGCACCGCTTTTTTGCCGCCCGCGTTCATGGCGATATTACCACCAATGCACGAGGCATCGGCGGACGTCGGATCACAGGCAAACACCCGACCGGCCTGTTCAGCCACATCCATGGCATGGCGCGTGACCACCCCGGCACCGGTTTCCAGCGTGGCGTAAGGCTGGCTGGCGCCGGGCAGCAGGGTGTCAGGCTCGACCTTGCCGATGGCGGTGAGCTTTTCGGTATTGATCACCGCCGACATAGCGGTCAGCGGCACCGCGCCACCGGTATAGCCGGTACCGCCACCTCGTGGAATAATGGTCAGGCCCAGCTCAATCAGGCTTTGCACCAAGGGCGCGACTTCCTGCTCGCTGTTGGGATAAAGCACCACGAACGGGTATTCTACCCGCCAGTCGGTGGCATCGGTGACATGAGACACCCGGGCATAGGCATCGAAATTGATATTGTCTTTACGGGTGTGCTTGAGTAGTTTGGCGCGAATGCGGGCGCGCTGCTTTAAGGTTTCCTTGAAATACGCCTCGAAGGCATCGACGGCGGCGTGCGCGGCGACGACCAAAGTAGCTACGCGCCGACTGCGTTCCGGCTTGTCATCGGCATGGTTTTGCTGACGCTTGTCGATTTGTTTCAGGCGGTGGCGCAGCGCCGCCAACAAGGCCTTGCGGCGTTGGCGATTGTTAATGAGATCATCTTCCAGATAAGGATTGCGCCGCACTGCCCAGATATCGCCCAGGACCTCAAACAACATGCGCGCCGAGCGCCCAGTGATGCGTTCTGAACGTAAGGATTCGATCGTGCGCCAATGTTCCTCGCCCAGCAGGCGGATGACAATTTCACGATCGGAATAAGATGTGTAATTATAAGGAATTTCCCGTAACCGTTCGGTGGCTGGGGTGTCTGGCAGAGTTTGGGGGAATGTTGGCGTCAGCATGGTCATTAGCAGCAAATAAACAGACCTTTAGTTTAGCATCGACCGCAACCGGCAAAAACCATTGCTTTATTAACGCTTTTGTAGCTTCAAGCGGTGCCGGGGAGGGTGGGTAACCCAAGCTTGCCAGCCATATCCAGTTTCAAGTCACCTAAGCAACGCAGTAATTCTCAGTTTGAGCATTTTCACTGTGCTTTAGACATGGGGTAGCAATTATCGAGGAACGCCGTGAACCCCTCCATGGGGCTTGATGGCATGCCGACATCCTCGCCAAGTGCTCCCAATGTTCTTTTTAGACTCCAAATTGAGAATTGCTGTAAGCAACGGATTGGCTTTGGCAATTGCTAAAGCCTGTGTTACGCCACGGTCTTCCGTGGTAAACCATACGCTATAGGCTAAACATGACCCATTCAACGCCAAAAATCCTGCTGGCGGTCAGTGGTATGTCACCACAGATCATTACCGAAACGCTTTATGCCCTGATCAAAGATAAAAACTGGCTGCCGGCTGAAGTCTGGTTGATCACCACCCGCATCGGCAAAGAAAACG
>JAVVEW010000103.1:0-1383 GCA_032251045.1 Methylococcales bacterium
TGCTCTCCGGTAACTACGCCTTTCATTTAATGGCCTATCGCCGCGAGCTGTTGCTGGAATTAGGCGGCTTGCGCCCGGAATTCGACGGTTCCCAAGATTATGATTTGCTGCTGCGCGCCGCCGAAACTCATCCGGTGGTGCGGCATATTCCGGCCGTGCTGTATCACTGGCGGCAGCACGAAACCTCGGTCGCGCATTCCGATGACGCCAAAAGCTATGCTTTCGAGGCCGGTACCCGTGCTTTGAACCAGGCGCTGAGCCGGCGCGGTCTGGCGGCCGAGGCGCTGGAAATCGATGATTTATGGCGCGGTATGCATGTTATTCGCTGGCGGCCAGTGCGTGCGGCGGAAATAACCGTGGTTCAGGTTCAGTCCGGCGATACCGGAAGTTACCGTGCGGCGTTTGAAAACCATGACCTGGAAACGCCTTATCTGGCCGTTCTGGCCTCGACCCTGACCGAGCTGGCGCCTGACGCCTTGACCGGGCTATGTGCCTGGTTGACCGTTCCCGGCGTCGGCCTGGCCAGCGGCAAATTGTTGGATAGTGAGGGACATATCGAATACGCCGGCATGGTTTACCAAGACGGTAGTCCGATAATTCCATATCGAGGTTATCCCGAATCTGAAGCCGGCTATCTGGCCATGACCCGCATTGTACACAATATCAGCGCACCGCATCCTTACTGTGTGCTGATACACCGGGAGCTTTGGCGGCGATTGAACGGCTTGGACTGTCGTTACACGGGGCCTTATGCACTGCTGGATTTCGCCTTGCGGGCACTGGATAGCGGCTGGCGCGCTGTGGTCGATCCGCAATACCGCTGGCGAATGCCATCATCGTTGCCCATCGCCGCTGGCGAGGACTTGTCGTTGTTCGGTCGGCGCTGGCGAAAGCGATTGGCCGAGGGCGACCGCTATGGCAATCCTAACTGGCGCGTCACCGATTCTGGGGTGCGTTTATCGGAGTAAAGCTGTTTGCTTAATACCATTTCCAGCCGTGACGATTGAAAAAACGGCCGGCCGAAACCAGAAAATAACCAATGTGCCGTAAGCCTTTTCGGGCGCTGTGGCCACCATGATGCTGGATTCTGACCGTTGGCGTGAAAGCGATGCCCCAGCCTTTTTGTCGGAGTCTCAGCGACAAATCAAAATCCTCGAAATACATAAAAAAATCAGGGTCAAAGCCTTGAACCGCGCGCCAGGCGCTGCGCCTGAGCAGCATGAAACAGCCGCTGGCGATTTCGACTTGGGTTTGCGTTTCGTTTCGATCCTGACATTCATAATCGGCCAGTTTTTTATAGAACCGGTGTTTCAACCAGTCGGGTGCGAAACCGCGCAGAAACAACACCCAAATCGAAGGATAGCGCTTGGTCAGATATTGCTG
>JAVVEW010000104.1:0-1015 GCA_032251045.1 Methylococcales bacterium
TTTCTAAGCTGCCTGTGCGGCAGTGAAGCGGATAAGGCGTATCCATATCGCACACTTGAATTTCTAAGCTGCCTGTGCGGCAGTGAAGGAATGGCATACCCGGTCTATATGCTACGACTATTTCTAAGCTGCCTGTGCGGCAGTGAAGAGCGCACATGTACGTGCCTCCCGTCAGTGTTTTTTCTAAGCTGCCTGTGCGGCAATGAAGGGCCAGTACACGATAGACCGGTGGAAAGTAACTTTCTAAGCTGCCTGTGCGGCAGTGAAGCGGATGGATAAGCATGTTGGCTCTATTGGAAATTTCTAAGCTGCCTGTGCGGCAGTGAAGCGTAGCCATGTATATAAGCTGCGTCAGACAAATTTCTAAGCTGCCTGTGCGGCAGTGAAGAACTATTTAACATAGATAGTAGTAGCTCTGTGTTTCTAAGCTGCCTGTGCGGCAGTGAAGCTTCACGCCGTTTTAACTCTTCGTTTCTGTTATTTCTAAGCTGCCTGTGCGGCAGTGAAGATTATGACCATGCCACGCTTGATGAGGTAGCTTTTCTAAGCTGCCTGTGCGGCAGTGAAGACGGAACGTGATTTATATTGCCATTGTTGCATTTTCTAAGCTGCCTGTGCGGCAGTGAAGACTTAACGTCGGCGACATTTTAACAAATGTTATTTCTAAGCTGCCTGTGCGGCAGTGAAGAAGGACAGAGCGAAAGCTTGAATGCTATTATGTTTCTAAGCTGCCTGTGCGGCAGTGAAGAATATACAGCATCCGGAAACCTATTTAGCAGCTTTCTAAGCTGCCTGTGCGGCAGTGAAGATAATGGCGATGACATTGTTATTGATAGTTTATTTCTAAGCTGCCTGTGCGGCAGTGAAGTAACTGGATTATAAAAGATAAAGTTAAGATACTTTCTAAGCTGCCTGTGCGGCAGTGAAGTCAGATCAGCGGTGTGTGGACTGAGATATTCTTTTCTAAGCTGCCTGTGCGGCAGTGAAGCCGACATTCTATCGCGCGGGCCACTAT
>JAVVEW010000105.1:0-995 GCA_032251045.1 Methylococcales bacterium
CTGTGCGGCAGTGAAGCTGCCCCCCTTACAGTAAAATCACTTGATGATTTTCTAAGCTGCCTGTGCGGCAGTGAAGCTAAACGAGAGGTCAATGCCCGTAATATTAGATTTCTAAGCTGCCTGTGCGGCAGTGAAGCATCACGCCCGCGCGTATCAGCGCAGTAATAATTTCTAAGCTGCCTGTGCGGCAGTGAAGTGAATAGCGAAAGTAAGAAAATGTTTAAGATTTTTCTAAGCTGCCTGTGCGGCAGTGAAGGGCGAGTGTAGCGATAATGTAGTCCATGGAGCTTTCTAAGCTGCCTGTGCGGCAGTGAAGTATTCAATAAACAACTTTGTTTTTTCTTCATCTTTCTAAGCGGCAGTGAAGACGGTGATATAGAACACTTGGTTATGAGGCTATTTCTAAGCTGCCTGTGCGGCAGTGAAGGCGTAACCGCGGGCATCGTCGCAATATCAACGTTTCTAAGCTGCCTGTGCGGCAGTGAAGTATTTCTTCTAGCTCATCTAACTTAGCTTCATTTTCTAAGCTGCCTGTGCGGCAGTGAAGTTGAAAATACGCGGGGTGTTACTACTCTAGTTTTTCTAAGCTGCCTGTGCGGCAGTGAAGTTATTTTATGTGTTTTACCGACCGCAACGGAATTTCTAAGCTGCCTGTGCGGCAGTGAAGTTAAGGACTAACGGATTTGAAGCAATTAATGATTTCTAAGCTGCCTGTGCGGCAGTGAAGAAAGGCAATGCCGACCCGCTTGTAACTGAGCATTTCTAAGCTGCCTGTGCGGCAGTGAAGCAGATGACGTATCTCTATCCCCACTAGATCGATTTCTAAGCTGCCTGTGCGGCAGTGAAGGGCGAACTGGGCAAACTGGTGAGCGCCGCACATTTCTAAGCTGCCTGTGCGGCAGTGAAGCAGCGAACGCGGCAAAGTCAGCGGCAACTATCTTTCTAAGCTGCCTGTGCGGCAGTGAAGGAGGAAGATGCCGAGGTTTATGTCGTAA
>JAVVEW010000106.1:0-899 GCA_032251045.1 Methylococcales bacterium
CTATTAGTTCTTCACTGCCGCACAGGCAGCTTAGAAATGACGATGGCCAAAATATTTGAAGAAGCAAAACTTCACTGCCGCACAGGCAGCTTAGAAATGTGCTTGCTAACTAAATCTCCGTGTTTATTTCTTCACTGCCGCACAGGCAGCTTAGAAACTCGGAAAGTAGAGGCCGCCAATGACGCAATGCTTCACTGCCGCACAGGCAGCTTAGAAAGTAAATTTATTTTTTATTTCAATCATCATTTCTTCACTGCCGCACAGGCAGCTTAGAAAGTTATAGCTAACGATCAGCGCCGCAAATACAGCTTCACTGCCGCACAGGCAGCTTAGAAAAATATACCCAATCGAAATAACTGAGATATAGACTTCACTGCCGCACAGGCAGCTTAGAAATGACATATGGGATGCCCACGGCGAACGCTGCACTTCACTGCCGCACAGGCAGCTTAGAAATGTTGCAAGCCCCGCCACACTGACAGCTACCTCTTCACTGCCGCACAGGCAGCTTAGAAAATCGGGATGCAGAGGTGATCATAGTCCGTCTCCTTCACTGCCGCACAGGCAGCTTAGAAAGAATGCCCGCCTGATCTGCATGATCGGATCAACTTCACTGCCGCACAGGCAGCTTAGAAACTACACATAAATCATTCATCTTCTGCATACTCCTTCACTGCCGCACAGGCAGCTTAGAAATAAACTGTCAGCGACAACTAACCCGAGGAAAGCTTCACTGCCGCACAGGCAGCTTAGAAATGATAGCGAGGGCGCGTATTGCTGCTCTGCCTCTTCACTGCCGCACAGGCAGCTTAGAAATTGCTGCTGCGATATAAAGATTAAGCAACATACTTCACTGCCGCACAGGCAGCTTAGAAAATACACTAGAGCGCACTTAGGCT
>JAVVEW010000107.1:0-814 GCA_032251045.1 Methylococcales bacterium
GGCGAAAGGCCACTTGTCACCGTATGTGTGGTGCAGCCACAGCAAGCCCCCGTACGTAGTGGTGTAGATGGCGGCATCAGCGGCAATTGCTTTAACCCTGCTGGCAGGCCCGCCGCTCAGCGGTACGATGTCGAGATGGTTCAGGTGGTCCCATTTCTTGCCCTCGTCAGGCCACACGTCATACGCGACGGCGCGTGGCGCGATGATAAGGGTAGGCTCTGTTCTGCCGTGACGTATGGCGTTGGCAATGGCCGTGAGCGTGGCGCTGGTCTTGCCCGCCCCAGGTGGTGCCCAGATGGCGGCCTTGTCATTGCCCTCCAGGTACGCCGTTATTTCCTGCTGGTAGTCCTTGGGTATGTATTGACGGCTATTCGCCGTCCGCGCTATCCTTCCCCGCCCTGAACGGCGGGGTTTGCCGCCGATCAAGTACAAGGATAAGGACGCATCATGTTGCAAGTGCGCCCTCTGGCATAGGGTTGCGTAGGCAGGTGCGTCTTGTAGTGCGGCCATAAGCTGGCCGTCCTGTTCGGGATTAAGTTCCTGCATCTTCATTTTTAGTTACTCCTGGCGGGTGAAGCCCGGCGCAAGCCGGGCGGGTTAATGTTTAGAGCGAATCAACAACGGTATAAGTCGGGCGCGCGTACTCGGCATTACCCTGTACATAGTCGCCAGCCTCTTCATCTGCTATGTACTCATATGCAGCGTCAACGGTATCAAACTCAAGGATATCACCTGTATATAATCCACACACAAAACTTACGTCAGTAACATTGCCGTAGTAATATCTTTGCACGATTATGTTATAGCCCTGCTC
>JAVVEW010000108.1:0-698 GCA_032251045.1 Methylococcales bacterium
CCCATCGCTCTCTTGTAAGTGTAGTTCTTTTTCTAAGCTGCCTGTGCGGCAGTGAAGTACCACAACGCTAAGTTTGATATGGAAGTATCTTTCTAAGCTGCCTGTGCGGCAGTGAAGTGCTGCCCATAGCGCTTGACATGGAGCAAAAATTTCTAAGCTGCCTGTGCGGCAGTGAAGACTAAAATATACGAAAGCTCACCAATGCGACATTTCTAAGCTGCCTGTGCGGCAGTGAAGTCCCGCCTTGGGCTATTCCCTGTTAGCGTTTCTTTCTAAGCTGCCTGTGCGGCAGTGAAGTTAAAACAGCCATGATATATCTCTCTTAAATATTTCTAAGCTGCCTGTGCGGCAGTGAAGGCTTTGATTAAACTGGTCTACGCGCTCAAACATTTCTAAGCTGCCTGTGCGGCAGTGAAGTAGACGAGGCTCACAAGGGCTCGAAGCATCATTTTCTAAGCTGCCTGTGCGGCAGTGAAGTACGCTAGGTAGTCGTAAAAGTGATTTCGTAATTTCTAAGCTGCCTGTGCGGCAGTGAAGAAGGTGTAGTAGATACAGCCCTTGCGAACATATTTCTAAGCTGCCTGTGCGGCAGTGAAGTTACCTGTTTTTCCAACGCACTTATCCATAGATTTCTAAGCTGCCTGTGCGGCAGTGAAGGCTCTGCCAGCTCTCCTATCAGGTCTTTAGTATTTCTAAGC
>JAVVEW010000109.1:0-634 GCA_032251045.1 Methylococcales bacterium
ATAATGATTAGTAGGTAGCCTTGTATTTCTAAGCTGCCTGTGCGGCAGTGAACCAATACTCGCGTAAAAGCTTTGTTTGATTTTCTTTCTAAGCTGCCTGTGCGGCAGTGAACGCCGACAATTTGCCACCCTTTAAGATATTCTGTTTCTAAGCTGCCTGTGCGGCAGTGAACCATCACTTAACGAGTGGAATCGCCTAGCTCCATTTCTAAGCTGCCTGTGCGGCAGTGAACGCATCTCACCAGATCGCAAACCGCAAGCTATTTTTCTAAGCTGCCTGTGCGGCAGTGAACAACCTTGGCATGGCATCAATAAGATAAATATCTTTCTAAGCTGCCTGTGCGGCAGTGAACTGTCACTTCTTCAATATCAGACCATTGCCTAATTTCTAAGCTGCCTGTGCGGCAGTGAACAAGTTAAAAAATTAAGTTTTGTTTAACTTAAATTTCTAAGCTGCCTGTGCGGCAGTGAACAATTGCGCCACTGCGTGTAGCTAACAGCGTCTTTTCTAAGCTGCCTGTGCGGCAGTGAACTACATAAAACATTGATTTGTAAAGGTTTTAAATTTCTAAGCTGCCTGTGCGGCAGTGAACAACGAGGTTACTATTGTGTCGTCTGCTGTTAATTTCTAAGC
>JAVVEW010000010.1:0-59019 GCA_032251045.1 Methylococcales bacterium
TGGGATAGGAAAACCACGGTCAGCTTATACGCCTCAAAACCTACTCCGCCTTCTTCGCCACACCCACAAATGCGGGCCGCAGCAGCCGGTCCTTGATCACATAGCCGGCCTGCATTTCCTGGACGATAGCTTCCACGCCCGCGCCTTCGGAAATGAAAATATTCACGCAATCGGTGTCATCCATGACGGCGCGCAGACGTTTGGCTTCCGCATTCAGGTCGATGGCCATTTCCGGAATGAATACGCCGTGTACTTCAAATGCCACCCGATCCAGGCCGATTTCCGGCAACCAAGCGGTTTGATCCAGCAGTTTACGGTATTCTGACGCGGTGGCCGCGGTCAGCCAGCCGCAGTTTCGCCCCATCACTTCGTGGATAATCAGCATTCTCGGGTTAGCGTTGTTTTCCGCCACCACGTTCTGAAAATAGCGTGCGCCTTGTTCGGCCGCGGTCCAGGCGCCTAAAGATTGCTTGATCGGGAAAACATCATTGTCGATGGTTTTCGGCAGGCCAATCACGGTTAGACCGTAATCGTTTTTGGCCAGAAACGCCGCCAGATCAGCCGCCGCAGTGTTGGTATCATCACCGCCGATGGTGTGCAGCACGTCAACGCCGTCTTTGATCAACTGGTCGGCAGCGACTTTTTGCGGGTCTTCGCCTTCTTTCACCAGGCCGCGCTTGATGCAATCTTTGACGTTGGTCAGTTTCACTCGGCTGTTGCCGATGGCCGAGCCGCCAAACCGGTGCAGCAAGGCCGCGTTTTCCCGAACCTTGGTCGTAACCGGGTAAGAATCACCCAATAACAAGCCTTTGTAGCCACCGTGATAACAGATAATTTCGATACCGGGGTCGATTTCGGTGTAACGCTCGATCAGACTGCCCACGGCAGAATTCAAACACGGGGCCAGACCACCAGCGGTCAAAAGGGCGACTTTTTTTGGTTTACTCATAAGTTTTTATCAGGGTTCGTTAGGTTCAACAAACCGGCAGCGGGTGTGCCGGCGCATTCTCAGTAAAACAAAAGATTCTACCATAGCGCATAGAATGCCGTCAGGCGTGGGTCAATCACTCAATCATTCCGCAAACTTATTAACTGTTTGACATCCTCGTCGCCCTAAAGGACGGTGATGCCTATGGCGCTCAGACGGCTGGATCCTGAGTCGCTTCGGTGGGTTCCTTGCTGGCGACCTTACTGCAACACTCACTTCACAGGCTAACCGGGCGTGTCCCGTCCTTAAAACATTGATAGTTTGTAGGATGGATAAGCTTCAGAGCATCCATCGAGAGGTTGCGGCATTTTGGCGGGGATGCACCTCTCAGACTTATTCGCCCCAGGAATTGACGGGCTTGTTCAGTCCGTAGGCTAGGTGGAGCGATCAGCGAGAGCCGGCAAAAGGTAAGGAAGAAGGTATAAATTAACGTACCTTATCGGGTTAACCCCGTGAATGGTTACGCTGCTGTGAAATTAAGAAATGGCCCGACAGGCCAACGCCATCATGACACAACAGGAGAAAGCGTTTATAGATCGGATACTCTTGCAAAAAGCCGGGTGACGACTGCCCCGCCCCCCGGCGCGTAGCTTATTTCAGTTTATTGAAATATTTGAAGAAATCTGAGTCGCCATCGATCACTACGGTATGACCTGTGTCCGCAAATGATTCGCGATAGGCGTCCAGACTGCGGTAAAAGGCAAAGAACTCAGGATCTCTGGTAAACGCGTTAGCATACACTTCGGCCGCTTTCGCATCACCTTCACCACGCAATTTTTCAGCATCCCGGTAGGCTTCTGAAACCGCTACTACCCGCTGCCGATCAGCTTCGGCACGGATTTTTTCTGCCAGCTCGGCGCCTTGTGAACGAAACTCACGCGCCACCCGGGCACGCTCGGCTTCCATACGCCGAAACACCGAACTACTGACCTCCTCAGGCAAATCAATACGCTTGACCCGAACATCGACAATCTGCATACCCAGATCACCTGCCAGTTTCGCCGAACGTTTGAGCAAAATGTTGCGAATTTCCATGCGGTCGGTAGATACCAGTTGTTTAATCTCCCTCCTACCGAATTCACTACGAAAGGCGTCCTTAATAATCTGATCCAGGCGCATGTTAGCGCGACTGATATCACCGGCGACTACGGTATAAAACGTTTTAACATCACCAATACGCCATTTCACGAACGAATCGACGATCACGTTCTTTTTCTCAGCGGTCAGGAAACGTTCCGGCTTGGTTTCCATGGTCTGAATTCGATTGTCGAACATTTTGACGTTATTGACGAACGGCCATTTGAAATACAAGCCTGGCTCGTAATCGTAACGAATAATCTCACCCAAACGGAATTTAATGGCTTTTTGGGTCTCCGAAACAGTAAATGCCGACATGCTTAAACCAAGCAGAAATAGTACCGGTATTGCTAGATATTTAGTGAATGACATTATCGCCCCCTTGGCTGACGTCCGCGTTCCACATTCCGGAATACCGAATTGGCGGCATTGCCCCCGGATTGTGCGCTGGTTGGATTGTTATTGGAACTGGTAACGGCTTGAGCGCTGCTATTGGGCACATTCCGCAACACTTTATCCAAAGGCAAGTACATCAGATTATTGCCATTTTTAACATCAACCAGCACCGTATTGGCATGTCCCAGCACAGTCTTGATGGTATCAAGATAAAGACGTTCGCGCGTTACCTTGGGTGCTTTTTGATATTCCGTCAACAAGCTTTCAAAACGACTGGCTTCACCTTCCGCATTAGCAATGACCTGTTCCTTATAACCCTCGGCCTCTTCGAGGATACGAGCTGCCGCACCCCGCGCCTTAGGCAACACATCATTGGCATAGGCCTGGGCTTCGTTAATCAGGCGCTGTTTATCTTCCCGAGCTTTAATGGCATCTTCAAAAGCGCCTTGCACCTGCTCAGGCGGCTGTGCGTCCTGGAGGTTGACACTGGTAATCAAAATACCTGATTGGTACTGATCCATGGTTTCCTGGATTTCTTTTTTGATCTGGGCAACTACTTCGCTGCGTCCTTCAGTCAAAACAAAATCCATCTTACTGGAGCCAATCACGCCACGCTGAGCGCTTTCGGTGATTTGCTTTAATGTTGCGGTTGGGTTGGCCAGTTGGAAAATATAATCTTTAGGATCCTTGATCTGATACTGAACGGCCAGCCGGATGTCAACGATGTTCTCATCTTCGGTCAGCATCAACGCTTCGCGTGGCACAGAACCTAAAGTCTGGCCGCTGCCGCTGCGGTAACCGACTTCGATAAAACGTTGTTGCTTCACATCCACAATCTGCACCTGCTCAATCGGCGTTGGAAGATGCCAGTTCAAACCCGCCCGGGTGGTTTCGGTATATTTGCCAAAACGGGTAATCACCCCGTTACTACCCTCATTGACAATATACAAACCACTGAGTAACCATAAAACCGCAACCACCGCGACAATAATCAGCAAGCCCTTGCCGCCACTGAAACCGCCACCCTGACCGTCATGACCGCCGCCACCGCCAAATAATTTACCTAACTTTTCTTGCAGAATACGGATACCTTCATCCAGATCAGGCGGCGTATTATTACCACCTCGCCCGCTCCACGGGTCTTTTTTATCGCCACCAGGCTCATTCCAGGACATATTGACTCCTCTAAATCCAAAAGTTGAAGCAGAACCTTAAAGTACCCGGCCCTGCTTGACATTGTTATACCTATCGCAATCTCGGTATAAGCATAGAACGCTTTACGACAGGTCTATTATTATCGAACCACGCCTGTATTGTTCAAGCAAATCGCAAAAAAGCAAATTCTGACCGCGCGCTTACACCGGCTGCTGACTGTGCGCATCGCAAACCACGTCACGCAACAACCCCAGGTCTTTACGCGCCAAGCGTACTGACAACTGAAAGCCACCCTGTTCGTCAATTTGCTCGGATAGCACCGCACCTTTTTGATAAAGACGCGCTCGTATCCCGGCCTGACTGGCCGACAGGTAACATTGGCGTGTGACTTTATCACTGGCCAGGGTTTCGTTAAGCGCCTTCACCAACATCGCCAGGCCCTCACCCTTTCCTGCGGATACCCAGACACGCACAACGCGCTGGTTGGCATCACGTTCGATACGCGGTTCAAAACCTTCCAGCAAGTCGATTTTATTGAACACCTGGAGTTGTGGAATCTCGCCGGCACCTACCGACTCTAAGACCTGGTTCACTTCGGCAATGGTGTCAGCACGATTGTCAGCGCTGGCATCGATGACATGCAGCAATAAATCTGCCTGACTGGTTTCCTGCAAGGTTGAGCGAAACGCCGCCACCAGCTCATGCGGCAAATGCCGGATAAAGCCCACCGTATCAGCCAGCACCAGAGTGCTGCGGTCAGGCAGTTTCAGCATTCTCAGCGTGGGGTCTAAAGTAGCGAACAGTTGGTCGGCGGCATAAACATCCGCAGCGGTCAGACGGTTAAACAAGGTGGACTTGCCAGCATTGGTATAACCCACCAGGGAAACAGTGGGCGTTTCATTTTTTTGACGTTGGCCACGGCTCTGCTGGCGTTGTTCAGCCACTTTGGCCAGGCGCTTCTGGATTTGCTTGATACGCACGGCCAGCAACCTGCGATCGGTTTCCAGCTGAGTTTCGCCAGGGCCGCGCAAACCAATCCCGCCTTTTTGCCGCTCCAGATGCGTCCAGCCACGAATCAGTCGGGTGGATAGATGCTTAAGCTGAGCCAGCTCTACCTGCAACTTGCCTTCGAAAGTTTGCGCCCGCTGGGCAAAAATATCCAAGATCAAGCCATTGCGGTCAACCACACGCACGCTGAGCGCTCGCTCCAGATTACGCTCCTGGCTGGGTGTCAGTGCATGATTAAACAGAACAATGTCGGCGTCGTGCTGGTCAACCGCGCTCTTGAGTTCATCCAGCTTGCCAGTGCCGACAAAATATTTCACATCAGGGCGGACACGACTGCCAGTGACTAGCGCAACGGATTCGGCTCCTGCTGAATCCGCCAACGCTTGTAACTCGTCCAGGTCTTCATCAAAACCTGGCATCGTCAGATGCACCAGAACCGCGCGCTCACCGTAATCAGGACGTTCAAACAAGCACGCAGCCCCTACAGTGCTTGTTCGGGACTTTTTTCAGCCTCGACCGTTTCGCCGGTTAATTTGACTGGCTTGCTAGGCACAATGGTCGAAATGGCGTGCTTGTAGACCATTTGGCTGATGGTGTTCTTAAGAATGACCACATACTGATCAAACGCATCAACCCGTCCTTGTAATTTGATACCGTTAACCAGAAATATGGAAACCGGCGTATGCTCTTTGCGCAGGGTGTTAAGGAATTGATCCTGCAAATTCTGACCTTTAGACATCCCATTTCTCCTTATTATTGTGAGTCCACAGAACGCGTGAAATATGAAAGGTATCAGCAAAAATGTGTAAATCGAGGATTTAGCAACTTTTACGATAGACACGCTGAAAAACGACCAGCTATTAAAGCATATCAACACCTGGTGGATAAATAAACGCCTCAACCTGACGATGCGACAATATACCTCAAGGCAACGCTGAACTGGGGTCTGAAGCGCCCGAATTCAAGCACTCTGACCAGACATAGAATAGTGTGTTTACTGATTATGCACCAACGCCTGCCGACATTCGCTGAACATTCGCTGCGCTTGCCGAAATCCCGTTGGACGAGCGGCAACCGTCACCCGCGCTTCATAGGCCGCGTAGTAAAAAGCGAACATGACAGTGCGCCCGGTCAATAACCCCTGCACAATGGCTTCGGCATCCTGCCCAAACACCACTAACTGTGAACCTGACGCCGTCGACAACAAGCGCGGGTAGACTTGAAAGTGCCTCGGCGCATAAGCATCAGCCTGCCATGGCGAGGCGAGCACACTCAACGTAGCGCGTGAGATGGGTTGATAGGCGGCCGGAACGGTCAGCGCAAACTCCAGCGGCTCACCTTTATTCTGGGTAAAGCGCACCGCCCCAAAAGGGGCAATTGTTTGTTCCATGACGCAACCCTGCTCGCTAGCCTCGCTTTGCCAATTGGCCTCAGCCACCGAGACCTGAAAATCTTGCCCAAACACCGGCTGTCCGCCAATGCCCAGCCCCACCCCAGCCAACATGACCCGTGTTAAGAGTAGCACGCCCCGGCAAGACAGACCTTGACGGCTGGAGCCTTGATGTCTTCGCCTCCACACCGACCACCTTGCACGCTTAAAACTGACTTGCCGCGCAGCTGGAGTCTTATTGAAACAACGCATAATCATACTCTCCTGTCGCTGTTCGGCATTATACACATCGTGACACGCCAATAATGCGGGCATGTTGGTTCAGAAAAACGATGATGGGTATATAATGCCGCCCCGGCCACTTGGCTAAATACCCCGCACACCAGACTCAATCACAACTCATAAAAACATGGACTGGCAAGGATGGTTCACGCTCGCCACAACCCTGAGCGTTCTTCTCACCCTGATGCTGACTCGCTTCAGCTCGGACATGGTCATGATGACTGCCCTGACGACACTTGGCTTAACCGGCATTCTCGACAGTCAACAGGCGCTGGCAGGTTTCAGCAACGCAGGCCTCATTACCGTGGCGGCGATGCTGGTCATCGCCGCCGGCATCCGCGAAAGCGGTGGTGTTGACTGGGTTGTTGACAAGCTGTTAGGGACACCCAAAAACTACCCTCACGCACTTTTCAAACTGCTCGTTCCAGTACTGCCGTTAAGCGCCTTCCTCAACAACACTCCGGTGGTTGCCACCTTGGTACCTGCGGTCAGTCAATGGAGCGACAAAATCCACATCAGCCCTTCCAAACTACTCATTCCGTTGAGTTATTTTTCCATTCTGGGCGGAACCGTCACCCTGATCGGCACCAGCACAAACCTGGTTGTCAATGGTCAATATCAAGCCTTGACGGGTAAACCTGGCTTTGGTTTGTTCGCCATTACCGCCTTGGGATTACCGCTGGCATTGATTGGCAGCGCGTTCATTATTTTAGTGCTGTCCTGGCTCTTGCCCAACCGCAAATCCGTGACCGAACGTTTCGCCAACCGTCGCGAGTTCACATTTGAAGTGGCCGTCGCAGTTAATGGCCCCTTGGAAGGCTTGACCGTAGCCGAAGCTGGCCTGCGCGCTCTGGACAATATTTACCTAGTGGAAATCGAACGCCACGGCAGCATCGTCACGGCTGTTCCCTCGGAAGAAAAACTACAAGGCGGAGATCGCCTGGTGTTTGTGGGTGAAACCCAGGCCATCGTTGATCTACTAAAAATCGAAGGCCTGACGCCTTCGCACGGGGATATTCCGGTCATCGAACAACAAGCGCCGGAACGCTGCCTGGTGGAGGCGGTAGTGTCGCCACATTGCGACGGCATCGGCATGACCATTCGCGGCAATCATTTTCGTGACCGCTATGGTGCTGTGGTGTTAGCGGTGGCGCGCGATGGCGAGGCGGTGCAAGGCAATCTCGGCTCGATCAGTCTACAAGCTTCGGATGTCTTATTGCTGGAAGCTCGCCCGGCCTTCGTCACCCGGCAACGGGTGCAGCGTGATTTCATTTTGATCAATGACCAGATACAACAAAATACCGCATCTGGCAAAGCCGGCATCGCATGGGTGATTCTGGCCCTGGTTATCGCGCTGGCCGCCATGGGGGTGGTAAAAATGCTTTATGCGGCGTTAGCCGGCGCGGGCTTGATGATTTTCAGTGGCTGCCTTTCGGTAGGTACAGCGCGGCGCAGTCTGGATTTGAATGTGTTGGTTACCATTGCCGCCAGTTTCGCGCTGGGCAACGCCATGCTGGCCAGTGGCGCGGCGAATTATATCGCCGATAACATGCTGGCACTGGCCAACGGTCAGCCTTGGCTGCTCCTGGCCCTGACCTATGCCACGGTATCGATACTCACAGAAATCATCACCAACAATGCCGCTGCGGTGCTGATGTTGCCGGTTGTGCTGGCACTCACCGAAACGCTACATCTCAATCCAGAACCGTTTGTGCTGACCACCATGATGGCGGCATCGGCAAGTTTCGCAACCCCCATTGGCTATCAGACCAATTTAATGGTTTATGGCCCTGGCGGCTACCATTTCAACGATTTTTTGAAGGTTGGCATTCCAATGAACATCATGGCTGGCTTGGTGACCGTGGGACTGGCCCCCATAATCTGGCCATTTCAAGGTTAATATAACCTTTACCCGCCAAATGTCGCTGCCCCGTTGCCCGTCAAAGCCTTTGCCGACTACCCGGCACCTTCATAGGCAAATGCCAACACTCACAGCGCGACAGGCATCGCGCAAAAAAAAGCCCGGAGTGCGTCGAAGCAACGCAACCCCGGGCTCTTGTTGACAGCCTGGAAAAGCTTATTTCATCATAGACTGCTTGAACATGCGATCTAACTTGTCATTAGTATCACGAGCGTAACCGGCCGCACGGTTAGCAGCTGCTTCAGCGGCAGAAGCGCGAGCAGAAGCATCTGCGGCAGCATTTTTAGCGCTGCTGGCATCTGCGGCAACCGTGGTCACTTTGCTGTTCAAAGCATCGATTTGCGATTGCAGGTTTTCGATATCCGAATTCGTAGCACAACCCACAAACAGCGTGGAAACCAATGCAATCACAGACAAGGTAGTAAATTTTTTCATAGCGTTTCCTTAGATTTTAGTCAGGTTGGAGAAAGCTTATTGGATTTCAGTAAGCATGAGCATTATTATCAACCGGAAAGCCGCTTTATGCAATAATCGCTCTTTTTTTGTTGGTAAGTCTCTAGCTAATGGGTCATCAATAGCAAACATGATGTCATTTCCTGCCCAATCCGGCGGCACACGCGCAACTGCGTTTCAGGCCAAAGACTTTATTGAAACCCGGCACGGTCTGTTTTTTGCCGTGCTTGACTCGACCCTGGAAGACAACCGGGTCATGGCCTTCTTGCGTTACCTCAAGAAGGCCGGGCAATATCATAAATTCGATACCGAAGCGGCCAAACGCTATCTTACCGAACACGCCCCTCATCACCTGTTCCGGTCATCACGTCTCGATGCGGATGTGCATGGCGTCCCCCTTGCGGAAATCAGCCATCATCATCAACCGCATCTCCGTATGATGGAATTGCGCCAGACGTCTGCCACGGATGCGGTCATGCACGACATTCAACAGCTCATGGCGCTATATCATGAGCATGGCATAGACCTGACCTCGCTCGGCGTAACAGGCTCATTACTGATCGGTGCCCAGAATCCAGCCTCCGACATCGATTTGGTGGTCTATTCGCGCAGTACATTTCAGTATTTACGTGAACTCAACCAAACCTTTATCCAACAAGGTAAGCTGGGCAATCTCAACCAGGCCGATTGGCAACTCAGCTATCAGCGTCGACAATGCGAACTGAGCTTTGACCGCTACCTCTGGCACGAACAACGCAAATTCAACAAAGCACTGATCAATGGCCGCAAATTTGATCTCAGCTTGCTTACCCCCGCACCCGAAAGCACAAATCGCTATGTGAAGAAAGGCTTTACCAAAATCACTGCCCGCGTTTGCAATGACCAATGGGCCTTCGATTATCCAGCCCGGTATCAGATTGAACATCCCGACATCTTCGAAATCGTCAGCTTTACCGCCACCTATACCGGGCAAGCTTTGGCCGGTGAGCGGCTTAGCGCCGCAGGTTGGCTGGAGCAATGTCAACAAACAGGCATGGTGCGCCTGGTGGTAGGCAGCTCTCGCGAGGCTAAGGGCGAGTTTATCGAGGTTATCAGCGGTGATTAAGGCTCTGTTATTGGATTTTGACGGTGTCATTGTCGATAACGAACCCAGTTTTATCGCGGCCTGGCAACACGCGGCCCAACATTTACAACTGGCCTGGCCGTGGCCTGAGCACGCTTTGCGCGGCAAAAGCCTTGCTGCGCTCCAGCCATTACTGCTGCAACAATGGCGGTCACAAACCGCACTCACCACGTTTCTGGAGTTGAGCGAGACATTCTGGCTTGATCAGGTAGCCCGCAACGGGCTGGATGTGATGCCTGGCGTAGCTGAATTACTGACTTGGCTAGCACAAACCGGTATGCCCTATGCCCTGGCCAGCAATAGCCATACAACAGCCATAACCCGCAGTTTAAGCTATGCCGGACTGGCTGGCCGTTTTCCGGTCATGGTCGGCAGCGACCAGGTCAGTGCCGGAAAGCCCAGTCCCGAGGTTTTTTTACGCGCCGCGCAAATCCTTGACGTTGCGATTGGCGATTGCCTGGTAGTGGAAGATTCGGCAACCGGGCTGACTGCGGCACGGCACAGCGGTGGCAAAGTCGCCTATGTCGGACCTGAAAGCCAGGCTGACAGCGTGTTGCGGAAACTCAGTGATTGGCAATACCCCGATTTGACCACGCTGTGTCTGGATTTAACCGTGCTGACCTAACGCACAGCGAATTGATTGTCATCCGCGCAACCGGTCATAGAGCAACGCTGCGACTCGCCTGGCCTCATTCAGCGGCCCTGGCGCAGCCGCCAACGTACCGGTCTGCTCAAACACCTGCAAGGGCGTCACCCATGCCCGCGCCTTAAGGCGTGCCATACTCTGCACCACCCGACTGTGCTTACCAACCGGCTGCAGCGTCAGAACACCCACTTTGGCACCGGATGTCAATGCTTCGTAGACCATCGATACACTGTCCTCTGTCACCCAAACCTGCCCCGCCCCGGCCAGTAGGTCTGGCAATACATCAACACCCGCATCCGATGGCGCAATACAGGCTATATTCGGAAAATGATGCTGCACGACCTCAATAAACCCCACAGGGGTACGCCGCGAAGTGAGTAAGGTCAATTGCTGGTCAGCGGCACATCGGGTCAGCGTGCGCAACTGCGCTATCAGCGACTCAGCTTGCCATTGGTAGTGCTTGCAAGGCCCCCCAATCAGGATCAGCGTTTGCGATGCCAGATGCGGGCCACCGGACTCGATACCATTGAGCACGCCTTCGGTGGAAATCACGTTACCGGCATCGGCAAGTCCATCATGAGCGGGCGCAATGACCCAATCAAACCACGACAAAGGCAAGCTTGGTTTCATCAACAGGACTGTCGAAGCACGCATCTGCCAGCCTGCCACAAGAACCAAACCATGTGTCCGATGACCAGCGCCAAATACGGCATCAACAGGTGTGGTTAATTGTTTGAGTACACAGATATCGCCAGCATGTCGAGGATAAAGCCATTGGCAATGCGAAGCGCCAAGACCGGCCAGTGCCTGTGCAAGGCCTTTGAGCTGATTCTGGTGTCCGGTTTTTCCGTCACTGATAAGCGCTAAACGCATTCATGCACCCGCACCCGGATAAAAACCACCCATGCCTGCGATTTCGCATCGGTGGTTTGGCAGGATAAGACTTATTTGCCGTATTTCTTGCGGAATTTATCGACACGACCGGCAGTATCGACCACCCGTTGCTTACCGGTGTAGAAAGGGTGGCAAGCCGAGCAAACTTCGATCTGTAGATCCTTGCCCAGCACCGAACCGGTTTGAAAAGTGTTACCGCAGCCACAGGTCACGGTGATTTGCTTGTATTCAGGATGGATATCTGGTTTCATGATTAAGCCTTTAGGTCGATGGCGCCAAGAATTTATAAACTCACCATTATAATATCAACAAACTATCCCGACAATTTATTTTATGCGCGTGATCACTTTTAATGCCAACGGCATACGCTCTGCGGCACGTAAGGGTTTTTTTACCTGGCTGGCAACGCAGCACGCCGACCTGGTTTGTATTCAGGAAACCAAGGCGCAAATACAGCAACTGGACGACCCCGCATTCAAACCCGCCGGCTACCACTGCTATTACCATGACGCCGAAAAAAAAGGCTACAGCGGCGTCGCCATTTATAGTCGCATTCAGCCTGAAAAAGTCATTTATGGCCTGGACTGGCCAGAATTTGATTACGAAGGCCGTTATATCGAAGCGCAATTTCCTGATTTCAGTGTAGCATCCGTTTATCTGCCTTCGGGAACCTCAGGGCCTGTACGACAAGCGGTAAAATACAGGGTTTTAGATCATTTCTGGGCGGTTATGCAAACGCAGGCGCAATCAGGGCGCGCCTATATACTGTGTGGCGATGTCAATATCGCGCATAAGAATATTGACCTTAAAAACTGGCGCGGCAACCAGAAAAACTCCGGTTTTTTACCCGAGGAAAGAGCCTGGCTGGATACAGTCTTCGATTCTGGCGACTGGTTTGACGGCTTCAGACAAATTAACGACCAACCCGATCAATACACCTGGTGGTCGAATCGCGGTCAGTCCTGGGCAAACAATGTTGGCTGGCGCATCGATTATCAGATCATCAGTAAAAACCTGGCCGATAAAGTCCAGCAGGCATCGATTTACCGGGAACAGAAGTTTTCCGACCATGCGCCGTTGATCATGGACTATCAGCCGGTATCGGTTTTCGACGCTGCATAACCCAAACCACCAACGCCAATGCCGGCACCCCCAACAACGCAGAGTAGACAAAAAACCAGCTGTACCCAAAGCGCTCCACAATCATCCCCGATACGCCGCCCAAAAGTTTCGCAGGCAAGGTCATCAACGAACTGAACAAGGCATATTGGGTGGCGGTAAACGCGCTGCTGGTCAGGCTGGACAGATAAGCAATGAACACCGAGCCGGCCAGACCGCCGCCAAAATTATCGGCACTGATGACCCAGGCCAACTTCACCCAATCCGGCGCCTGCCCGGCCAGCCAGGCAAACAGTAAATTGGTGCTGGCAGTCAACAGCGCGCCCAGCCACAACGGGCCGGCCAGACCGAATCTAAGCACCAGCACACCGCCGAGGGAAGCGCCGAGCAAGGTCATTAAAAAGCCAAAAACCTTGCCGATTTCAGCGATCTCGGCCTTGCTATAGCCCATATCCAAATAAAACGGATTGGCCATCACGCCCATGGTAATGTCACTGAGCCGGTACACTGCGATCAGCAACAAGATAACCCAGGCCAATCGACCTTCGCGGCGAAAGAACTCCAAAAATGGCGCCACCACAATATGCCACAGCCCGGCCTGTTCAGACCGCACGCTTTCCACATGCACAGGCTCTGCAATGAACAACGTAGTCAGCATGCCCACTGCCATCAAAGCCGCCATGGCCTGATAAGCAAACGCCCAGGTCTGCCATTCCGCCAAAAAAAATGCGCCAGCCCCTGCAGTCAACAGCGCCACCCGATAACCGAACACATACATAGCCGCCATCGCCGCCTGCCAGCGAATTGCAACCGCCTCGATGCGGTAAGCATCTAGGGCAACGTCCTGGGTCGCCGAACAAAACGCTACCCATACCGCCAACGCCGCCAGCAGCGCCAGAGACTGACGCGGCTCGATCATCGCCATGGCAAGCAATCCCAAGGCAATGCCAATCTGCGCCAGCAGCAACCAGGCGCGCCGTTTGCCCAGCCAGGCGGTCAGCATCGGCAACGGCAAATGATCGACCACCGGCGCCCAGATCACTTTGATTGAATAGGTCAGCCCAACCCAACTGAAAAAACCGATCACCGAAAGCTCGATTCCGCTATCCCGAAGCCAGGCAGATAAGGTGGAAAACACCAATAAAAAAGGCAGCCCGGCGGAAAAGCCCAGGGCTGCCATGCCAAGCACACGCGGCTGGAGATAAATCGCCAGCAGCGCATGTTTAGGTTGGCTCATGCCTTAGCCGTTGATCAGATAATGCGTAAATATACTAGCAGCATATCCCGCCGCAATATGTGGCGTCCATTTCAAATGACTGAAAAACGTATACTTATGCTGTGACTGACCCATCAAAGCCACGCCAGCCGCTGATCCGATAGACAACATCGAACCACCAACGCCGGCGGTCAAGGTAATCAGCAACCATTGATACAAATCCATGTCCACCCCCATGCTCAAGACCGCGAACATAACCGGAATGTTATCGACAATGGCGGATAATACACCGACAAAAATGTTGGCCGTCGTTGGCCCTAAGCCGTCATACAAACCAGCCGAGACCAGCTCCAGGTAACCGATATATCCCAAACCGCCAACGGCAAACACCACGCCGAAGAAAAACAGCAAGGTATCCCATTCGGCATCACGGACTTTGTGGAAAATATCGTAATCATCATCTTCACTGTGAACCAGTGAAATACGATAACCGAACAACATCAATAAGCCCATGCCGGTCATCATGCCCATAAACGGCGGCAGATGCAAAAACTGCTTGAAGCTGACCGCAAGAACAATGGTCAGGGCGAATAATGCACAGATAGTGACTGCACCGGGCTTCAGACTCACCATCGATTCATTGGTTTTCGTCGGCTGCTCATCAGGCACCGCCAGATACATAAAAAAGGCTGGAACCACATAGTTCACGACCGAAGGAATGAATAATCGAAAGAAATCAAAAAACTCGGCGTAGCCCGCCTGCCAGACCATCAGCGTGGTGATATCACCAAAGGGACTGAATGCGCCGCCGGCATTGGCCGCGACCACCAGATTGATCAAACCGATGGTGAGAAACTTTTCGTTGTTTTTACCGACCGCCATCACCACTGCACCGACCAGCAACGCCGAGGTCAGATTATCGGCTACCGCCGACAGGAAAAAAGTAATCACCCCGGTGATCCAGAACAATTTCCGGTAACCGAATTCTTTATGCACCATCCACGAACGCAAGGCTTCGAACACATTACGCTCGGCCATGGCGTTGATGTAAGTCATGGCTACCAGCAAAAACAACATCAATTCCGCATACTCTTTGAGGTTATGCTCAAAGGCGGCATGTAGCTGCTCGCCAGAAACACCGGCAGAACTGGACAAAACCGCCGCATGGGCCCAGATAATGCCGGCGGCCAATATCACGGGCTTGGACTTTTTCAGCCCTGTAAACTCCTCGGCCATGACAAAGCCATAGGCGATCATAAAAATCAGCACGGCATAAATACCGCGCTCAGTCCCAGTCAGACCAAGATTTTCAAATTCCGCCGCCGCAGCCCATTCCGGCACCACCAGCAAAGCAAGTAACATACAAAAAATGCGCACAATAACCCCCCAAATGATTAACAAACTGTTTCATGAACCTTTGCCGATTTCAACCGACAAAACCGACACATTATAGTCACAATAAGATGTTTGTCATTGTCCGCTCAAACCCGGATGATGTATTCTTAACCGGTTAACGCTTAGGATTTGAGAGTTTCATAACACTATGTACCGATATAACACCTTAGACCAAACCCTGGTCAACGAACGGGTCGCGCAATTTCGCGAGCAAACCGCCCGCTTTCTGAACGGCGAGCTCAGTGAAGATCAATTCCGGCCGCTACGCCTGATGAACGGTCTATACATCCAAACACACGCCCCCATGCTGCGCGTAGCCGGCCCTTATGGCCTGTTTTCCTCGCGTCAACTGCGTAAACTGGCGCATATCGCCCGCACTTACGACAAAAATTATTGCCACTTCACCACCCGGCAGAATATCCAATTCAACTGGCCAAAACTGGAACAGGTTCCCGACATTCTGGCGGAACTGGCGGAAGTGGAAATGCACGCCATGCAGACCAGCGGTAACTGCATGCGTAACACCACCACCGATGCTCTGGCCGGCGTCGCCGTCGATGAAATCGAAGACCCACGGCCTTATTGTGAAATCATCCGGCAATGGACCATTCTGCATCCGGAATTCGCCTATCTGCCGCGCAAATTCAAAATCGCCGTATCCGGCACTGAACAAGATCGAGCCGCCACTCAATTACACGACATTGGTCTTCATTTAGTTAAAAATGAGTCCGGCGAAATCGGTTTTCGGGTGTTGGTCGGTGGTGGCTTGGGCCGAACACCCATTATTGGCCAGGTGATTCGTGAATTTCTGCCCAAGCAAGAGCTTCTGGCTTACCTTGAGGCCATTGTCCGGATTTATAATCTGTACGGTCGCCGCGACAATAAATACAAGGCCAGAATCAAGATTCTGGTCAAAGAAATCGGCCTTGCCGCATTCAAGGAAAAAGTCGAACAGGAATGGCAGTTAAGCCGAGAGCCTTTGCTGTTGAGCGACGAACGCATCGCCGAAATCAAACGTTATTTCGCCCCACCCGCTTACGAGGCAAGCGCCGCTGATGATCAAACTCTGGTCGCCAAACTGGCCGAAAACCAAGCGTTTGCCACCTGGTATCAGCATAATACGGTCGCGCATCAAAAAGCCGGCTACCGTGCGGTATTTGTGTCATTAAAGCATCCAACTGCGCCGCCTGGCGATATTACCGACCGGCAATTGGATGTTTTAGCGGATTTAACAGATCAGTACAGTTTTGGCGAAATTCGCAGCAACCATCGCCAGAACCTGATGCTGGCCGATGTCCGGCAAAGTGATTTATTCGCCCTCTGGCAAGCACTTCGGCACATTGAACTGGCGACCCCTAATATCGGCACGGTCAGTGACATTATCTGCTGTCCGGGTCTAGATTTTTGCTCGCTGGCCAATGCCGGCTCGATCGGTGTGGTACGTGAACTCAACGAAGCCCTGGACGACCTCGATTACCAATACGATCTGGGCGACATTAAAATCAACATTTCCGGCTGCATGAATGGCTGTGCGCATCAAAGCGTCGGCCATATCGGCATTCTGGGTGTCGATAAAAAAGGCGAGGAATGGTATCAAATCACGCTGGGCGGCAGTTCGGAAAATCAGGCCGCTATCGGCCAGCGTCTTGGCCCTGCCGTATCCCGAGACCAAATCACGGATACCATTCTCGACATTCTCGATGTTTATCTGAACATCCGCGAGCCGGATGAGCCTTTTCTCGCCACCGTCAATCGAGCTGGCCTGGAACCGTTCAAGGAGAAAATCTATGCCACTTGTTAAAGACCAAACCCTGACTGAAGACTGTTATCGGCATCTGACCGACAGCGACGCCCTGCCCGAAACCGGTGGCTTTTCTGTGTCACTGCAACGTTGGCTGGATGAACGAGAACATTTATTGACTCACGCAGGGCCTTTAGGCGTACGCTTGAAAGCAGAACATGAAGTGAGCGTATTCGCCGAAGACCTACCGAAACTGGCGCTGATCGTGCTGGAATTGGACAAATTCACCGATGGCCGAAGCTTTACCCAAGCCTGGTATTTGCGCCGGCGCTATGGCTTTAACGGGGAAATCCGCGCCGTCGGCGACTATTTACCCGACCAGGTGTTTTACCTGAAACGCACCGGAGTCAACGCTTTTGCATTTGATAATGCAGCGCAAGCGCCATTGATACTGGCCAAACTCAACGAGTTTTCCGTGCATTATCAGACTTCGGCCGCTTGATCGATCAAAGCTGATCGAGTCGTCAGCCACATACGGCCGGGGCCAGGCATCGCCCCCCTTCTGCTGAGCGAGGGCCCGGTCTCTCGCCAAGCGGAGGCATCACACAACATGCGTGGACGCCAGGGCAGTCATGGGCAAGTTGCGCAATTCTTACCTGGACCTTCCATAATGAGCATTGCTAGCAGATTCTTGAGCTGTTTGCTATTACTGATGCTAATAAGCGCCTGTCAATATTCACACCCAATTCACAAACCCTATCCCTTATGGGGCGAGTCGGTTTTTATCGATATCAAACAACCCAGGCATATGCAGATTCGCCACGCCACCCAGCCTTCTGAAGGCTGCCTGCTGATCGTACACGGCATGGGGGAGCATGGTAGCCACTATCAACCCATTGTGGAACATTTTCAGCACCGTTACACCGTTGCCGCCATCGACCTGACCGCGCATGGCCTGAGCAATCCGGTTTTTCGCCGCGCCGATGACAGCATTCGTCACGGCGCCGCTATGTATCATGCCGACCGGGCATTTCTGGAACAAAAAGTGCTGCGCGATTTAACGCCGATGCGTCAGGATCTGGACGCCGCCTTACGCTATCTTGCGCCGATCTGCGGCGAGCAACCGGTGTTTTTACTGGCGCATAGCCTGGGCGGCCTGATTAGCGCATCGTATTTAATTCGGCATGAACCGCCAGTCAAAATTGCCGGCGTAGTGTTCAGCGCGCCGGCGTTTACGATCAGCAAAGTTCCAAACTGGCTGGGTTTGCTGCAAAACCCGCTGCTGGATTTTAATTTTTATGTCCATCGGCATTTCGCCCGACCCAGTAACGCCCCCTGGCCTTTGTGGCTGGCAGAACAAGGCCTGGCCTGGCTGACCGTGCCGCTGTTTGATGCTTGGGTGGAATTTTTGTCACTGCCCGGCATTCGCTATCTATGGGCACCGACCGGCCCCCGGTGGCTGGGTCATTACCTGACAGACTCGGCCGCGGAACTCAAAAGACTGGCTGAGGATAGTTATCGCCCGCGCCGTGGCATTCTGCGCTATGTGCTGGGCATTCAATATGAAATCATTGACCTGAACGCCGAAGCCGCCAACTTCACGACACCTTATTTGCTGATTTACTCAGAACACGACCCCATTACGCCCGCCGAAGGCGCACGCTTGTTCCATCAGGCCGCCGGCGCCAATCATCACCATAACCAGCTTTATGAACTAACAGGCGAGCGGCACCATCAGCAATTATTTTTGCCACCGGAGCGTCGACAACCGCTGTTAGCGGTGATCGACGCCTGGCTGGCTGAACGTGGTCGGGCGCCTTAAAAGCGGGGTTTGTGATCCAACGCCGCATAACGGGCAACGCTATCGTTAATTTCCGCTTTTGCCTGTTCCGGGCCAAACCAGCCCTCGATACGCACCCATTTATTTTCTTCCAGGTCTTTGTAATGTTCAAAAAAATGGGTAATCTTGGCGATCTTTTCCGGGGAAATATCCTGGTAGGTTTTGATGCGCTCATAATGCGGTGTCAATTGACGCACCGGCACGGCCAGAATCTTGCCATCAGCACCGGCCTCATCGGTCATCGCCAACACACCCACTGGACGACAGCGCACCACACAACGGCTCAATAATGGCTCAGGCGTTATCACCATGACATCGACCGGGTCGCCATCTTCGGCCAGGGTGTGCGGAACATAACCATAGTTAGTTGGATATTGCATGGATGTCCCCATGAATCGATCCACCGTCAAGGCGCCGGAATATTTATCGACTTCATACTTAACCGGATAACTGTAAGCCGGAATTTCAATAATAACGTTAATATCGTCAGGCACTTGATGGCCTGGAGTCACTTGCATCAGCGACATAAGAATTTTTTCCCAAGATAATAAGAAACAGAAATGACTCAGGTTTGGCAGCGCCTTGGCCTGAGCGTTTAACCATGCGGCGCCAGCGTGCGCACTTTTATCCACGCTCCAACCACTCTTGCTACTATGACCGACACCTTCACCGGCCATCTGCACAAAATGCAGGCCACCACCAAACAGCCTATCGAGTATTGGTTAACGCTTGATGACCAGCCGCTACATGTCAACGCATGGCTTGGCAAGCCCTTGACCCTGACCTACCAGGGGCAGATTCATTGCCTGCATTGCGGCAAACAGACTCGTAAAAGCTTCAATCAAGGCTATTGCTATCCTTGTTTCATCCGCCTGGCACAATGCGATTTGTGTATCGTTAAACCCGAACAATGCCATTATGCGCAAGGCACCTGCCGTGAACCTGATTGGGCACAACAGTTTTGTTTTCAGCCGCATATTGTCTATCTGGCCAATGCCTCAGGCATCAAGGTTGGCATCACCCGCAGCAGTCAGATTCCGCAGCGCTGGATCGATCAGGGTGCGATTCAGGCGCTGCCTATTCTGCAGGCACGCTCGCGCTATCTTTCCGGTCTGGCGGAAATCTGTATTGCCCAACATGTCAGCGACAAAACCAGTTGGCAGAAAATGCTGAAGAACCAAACCGAACCGATGGATTTACTGGCCTGGCGCGATGATTTGCTGTCGCTATGCGCCGAGCCGCTGGCCGCCATCCGCGCACAACATGGCGATGACGCACTGGTTGAAGTTAACCATGCTCAGGCCATAGACCTGAGCTATCCGGTATTAACCTATCCTGAGAAGGTCAAATCTTTTAATCTGGATAAAACCGCCATAGTCAGTGGCCTGCTACAAGGGATTAAAGGTCAATACTGGCTATTTGATACTGGCGTCATCAATATCCGGAAATTTGCCGGCTACCAAGTAAGCCTGCATATTGACCACTGAACCCATGGCGCTACCCGCGCACAGGCCTTGTCAATGACGTTCAATCACCGTCACTGCGCTCTGTGACCGGTTCGGGTTGTGTCGGTTTCGCATCGGAGCCGGCCTCCTGCCCGGAAGCATCTTGGTTAGGCTCTGTCTGACCGGCAGCATTATAGGGCTGATCCTGGCGCGGCTTACGATAACCCCGCGTTCTGCGCTGCGCCGGGCCGCGCCGGGTTTTGGGCGCCGAGGCACGGACTTCGCTGTTGTCGCCCTCACCTGCCGCCTCCACAGTCTGCTCGCGAACGTCTTCTGCTGCTGCGGTGGCAGGCACTGTGTTTGACGCTTGTGGTTTACGGTTGCGGCCACCGCGAGAATTCGGGCCGCGCGTGGCAGAGGGGCGTTTAGGCTTACGCGCGGATTCTTGCGCAGGCTGCTTGTTTTCCGGCGCCGGTTCAGGCTGCGGCGGCTCCGCCTCCACAACTTTGTCGCCAATCAGTTTTTGCCAGAAACGTCGCACCAGATTAACCGAATGCGTGGTTCGATTTTGCGTAGGCGCAGGTAAGTCCGGCAAAAATTCCTTAACCGCCGCCTGCTCGGTTCTAGCGCGGCTGTTCTGAGCAAAATCCGGCAAAGACACATTCTCTTCTTTTAACTGGCGATAACTGGGCGTCTCATCCTCGGTAACATCCTTGGTTTTAATGCGCTCAATATCGTAGGCCGGAGTTTCCAGTTGCTTGGTTGGCAAAATCAGCAAATCCACAGTCAGTCGTTTTTCAATCTGGTCGATGGCATCGCGTTTCTCATTTAACAGAAACGTAGCACTTTCAATCGGCAAATGCGCAATGACCCGCTCGGTACCCGGTTTCATCGCTTCTTCTTCAAGAATTCTCAGTACCGACAAGGCCAGCGATTCAACATTGCGAATCGACCCCTGCCCTTTACACCGAGGACAGGTTAATTGCGTAGCATCGCCTAGCGAAGGCCTAAGCCGCTGCCGGGACATTTCCAGCAAACCAAAACGGGAAATCCGTCCCATCTGCACCCGGGCCCGATCCAGTTTCAAGGCATCACGTAACTGATTTTCCACGGCACGCTGATTACGGTTGGCCATCATGTCGATAAAGTCGATCACAAACAGCCCACCTAAGTCGCGTAAGCGCAGTTGTCGGGCGATTTCTTCAGCCGCCTCAAGATTGGTATTCAGTGCGGTGTCTTCGATGTCACTGCCTTTGGTCGCTCGGGCAGAGTTGATATCGATGGAGGTCAAAGCTTCGGTGTGGTCAATGACGATGGAGCCGCCGGACGGCAGTGAGACCTCGCGTTTGTAGGCCACCTCAATTTGTGATTCGATTTGATAGCGGCTGAACAAGGGCACCGCATCCTGATACAGCTTGGCCTTGGGTAAAAAATGCGGCATGACCTGTTTCAGGAAATTGCGCACCAGATTAAATGCTTCTTCGCTATCGATCAGAATTTCATCGATATTGCCGCGCAAATGGTCGCGTAAGGCGCGAATGATGACATTACTTTCCTGAAAGATCAGAAACGGCGATTTTTGTTCGTTAGCGGTGCGTTCAATAGCTTCCCAAAGCTGTAGCAAATAATTCAAGTCCCATTGCAGTTCTTCGGCATTTTTACCACAGCCTGCGGTACGCACAATCAGCCCCATGTTTTCAGGCACGTCCAGTACCGACATGACTTCGCGCAGTTCATTGCGGGTTTCGCCTTCGATACGGCGGGAAATCCCCCCCGCCTTGGGATTGTTCGGCATCAGCACCAGATACGCGCCGGCCAGACTAATATAGGTTGTCAGTGCCGCGCCTTTATTGCCGCGTTCTTCTTTTTCAATCTGTACCAGGATTTCCTGGCCTTCTTTAACAATGGCCTTACCGGAAGGCGCGTCGTCCGCATGCTCGCCAAACACACAGGCTCGGGTAATTTCTTTCAGCGGCAAAAAGCCATGCCGCTCAGCGCCGTAGTTGACGAACGCGGCTTCCAGGCTGGGTTCGACCCGGGTGACAATACCTTTGTAAATGTTAGCTTTTTTCTGTTCCTTGGAGGGAATTTCAATATCAAAATCGTAAAGCTTCTGGCCATCGACCAGAGCCACCCGCAGCTCTTCGGGCTGCGTGGCGTTAATCAACATTCTTTTCATTCATTATCCTTGTTGGTTAGCCAGAAGTTTCCGGAAGAATTGGGTTTTTCAAGCACACTCAGGCTCAAGGAAGACGAGTCATTGCTAAGGGTAGGCAAGCACAGGGTTTGCAAACAGGCTGCAAACAACGGAAGGCAAACGGGTGTCAAGAAAAACACGCAGGTTGGAATAGTTTTCGGAAAATCAGGCTGGTGTCGCCAGTCTAGGGTCTGGCGATAAAACCCTTGTCAGATGCGTTTCAGACCTTTGGTATGCAGACCCTGCAACCCACGTTACTGCTGAAACACGAAATTCATTAATCTTTTAGCTGCCCTTTCAGCCTGAACGGTCGTACCAGGTAATGCAGCTGCCAGCCAACACATGACCTGATGATTAATGACCAGGCTGACTTGGCGGCAATTACTATAACAATGTTCCTTGAGCTGAGCAATCAACAAACCAAACTGCCAGCCATTCTTAATTTGCAGCCACCTAAGGTGTAGGGCAAAGGTTAAGCCAACGCGCTGGGCGGCATAAATTGTCTTAAGTCCTTCGGGGGTAAGTTTACGACGTGCTTCGCTTAAATCCTTACCCTAGCCAAACCGTCTTGGTGAGCATGACTGCTGAACTGTACAGGCCATCCCTAGAAATCATGCAATTTTGCTACGCACCACGCTGGCGATTTGTTCGGCCAGATGCTGCACCTGACTGAAATCCTGCCCTTCTACCATCACTCGAATCAAGGGCTCTGTGCCCGAGGCTCTTAATAACACACGCCCTTGGTCACCTAATTCCGCTTCTGCGGTTTTAACCGCATGTTGTAAATCACTGTCATCCAGACTCATTTTGTCCCGGACTGTGATATTCAGCAAGACTTGCGGATACTTCTCCATGCCTTGTTTGAGATGATGTAGTGACTCACCAGAACTATACATGGCGGCCAATACCTGTAAGGCTGCGATAATGCCATCACCGGTGGTGGTACGATCAAGGCAAATCACATGCCCTGAACTTTCACCCCCTAAACTGCCACCTGTTTTCTCTAACAGCTCCATGACATAGCGGTCACCCACTTTAGCGCGATGAAATGCCAGACCCAGCTTGGTCAAGGCATGCTCCAGACCCAGGTTACTCATTAAGGTACCGACCACCGCATCCGGGCTGAGGCCTTGCTGTAACCTGAATTTGGCGATAATAAACAAGATTTGATCACCATCGACAATTTCGCCCTGATCATCCACCATAATCACGCGGTCGCCATCACCATCCAGGGCAATGCCCAAATCAGCACGATAAGCCAGCACCGTCGCGGCCAGTTTTTCCGGCTTGGTCGCCCCCATTTGCTCGTTGATGTTCAAACCATCCGGCTCAGCGCCAATGGCGACGACTTCCGCGCCGACTTCGGTAAACACATGCGGGGCAATGTGGTAAGTCGCGCCATGTGCACAATCCACGATAATCCGCAAACCATGGAACTGCATGGTCGTGGCGATGGTTGCCTTGCAAAACTCGATATAGCGGCCTGCGGCATCGGGTATGCGCTTTGCTTTACCCAGACGCGAAGAATCCACCGTGGTCATGGGCTGGTCAAGATAATATTCGATGCGCTGCTCCAGCGCGTCAGCAAGTTTTACGCCTGCGCCGGAAAAGAACTTGACGCCATTGTCGTAATACGGGTTGTGCGAAGCACTGATCACAATCCCCGCCTGAGCACGCAAGGTTCGGGTCAAATAAGCCACACCTGGCGTCGGCATGGGGCCTAGCAAGTGCGTATCGACACCTGCTGCCGTGAGTCCTGCTTCCAGTGCCGATTCAAACATGTAACCGGAAATCCGCGTATCCTTGCCCACCAATACGGCACCCGCGCCGTCATCGACAAAAGCCTTCCCGGTCGCCCAGCCCAGCTTAAGCATAAAATCGGCGGTGACTGGATAATCACCCACACGACCACGAATACCATCCGTGCCGAAAAACTTTTTTGCCGTCATCGCACTATCTCCAACCAGCCGCTATGTCAGGATTGCTTGGCAGTACCATCAACACCTGAGGCCGATGACCCGGACGTGTTAGCGCCTGGCGGTGTCTGCAGCACTTCGTCCGGTTTGCGCATAGGTCGACGATTCATCAAATCATCGATCTGGTCTTTATCCAAGGTTTCATGTTCAACCAGCGCTTTGGCCATGGCATGCAGAATGTCGATATTTTCTTTCAAAAGTATTTCCGCCCGCTGGTAGTTCCGATCAATCACCGAACGGATTTCTTCATCGATGGTGTGTGATGTTTCTTCGGCTACGGATTTATGCTGGGTGACCGAGCGGCCTAGAAACACTTCACCCTCTTCTTCACTGTAAGCCAAAGGCCCAAGGCGCTGGGACAGCCCCCATTTGGTGACCATGTTACGAGCCAACTCAGTCGCTCGCTCAATGTCGTTGGACGCGCCGGTACTGACTTCTTCCCAGCCAAAAATCATGTCCTCAGCAATCCGGCCACCGTACAGACTGGATATCATGCTATCCAGCTTGCGCTTACTGATACTGTAATGATCTTTTTCCGGGAGAAACATGGTGATACCTAACGCCCTGCCTCGCGGCATGATGCTGACTTTGTAAACCGGGTCGTGATCAGGTACCAAACGCCCGACAATGGCATGACCTGCTTCATGATAAGCGGTCATGGTTTTTTCTTTTTCATCCATCACCATAGAACGCCGTTCGGCCCCCATGATGATTTTGTCTTTAGCCGCTTCCAAGGATGCCATATTGACCAGGCGTTCGTTATGCCGGGCTGCGTACAAGGCAGATTCATTGATCAAGTTAGCCAAATCCGCACCCGAGAACCCTGAGGTGCCCTGCGCAATGTATTTAACATTGACATCGGTATCAACGGGCACTTTTTTCAGATGTACGTTGAGTATCTGCTCACGTCCACGGACATCGGGCAAGCCAACGGTGATCTGTCGGTCAAACCGGCCCGGCCGGAGCAAGGCTTTGTCCAACACATCAGGCCGGTTGGTCGCGGCGATGACAATAATACCCTCGTTGCCTTCGAAACCATCCATTTCTACCAACAGCTGATTCAACGTTTGCTCGCGCTCGTCATGACCGCCGCCAAGCCCCGCACCACGCTGACGACCAACAGCGTCAATTTCATCGATAAAAATGATGCACGGCGCGTGTTTTTTCGCTTGCTCGAACATGTCACGCACCCGCGAGGCACCAACGCCAACAAACATTTCTACGAAATCCGAACCGGAAATGCTGAAAAAGGCCACTTTTGCCTCACCGGCAATCGCCCGCGCCAGCAAGGTCTTACCGGTACCTGGCGGGCCAACCATCAACGCGCCACGGGGAATCTTGCCACCCAGCTTCTGATATTTAGCCGGATCTTTCAAAAAATCGACGATTTCGACCACATCTTCTTTAGCTTCATCACAGCCGGCAACATCCGCGAAAGTGACCTTGATTTGATCTTCCTCAAGCATACGCGCCCGGCTCTTGCCAAAGGTCATAGCCCCCCGTCCGGCCGCACCACCGTTTTGCATTTGCCGCATGAAAAACACCCAGACCGCGATCAATAGCAGGATTGGGCCGAAAGATACAAACAACTGCATCAGAAATGAGGGTTGTTCCGGCGGTGTGGCCTTGATTTGCACGCCATTGGCCAACAGCTCATCGACCAGATGCGGATCATCGGGCGCATAAGTGCGAAAGGCCTGTCCACCCACCATCTGGCCACGAATCGTGTTCTCGTTGATTACCACATCCTGAATCTGTCCGCTTTTAACCGCCTGGATGAATTGGGTATAACTTAATGCACCATCACTACTCGATTGTGGTGTGAAATTATTAAAGATGGACATCAGCACCAACGCAATAATAATCCACAAAAAAACATTCTTAACTAAATCGTTCAAACTGAAATCTCCAGTTAGCGAGACTACCAAATCACTGACCTTAAGTATTAACAGGCCTTGTGTTACTCAATCACTGTGCTGTCCGACCCTGGTATCAACCCGGGAGTTCAGGTACACCCAGCACATTATCGGTTTCCGCCTTGAAAATGCCTGGCCAGTAAATAAACTTCCTGGCTACGCGCCCGCGAGGCATCGGGTTTACGAATAACAACCTGCTGAAAAAGTGGCTTTAGCTGCTGTTTCAGTGCATCAAACCCCTGGCCTTGAAACGCTTTGGCCAGCCAGTGGCCGCCGGGCGATAAAACCTGACAGGCAGTATCCAGAGCTAATTCAACCAAAGCCAAAGATCGCGGCTGGTCAATGCTTTTGTTGCCGGATAAATTCGGCGCCATGTCTGATAACACCACATCGACTGGCCGGCCATCAATCACACCAAGCAGCTGCTCGAAGACCGTTTGCTCCTGGAAATCGCCCTGAATGAAATCAACCCCGGGCAAAGGCTCCATGGCCAGAATATCAGAAGCGATAACAAAACCGCTGTCACCGACTTTTTTAACGGCATATTGCGACCAGCCACCGGGCGCTGCTCCCAAGTCAACAACACCTGCGCCAGGCTTGAACAGCTGGTCGCGCTGATCGATTTCCTGAAGCTTGAATACCGCACGCGAACGCCAGTTTTCCGCCTGAGAGCGTTTGACGTAAACATCGTTAAAATGTTCGTGCAACCAACGCTTGCTGCTTTTACTGTGCGCCATCAGCGGTAATGCACCGCCAGAATTTCATAATCGATGTCGCCGCCAGGCGCTTTAACGGTCACCACGTCCTCGGCTTCCTTGCCAATCAGGGCGCGGGCAATCGGCGAACCTATGGAAATACGCCCCTGGCTGATATCGGCCTCATCCTCGCCGACAATATGGTAGGTCACTTGCTTGCCGGATTCGATATCTTCCAGGTCCACCGTGGCGCCAAACACCACCCTGCCACCGGCATTGATTTTGGTGACATCGATAATTTCAGCGTTGGCCAGTTTGCTTTCAATATCAGCAATCCGGCCCTCGGTAAAGCTTTGCTGCTCACGGGCGGCATGGTATTCGGCGTTTTCTTTAAGATCGCCGTGTTCACGCGCTTCGGCAATAGCGGCAATAATTTTTGGCCGAACTATTGTTTTTAATTCGTGTAATTCAGCGCGTAATTTCTCCGCGCCTTGAGCCGTCAGAGGCACTTTTTGCATACTTTGTTACTCCATAAAAAAATCAGGCTTTGACTCAAGAGCCTACCTTCGACAACCGGTAAACTGTCAAGCCAAAGCCAGCCTGTTAGCGTCATAATCTGAAAATCAGTATAACGCTGAGCTACGCCCCTTCTCAAGCTGCTGGTGCAGCGCCTGAATGCTGATTACCGTGCCGGCGGTATTTTCACCCAGCGCCAGACAGGCGGCGCGCGCTCCAGCCATGGTAGTGTAATACGCCACCCGGTGCTGTAAGGCTTCCCGGCGAATGGTGAACGAATCGGCAATCGCCTTGGCGCCCTCGGTGGTGTTGATGATCAACTGTACCTGACCATTTTTGATCAAGTCCACGGTATTGGGCCGGCCTTCGTTGACCTTGAACACTTCTTCACAAGGAATACCGGCTTCATGCAGCACGTGGGCAGTGCCGCTGGTGGCGGCGATCTGATAGTCTTTGCTGACCAGAATCCGGGCAATTTCCGGCAACTTGGGCTTGTCCGCATCACGAATGCTGATCAGCACCTTGCCACTGCTATCGAGATTGATGCCGGCGCCACGCTGTGATTTGGCGAACGCCTCGGCAAAGGTTGCGCCCACCCCCATCACCTCACCGGTGGATTTCATTTCCGGCCCCAGAATCGGATCAACGCCGGGAAATTTGACGAACGGAAACACCGCCTCCTTGACCGAGAAAAAGGGCGGAATCCGTTCATGCGTGATGCCTTGCTCGGCCAGGGTCTTGCCGGCCATGCAACGAGCGGCGATTTTCGCCAGCGGGTAACCGACTGCCTTGGACACGAACGGCGCGGTGCGCGAAGCCCTGGGATTGACTTCCAGCACATAAATGGTTTCGCCCTGAATCGCGAACTGGGTATTCATCAGGCCGCGCACGCCCAGGGCGCGGGCCATTTTCGCCACTTGCTCGCGCAGCTGATCCTGAATCGTCTCGGGCAGATCATAAGGCGGAATCGAGCAGGCCGAATCGCCCGAGTGAATGCCGGCCTGTTCGATATGCTGCATCAAACCGCCGATCAGCAGCTGTTCGCCGTCGAAAATGGCATCGACATCCATTTCCACCGCATCTTCCAGATAACGATCCAGCAACACCGGCGCATCGTTGGATACTTTCACCGCATCGCGCATATAGCGCATCAGACCTTCTTCATTGACCACGATTTCCATGGCCCGGCCACCCAACACATAAGACGGGCGCACCACCAACGGATAACCCAGATCACGCGCCGCACTCAGGGCTTGTTCAACGGAACGGGCGGTGGCATTGGGCGGCTGGCGCAGATCCAGGCGCTCCAACAGTTTCTGGAAACGCTCGCGGTCTTCAGCCAGATCGATGGAATCAGGCGACGTGCCGATGATCGGCGCGCCAGCGGCTTCCAGTGCCCGGGCCAGCTTCAGCGGCGTCTGGCCGCCGAATTGTACGATTACGCCTTTCGGTTGCTCGCGCTCGATGATTTCCAGCACGTCTTCCAGGGTTAAGGGTTCGAAATACAGCCGGTCGGAGGTGTCGTAATCGGTGGATACGGTTTCCGGGTTGCAGTTGACCATGATGGTTTCAAAGCCGTCCTCGCGCAAGGCGAAGGCGGCATGCACGCAGCAATAATCAAACTCGATACCCTGGCCGATACGGTTGGGGCCGCCGCCCAGAATCATGATTTTGTCACGCCCGGTAGGCTCGGCTTCGCATGCCTCATCGTAGCTGGAATACAGGTAGGCGGTGGCCGCGGGAAATTCACCGGCACAGGAATCGATACGCTTATATACCGGGCGTATACCTTGCCGGTGCCGGGCGGCGCGTACTTCAGCTTCGGTCGCGCCCAGCAATTTGGCGATACGGGCATCGGCAAAGCCCTGTCGTTTCAGGGCGCGAAAACGCGGTTCAGGCAAGGTCGCCAAGGTAAATTCAGCCAATGCCTGTTCACTGATCACCAGATGCTCGACCTGCGCCAGAAACCAGGGGTCAATGTGGCAAAGCTTATGCACGGCCGGTAAATCCAGCCCCATGCGAAAGGCATCGGCCAGAAACCACAACCGATTAGCGCCGGGGTGGCGCAATTCGCGCTTGATGATGTCCAGGGCATCGGGTTGCTCGGGATCGATCAGCTCATCCAGACCTGAACGGTCAACCTCCAGGCCACGAATGGCTTTTTGCAACGATTCCTGAAAATTACGCCCCATGGCCATCACTTCGCCCACCGATTTCATTTGCGTGGTCAGGCGATCATCGGCCAGCGGGAATTTCTCGAAAGTAAAGCGCGGAATTTTGGTAATGACGTAATCGATGGTCGGCTCGAACGAGGCCGGGGTGGCGCCGCCGGTGATTTCGTTGTTCAGCTCATCCAAGGTGTAACCTACCGCCAGTTTGGCAGCGACTTTGGCAATCGGGAAACCGGTGGCTTTGGAAGCCAGCGCCGAGGAACGCGACACCCTGGGGTTCATTTCGATGATAATCATCTGCCCGGTGTCCGGATGTATGGCCACCTGTACGTTGGAGCCGCCGGTATCGACGCCGATTTCCCGCAGCACGGCGATGGAAATATCGCGTAGACGCTGATATTCCTTGTCGGTCAGGGTTTGCGCCGGGGCCACGGTAATCGAGTCGCCGGTATGCACGCCCATGGGGTCGAAATTCTCGATGCAGCAGATGATGATGCAGTTATCGTTGCGGTCGCGCACCACTTCCATCTCGAACTCTTTCCAGCCGAGCATGGATTTTTCGATCAATACTTCGTTGGTGGGCGACAAATCCAGGCCGCGCTCGACAATGGTGACAAACTCTTCGCGATTGTATGCGATACCGCCGCCGCTGCCGCCCAAGGTGAACGAGGGGCGGATGATGGTCGGGTAACCGACTTTTTCCTGTGCCTGAAGCGCTTCTTCCAGACTGTGCGCGGTTTGCGACTGCGCCACCTCCAGGCCAATCCGGCGCATAGCCTGATTGAATAACTCCCGGTCTTCAGCTTTTTCGATGGCCTCTTTTTTGGCGCCGATCATTTCCACGTTGAACTTGGCCAAAACACCGTTGGCATCCAGATCCAGCGCGCAGTTCAGCGCGGTTTGCCCGCCCATGGTTGGCAAAATTGCATCCGGCCGCTCTTTTTCAATAATTTTCGCCACTGTTTGCCAATCAATCGGCTCGATATAAACCGCATCGGCCATTTCGGGATCGGTCATGATGGTGGCTGGATTGGAATTGACCAGAATGGTTCGATAGCCCTCCTCGCGCAGGGCTTTCAGCGCCTGGGTTCCGGAATAATCGAATTCACAGGCTTGGCCGATCTGGATCGGGCCGGCACCCAGTAACAGGATGGATTGTAGGTCGGTTCTTTTCGGCATGAGTGCTTAGCGGGCGGCGATGGCGGTTACAAAACGGTCGAACAAAAAGTCCAGATCATGCGGACCGGGACTGGCCTCGGGATGGCCTTGAAAGCCGAACACCGGCTTGGTAGTGTGCGCAATCCCTTGCAGACTTTGATCGAACAGAGAGTGAAAGGTGGGCTCCAGGCAATCCGGCAAGCTGGCTTCAGCCACGGCAAAACCGTGGTTCTGGCTGGTAATCAACACCTTACCGCTGGCCCGCTCGAACACCGGATGATTGGCGCCATGATGGCCAAATTTCATTTTCTCGGTACGCGCACCCAAAGCCAGCGCCAGTAACTGATGGCCTAAGCAAATGCCGAACATCGGCAAATCCTGCTGCAAAAGTTCGCGAATGGCGTCAATGGCATAATCACAGGCCTCCGGGTCGCCGGGGCCGTTGGACAAGAACACGCCGGCCGGTTTCATCGCCAACACGTCGTTGGCCGGTGTTTGCGCCGGCACCACGGTAACCCGGCAGCCACGATTAACCAAAAGCCTTAAGATATTGCGCTTGACGCCAAAATCATAGGCGACAATGTCATGCCGGCTTTCCGCTTGCGGCGCATAGCCTTGATGCGCCTGCCAGACATTATCCTGCCACTGATAAGGCTTCTCGCACGTCACTTCTTTAGCCAGATCCATGCCTTGAAGCCCTGAAAACGCATCCAGTTCAGCCTGCGCCCTGGCCAGGTCAATATCAGAGCCTGCGGCAATGCAGCCGCGCAAGGCGCCTTGTTCACGCAGTATTCGGGTCAGCTTGCGGGTATCGATGTCGGCAATGGCGATGACATTGTGACGCTTGAGATAATCGGGCAAGGACTCACGCATCCGCCAGTTGCTGGCCAGAATCGGCAAATCGCGAATCACCAGCCCGCTGGCGAACACGCGCCCGGCCTCGTCATCCTCCGGCGTGACCCCGACATTGCCGATATGCGGATACGTCAAGGTTACGATCTGCCGGGCGTAGGACGGATCGCTCAAAATTTCCTGATAACCGGTCATGGCGGTGTTGAACACCACCTCGCCCGCTTGATAACCGCTGGCACCGATACTGGTGCCGCGCAATACTGTTCCATTTTCAAGTAACAGTACCGCTGACTGACTGAATGCTGTCACTAACACGACTCCTAAGTCAAAACTCAAGGCTTAATGCAATCCAAAACCTATCCATAATAACATTGCTCCCTCGAAGCTCAAAACCCCATCACGACAACATTGCAACATGATAGGATTGGCGCAAAATACCTGCAAACAGACTGATACAGCCACATTTATACCCCTGGAAATCCATGAGAATTATTCGCGTACTGCTGCTGAGCCTTTGGCTACCCGTCGCCTACCCTGCCATGCAACATGGCCGCATGTTCATGGACGAAACCGGCATGATCATGAACGCCAATCCCGACCGATTGCCGTCCGATTGCCCGCAAATATCCGAAGAAGTCAACCTGACCGTGCGTGCTGGCAGTCAACACGCGGCGCAACTGCCCGGCAGCATGTTCGCATTCGAACCACGCAACTGGGCAGTTAAAGGCTGCGCCAAAATCAACCTGACGTTTATCAATGACGACAACATTCGTCATCAACTGATGATTCATGGCCTGCCCGGCTATCTGTACCCCGATGGCATGATGCATCTGGAACTGTACGGAAAAGGTCAGCTTAGCGCCTCATTGATTGTGCCCAGCCGACCTAAAACCTATCTGGTGCATTGCGAACTCCCCCTGCACATGGAAAAAGGCATGAAAGCACAATTGCAGGTTGCAGGTGGCGATGGCGATTTGCCCAGCATTCCGGGCCTGACCGGGCCGGCACGACCGGACCGCTATCCTCTGACCTGGGGTCGCAGCGCCTGGCTGGGTTTGGCATTGGCGTTTGCGCTGGGTTTATCGCCACTTGCCTGGCTGAATCGCCCGTCACACGACTGACAAGGCAAGCATGTTTCTGGAAACCTTGATCGCCGCCCGCGACTTTGGCCGGGTGCATGAAATCGCTTCAATCCTGATTCGTTACGGCTTTGGTGACATGGTGCGTCGTCTAGGCATGGTCGCGCTGGTGGAACGCGCCGGCCATGCCTTGAACTGGCGGGAAATCGACGAACTCACCCATTTAGAGCCGCCGGAGCGGGTACGTAAAGTTCTGGAGGAAATGGGACCGACGTTCGTTAAACTGGGGCAGATTCTGGCGACTCGTCCTGATTTATTCGATGAAGCCTGGATCACCGAATTTGAAAAGCTGCAAGACCAGGCGCAACCGGTACCTTATGCAGACATCCTCCCCCAGCTCACCGAAGATTTAGGCGCACCGCCTGAACAGGTGTTTGCCAAATTTGATCCCACCCCGATTGCCGCCGCATCGATTGGCCAGGTACATCGAGCCCGCTTGATTGATGGCAGCGAAGTTGTCGTCAAAATACGCCGCCCAGGCATTCGCGCCACCGTGGAGTCTGACTTGCGTTTGCTGGAAAATCTCGCCGAGATGGCTGGCCGCGAAATCAAGGCGCTCAACCGCTATCAACCTGAGAAAATCGTGCGCCAGTTTGCCTTATCGCTGCGCCGAGAACTGGACTTGGCCGTGGAAGCACGTAACAGCGAACGACTGCGGCACAATTTTCAAGGCTATGACGACATTATCATTCCGGAAATTTTCTGGCCATGGACGTCCGAGCGCGTCAACGTACAGCGCTATGTGCAAGGCATTCCCGGTCATGATCTGGAGGCCTTGAATCAGGCAGGGCTTGATCGCACCAAACTGGCCAAAGTCGGCGCCGACGCAGTCCTTAAAATGATGTTGATCGATGGCGTGTTTCATGCCGACCCGCATCCTGGCAATTGTTTTTTTCTGCCCGGCAACCGCATCGCTTTCATTGATTTTGGCATGATCGGCCGGCTCAGCGACAATCGACGCTTTCAGGTCATTGATTTGTTGCACGGCCTGGTTAACAAAGAGCCGGAAAAAGTGGTGCGCATTTTACTAAGCTGGACGGAAACACCCCCTGACGATGAAGAATCATTGATGATCGAAGTCGATCAATTCATCGACCGTTATCATGGCGTATCACTGAAAAACCTGCACATGGGCGAGCTTTTAGGCAATTTGACCAGCCTGATACGCGATCATAAAATCAATCTACCTGCGGATTTATCCTTGCTGATCAAAGCGTTTATGACGCTGGAAGGACTGGGCCGACAACTGGACCCGGAATTCAATCTGGTAGTTACCGCAGCGCCCCGCCTGAAAACCGCTTTATTATTGCGCTATCACCCGGAAACCTTAGGGCGCAAGAGCTTACAATCAGCGCTGGAACTGGCTCGCATCCTGATCGACCTACCAAAAGACGTACAACGCATTGTCGAGGATTTACGCAAAGGCGCCATTGGCGTGCGTTTGCATGTCAACCGACCCGACTGGCTGGGCGCGGAGCTGGATCGGGTGGTGAACCGTTTGTCGGTCAGCCTGGTCACGGCGGCCATGATTATTGGCGGCTCCATCGTTTCCACTGTTGAAGGCGGCGCCGGCTCGTTCATTGGCATGATTGCCTTTATTGGCTCCTTGTTAGGCGGCTTATGGCTGCTACTCTCCATTTGGCGCAGCGGCTGAAATAGCACATTTGCTTACCAGGTTGGCCACTCGACCGATTTAACGTGGCGGCCAGGCCAGGGAAAAATCTTCCCGATCCAAAGTTAAATTGGGATTATAGGCTGGGTCCAGCAGCAACCCCTGCCCCCAACGCTGCCGCATGTAATCGATTTCACCTTGAAAACGCGCTTGTTTTTCAGGATTGTCCTCATAGCCACGCGTGGCTGACTCATGATGATACAGCCTGGCAAATGGCGTCCAGACATTACGGTAACCGGCCTCGCTTATGCGCAGACACAAATCGACGTCATTAAAAGCCACTGCCAGATGCTGCTGCTCAAAACCGCCTACTTCGGTAAACACCGACTTGCGCACCAACAGACACGCTGCGGTAACCGCCGCTAAATTCTGAGTCAACAGCAAACGCCCGCAATAGCCGGGATGTTGTTTGGGAAAATGTTTATGTGCATGACCGGCCACGCCCCCTAAACCCACGATCACACCACCATGCTGAACGGTATCATCCGGGTACCAAAGTTTGGCGCCGACCGCCCCGGTATCCGGGCGCACCGCCAACGCAACCATTTCTTTTAACCAATCGGCCTCAACGACTTCCAGATCATTGTTCAACAAGCCCAGTACAGTGCCTTCGGCCAGTTGTGCAGCGCGGTTATTCAACGCCGCATAATTGAATGGCGAGTCATCGCGCACGACCTTGATGGCAGGCCGTTGCGCCAATTGTTTAAGATAACCCAAGGTCAAGGCATCATCACTGCCATTATCGACAATAATAATTTCATAATCAGGATAGTCGGTCAGCGCCACCAGGCTATCGATACACTGGCTCAACAAGCGATAACCATTGCGGGTTGGAATAATCAGACTGACTTTCGGGACAGGCTCCGGCAGCGCATAACGCACTCGAAGGGCGCCCGGCAAATCTGGGTGCGCACTCACTTCGGCAGCAATATGGCGCCGCGCCAAGGCATCGGCCACCGCGTCGATCATGGCGGTCACCGCATACGGTTTGGCTTCGACACCGGTGGCGGTACTGCCAGCCACTGCCCGCCAGTGATACAACACGCGGGGAATGTGAATGATTTGCTCAGGGGCCAGGGTCTCGATATAGCGCAGGGTCAGGTCATAATCCTGTGCGCCATCGTAAGCGCTGCGAAAACCGCCCAGCTCGCGCAATTTTGCCGTGCGATAACACGCCAGATGACTGATGTAATTGTGCGCCCAAAATAATTCAGGGTTCCAGTCCGGCTTGAAATAAGGCGCGAAACGCTCACCCTCCGGCGTGATCTTATCCTCATCGGAATACCATAACGCCGCCTGCGGGTGGGCCTTAATCGCCTTGGCCAGACAATAAAGGGCTTCAGGTGCAAGCCGGTCATCATGATCCATCAACGCCACAAACTCGTTGTCAACAACCGCAAGAGCGGTGTTAGAGGCTGCTGAAATATGGCCATTTTGGTCGCGAAACAACACGCAAATGCGCTCATCACGCTGTTGATAGCCGCGCAACAGCGCATGAACCGCTGTGTCACTTGAGGCATCATCAGCAATATACAAACGCCAATGCGGGTAGAACTGGGCAAGCACCGAATCCAGCGCCTCGCGAAGAAAAGCCAGGTCGGTATTGTAAACCGGCATCAACAAGGCGATGTCCGGCCAGTCGCAGGATTGCGCCAGCTCATCGGTCATCACGGCTTGCTGCTCGGGCGTCAACGCACCATAACGACTCACCCAGGTCGCATAATCGTTAACGTCAGGCTGCTGTGAGGGTGTTGCCAGCGCCTGTAGCGGATTGGCATGGGCAGGCCGGCCAATGCCTGCGATTTGTTTAAGCCGGTTGTAACCACGAATGAACCATTTTTGGTGAATGCGATCCAGCACCGCTTGCAATTGCGCGTGTGCTGCCTGGAGCTGCGCATACTGTTGCTGTAAGGCCTGATGGTCAGCTGATGCACGCTCTAGGGTTTGAATGTGATGGTTTAAGCTGTTGATATGCTGTTGGCGGTTTTCATTATGAATGGCAAGATTTTGTTTTTCTCTCTGCTCTTGTTCCAGTGCGGCATACACGGCTTTCAGCTCAGCCTTCAGATTATCTTGATGCGTTTTAGCATCGAGACCTTCCCGCTTGACCTGTTCCAGCGACGCGTAAACGGCCTTGAGTTCCTTTTGTAACTGCTCGTTATGATTTTGTAACTGCTCGTTATGATTTTGTAACTGCTCGTTATGTAATTGCAGATGCTGTATAGCTTGCTGCTTCTGTCCATACGCCAGGTTCGACGATGCCAGCGGTTTAAGTGGCAAAGGGGGAATGGGCCTGGCCAGTGCATCGTCATGTGCGGGACGTGCCTCTACCAGTAACTGGTAAGCCGTGGCAGCGGGTTGATGAAAAGCTTGCAGCGTTTGTGCGCTGGGCTCAAGGCCTAGCGCCGCCAAATGGTCAACAATGGCCTCGTCAGCTAAATCATGCACGGTATAGTCAATGTCATAGGCGACAAAACCACCTTGCAGCAGCAGATTCAACAGGCTTTCGCGGGTGTAAAAATGCAGGTGCGTCTCATCTAACAATCCCAATTTTTCATAATCGAAACGCCCCTGCAGCAACTCCAAGCGGATGGAGGCATGAGCGACATTGGGAATCGAAATCAGCAGGCGGGTGGCGGGATGACACAGCGGTTGCAGAGACTTCAGTAGCCTGGCCGGGTTTTTAAGATGCTCCAGCACATCGGCGCAGACAATCCAGTCAAACGTTTGCCCTTCAAGAGGCACGGCCCAATCAGGTAGATCCAGATCAGCGGCATGCGTTTGTAGGCAAAAGCGCTTAGCCAAAGTCAGCGCCTCGACATCATAATCCACGCCAACCACGCTGCAATTTTTTTGTTGGCTAAGATATTCGGCTAAATAACCGGTGGCGCAGCCTAACTCCAGCACTCGCGAATCCGGCGTAATCCGGCTCAGCAGTTTTTTATGCGAACTGTTTTCCTCGACACCGTCGAGTTTGACATCATATTTTATCATCGATGTTGACCAGGCTTAACGCGCATTGGCGCTTATTGAAGCGGTGAGGTCTCAGCCGAGACCACAGGCTGCACGGACATGGATGCTTGCAACCATTGATTCACTTCGGCAATATTTTTGTCCATAATCAGGCCGGTTGCCTGCAGAAAGCGTATTCGATTGTTGATATAGCGGTATTTCACCTGCGCCAGATCACGTTCCGCCAGAAATTTCTGACGCCGGGCGGTCAGCACATCCCCTAGGGTTTCCACGCCATAGTTAAAGCCACGCTCCATGGCGGCCAGTGATTTTTCAGCCGACGCCAGCGCTTTTTGTGCCGCTGCCACCAGACGAGCATTGGCATTGGCGCTTAAAAAAGCATCGCTGGTCTCTTTGATCAACTCGCGAATTCTGGCTTCCCGTTGCTGCCGAGCCTGTTCCAGCCGGTGCTCGGCTTCGAACATGCGGTTGGCGTTAACGCCACTGGTCAGAATCGGCACCGAAATATTCACGGCTGCCACCTGAGTCTGGTTATCCGAGGTTCGTGCACTCTGGAAACCGGTATTGGTATCAAAAAACGTCCACTGCAAGTCCACTACCGGCAGATATCTGGAACGCTGTGCAGCGACATTGTTTTTCGCCGCAGCCACCGCAGCGATCAACGCCGACAGGGTTGGATTCTCGCTTTGCGCAACCCTAATCCACTCTTCGAGCGGCCCTTCCAAAGGCAAAAACTCGATATCGTCACGTAATGGCGCCAGCTCGCCCACCGGCTTGCCGGTCAATTCGCGCAGCGCTTCGCGTGCCGTCACCCGAATGCTGTCCGCTTCGATCAAATCAGCCTCAATTTTGTCCAGACGCGCCTCGATTTCATACAAATCGGTAATTTTCAGCAGTTTTTTCTGATAACGCTTTTGCACTTGTTGCAGCTGTTGTTCGGTACCCTCTTTTTCCCGGGTTAAAAACCTGATCTGATCTTCCGCCTCCAACACTGCGAAATAACGATTAACCGTGTCAAACATCAGTTGATGTTCAGCCTCGACCAGTTCTGAGGAAAATTGATCCTCAACTTTAGAGGCGCGCCGCCAATTCCAGAATTTAGCAAAATCCAACACGGTCTGATTCACAGATACCTGATAGCGCGTACCGTTAAAGCTCTCGTTGGTGATCTGATTCTGAAACTTAGCGCGTTGTTGCACGGCAGAAAAATTCGCGTTGGCCGTCACTTGTGGCAACATTTCGCCCAATGCTTGATATTTTTGCGCGCTACCAATATGCGCTTGTTGCTGAGCGCTGACCAGCTGCGGCGCTTGCGTAACCGCCTGCTGGTAAACAGTGAGTAAATTCTCGGCCTGAACAGCACTCGCCGCCGCCCAACAGCTTCCTAAGCAAAACAGCTTGAATAATCGCATCAGTCCTCTATAAACGCACGCGCAAACGCGTTAGTAATTGGTTGGGCAAGATACTCTAGCAAGGTGCGCTCGCCCGTGTTGATCAGAACTTCCGCCGGCATACCCGGCAACAATTTCAGATCACCCATGTCTTGACTGCTGTCTTCGGTCAACTCGACTCGCGCCTGGTAATATGGCATGCCGGTTTTTTCATCGACCAGGCGGTCTGCGGACAAGTGAATCACACGCCCGGTCAGTTTAGGCACCAAAGCCTGCTTGAACGCGGAAAAACGCACCTCGGCCATTAAGCCAACCGCGACACGGTCAATATCCATGGTCGATACCTGCGCCTCGATAATCAGCTCGGCATCTTGCGGCACAATGTCAAGAATCGGATTTCCCGGCGCGACCACCCCGCCTTCGGTGTGCACCGACAAGCCCAACACCATGCCATCTACCGGCGCTCTTATCTCGGTGCGTTGGAGTTGATCCTGAACCGCCGTTAAACGTTCCGTGGCATCGTACAATTTAACCAAGGCCTCGGACAGCATGTTGGTGACTTCCTCCTGACGGTTCTTGCGTAGTTGCAAAATCTCCAGCTCCGCCTCGCCGATTTGCATACCACTACTGGCAATATCCGATTGCAGCGCAGCGATTTCGCCTTGAGTGATGGATTGATTACGCTCCAGTTCACGCAAACGCAGTTGGTCGGCAAAGCCTTCCGCCAACAATTCGCGCAAATCCTTGATTTCCTCGCCGAAAGAAGCCTGCAAATGTTTTTTGCTGCTAATTTGGCCGCGCATACCGACAATTTTGCTATTGATTTGTTCGATGCGTTTTTTCAACACCGAAATTTCACCGTGATAGGTGCTTTGTCGTGACCGAAACACATCCCGCTCGGCGGTCAAAGCTTCTTTAGCCCTAGGGTCCTCGCTGTCGGTCAGTATCTCCGGGAACACAACCGTCTCCAGATCATCGCGCTCGGCGCGTAGCCTGGCCACTTGCGCCAACGACGTTAAATACTGGCCGCGGATAATTTCCAGTTGCGCCTGAATCTGTGTTTTATCAAGGCGAACCAACACCTGACCCGCCACGACCCGATCACCATCCTTGGCCAAAATTTCTTTGACAATGCCACCATCCAGATGCTGAATGGTTTTACGGTAAGATTTAACCGTCACCACGCCCGGCGCCAACGCCGAACTATCCAGGGGTGCCAACACACTCCATAAAATAAAACCACCGAACACCACCAGCACGATAATAATGCCAATCCAGCGCACCGGACGATCATCGATTTTCAGCTCGGGCCGCTGCGTTAACACATCCGATTTTTGAGTCATGGCTTATCCTGCGACAGGTGCAGTCTGCGCCACTTTGCCGGCGGCTTCCTGCTGTTTTTGATTGAGATACTTAATCACGTCATCACGCGGCCCGTACACGGCCAACTGACCATCGTTGAGAATCAACAATCGATCAACATGCGCCAAAATCTGATTGCGATGGGTAATAATCACCACCGTACTGCCTTGCGCCTTGAGTTGCTGCAAGGCACGCGCCAAGGCAGCCTCGCCAACCTCATCGAGATTCGAATTTGGCTCATCCAACACCACCAACACAGGATTGCCGTACAACGCCCGGGCCAGGCCAATGCGCTGCCGCTGACCGCCCGACAAATTACCGCCACTCGCGCCGATAAAGGTGTCATACCCTTCAGGAAATTGCAGGATCAAATCATGCACATCAGCCATTTTCGCCGCCGCCACGACCAGTTCGGGGTTCACATCGCCAAACCTGGCGATATTTTCACTGATCGTGCCATCGAACAACTCGATATCCTGCGGCAGATAGCCGATATAAGGCCCTAGCTCGGCCCGGTCCCAACTAAAAATATCGGCACCATCCAAACGCACCGCGCCATTATTGGCCGGCCAAATGCCTAAAATAACTCGGGCAAACGTGGATTTTCCAGCGCCACTAGGCCCCAGCACACCCACCACATCGCCGGCGGGAATCTGCATGTTAATGCCTTTCAGCACGGGCTTCTTACCGCCCGGTGGAGTGACAATAATATTTTCCACCTTCAACTCGCCCGTAGGTGCCGGCAATGACATGGTGTCTCTGTCATCGGGAATCAGGGTTAACAACTCATTCAAGCGCTGATACTGTCCTCGTGCCGCGACAAAGCCCTTCCAGGACGCGATCATCAGATCGATAGGCGCCAACGCCCGTCCCAACAAAATAGAACCGGCAATCATCAAACCCGGCGTGATTTCGTCCTGAATCACCAAATATGCCCCCAAACCCAAAATCAGCGACTGCGACGTCATGCGTAACACTTTCGATAACGCGGTCAAAAGCCCCGCCCGGCTGCTGGCCACGGCTTGTAAATCCAGCACTTTCTCGCCCGTCACCAGCCAGCGTTTACGGATATCGCCCAACATGCCCATGGCATGAATCACTTCGGCATTACGCAAGTTTTTACCGACCAGACCACGACCGGCAATGGCGATGGTATTCGCCTCACGCAGCAACGCGCTGGTGGCTTTTTCGTTGGCAATCGCCACAATCACCAGCACAATTCCGGTAAACACCGCTGCCCAGCCATACCAGGGATGAAACAAAAACATCAAAGCGATGTACACCGGCATCCAGGGAGCATCGAAGAAGGCAAACAAACCGTTACCGGTCAAAAACTGACGCAAACCGGTCAGGTCATCTAATGGCTGGGAGCTGGCTTTTTGACCGCCTGAATACAAGGCCTGCTTGAATGCAACTTGAAACAGACGCTGGCTGAGCAGAGTTTCCAGCCGTGTACTGATACGCACCAGCATTTGCGAGCGCACCCATTCCAGGGCGCCTAGCGTCGCAAACAACACCACCATGATCAGGGTCAGCATCAATAAAGTGACCTGGTTACCGGTCGGCACCACCCGATCGTAAAGCTGGAGCATGTAGATGGAGGGCACAATCATCAAGAAATTGATAATCATGCTGAATCCCGCCGCCCATAAAAAAGCGCTTTTGCACAAACCCAGCGCGGCGATCAGATCGGATTTTGGCTTAGACTTCATCGATTAAAAATACCAACCACAAAAAAGATCTATTATGGCATCATGGAGAGTTGATTGACACCCTGACAGGATGATAAACCAGGACGGTCGCCACAACATAACCGGCATCATGCCCACCCATGAGCCAAATTCGGCACCGCATCGCTCATCCAGGATAGAATCGACAAAAAAAGAGGCCAACTGGCCAACTCAGGCGGGCCTCAATGACACCCCCTATGCTCCGGCTTCAGATGGCTCTGACGGCTGTTGTACCTGAACCAGCTCGGCCTGCGTGATTTCAGCGATACGCTTGAAATCAAAGGCGCTGAACACAAAGGTTTTAGCAACATCGTCCCGGCGCACATAATGCGCTTCGCCTTGCTTCCAGAATCGATAGCGATAAACCCGATCATCCTGCCCTTGGACCGACAAGGTCAGCGCCGTGTCAGGAATCTCCTGCGGATCAGCAGGCATCAGCACGCTCAGACTGCTCAAGGCACCCGCCAATTCCACCGCTTTGCTAGCATCCAGCCGATCAGACTCGGGTGCGGCGCCGTCTGGCCACTGCTCGACATGCCATTGCCAGATGCCGTCCTGTTGCCAAAGCGCATAATCAGGGCCTTGAATCCGGCTTAATTCGCTGACCGCCAACAAATGTTTATCCAGCCAGTCGACCGCCTGCGTCGGCAAGTCAAAAGCACTGATTTCAAGGGCGTAAACTGCATCGTCACCGGCTTTTCGGACATGGCTTTTCCGAAACCCCGGGGAGGTGCCGACCAGTAAATCAGCTTGCATCTGGCCAGCAGAAGCTAACTTGATACGACGCTGAAAATGATCCTCGGCCAGTTCAAAACGCTGATGACTGGCGGCGGTGGTGGTTTCCGGCCAATCCGGTTTGAAACCAGCCAGTTTTTCGATCAGTTGCCTGACTTTACCCGCTGCCGCCGGCAGATCCGCCAGCGCGGGCAGTTGCCAGCGCCCCTCCTTCAGCACCAATTCGACGGTTTTATCGGCATCGGCGATTTCAATCTGATCGACCGCCGCCGGGTCAATGTTCAACAACGGTTCGGCTGTTTTGGACTGCGGCCGATTCACGCCCCATAACACTGCCGCCAGCAGCACTTGCGCCACCAGCAAACCGCCGAGAATCTTAAATGTTCGATTCATGCACTTAGCCTCCATTCAACTGATCAAGATAGATACGCTGCCTGGCTTTGACTTTTGCTTTACGCCACAGGGCCAGGGCCAACAACATCAGCGCCGCCAGACCGTAGTTCAGATATTCCCAAACCATTTGTACGGACCGATCCATCGGCGGCAGGGTGCGGTTGAAGTGGGCGCGGGCGCGAATCGAGGACAGACCGGAATCGTCCACCGCAAAGGTCAGGGCATTGGCCAATAATTGCAAGGTGCCCTGATATTCACTGCCGGCCGCCGCACCGATCATGTACAACACATCGTCGCTGACCAGATCGCTACTGCCGATCACCAACAAGCGGGCGGATTTGGGCGCATGTTTGATGATAGAAGTCACTACCGGCTTATCGGCAGGCGTCTGCGTGCCCTGTTCGGTGGTTTTGTCGTCATTGAGCAACGGCGAGGTTTTGTCGGCGAAATACGAAGTGAACCCGCCTTCCAGCAACACCGCCAAAGGTCTTGATTGCAGCTCACCCTCCGGTGCATAGCCACTTTCGCCATCGTTACCGACCCGGGGCATGACATTCAAATCATCGGATAACCAGGCATTTTTGGAACTATGCAGTAACTCGGTGGCGCTGACTTCAGATCCCTCCGGCAATTCAGAGGTGACCGGAACCGCCCAGGGCACCGTCAGTTGCGACAGCGATGCAGTCACCGGATGTTCGCTATTCAGCTGTCCCTGACGCAAGTCGAGAAAATACGGATAGTCCAACATGCGCAGTTCCTGCACCATGAAACCGGCGACATTGCGGCTGACCGGTACCGGAAACGCCGCGCTTTGGCTGTCCAGCACCAGCTTGTCGCCCAGCTGAACGCCCTGGTGTTTCAGCCAATCTTCAAGACCGGAAGGATTGGCTTTGAGGGCCAGGTTACTGCGCGAAAGTTCAGCCTGATAAGGCGATGTCGCCAGCACCACGGTGCCGCCCTGCATCAGAAACTGATCGACCGCGAACACGGCTTTCTCGTCCAGGGCACTGGGTGCGACCAGCAATAACACATCGGCATCCCCGGACACCTGACCATCGCTCAAATCCTCGCTTTGCACATCCAGCTCGGCTTGCAAAGTTTCTTCCAGTCTTTCAAAGCGTGGGCCTTGCGGCATGCCGAATTGGCCGAGACCGGGTTGCGGCGTGACCAGGGCGACGGTTTTGCTATAACCTTTGACGAAACGCTTGATCGCCGCCTTGAAATTGCGCTCGAAGTTTTCCACGGTCAGATCTTCCAACGGTACCGGCGCCATTTGCTCGCCTTGCGCCACGGTGAGATAAAAATAAAACCGCTGATCGCTGAGTAAATCGGTGGTCATGGGTTGAAAACCAAAGTCCTGAGCAATCTTATCAGCCACCTGCCCGTCACCGGCGTCGGGGTCGATAAATTCCACGCTAAGCTTGTCTTCAGCGTCGGCGCGAAACTTTTCCAGGCTGTCCACCAGTTGTTTGCGGTATTCCACCAAAAGCTCGGGCAAAACGTTATCCGGTGAAACATACGCCTTAAAAGTGACCGGCTGTGGCAAGGCAGTTAACACATTGCCGCCGCCGCGAAAATTCTGCGCGACTTTTTTAATCGCCCGGGTAATATCCAGCTCCGGATTTCTGAGCAACACTTCAACCCGGGTCTCGGCGGATTGCTTGACTTCAATCAAATCACGAAAGCCCAGGATTTCGTACTCATCGCCATATTTAACCAGGACATTGAAATAAGAACTGACGATCGACGCCTGATAACGGTCGGCCACTTGCAGCGGCACCGGCTGAATGCCGTATTTCTGATTGGCTTCCTGCTCCAGTTCGGGATCGGTTACAGGATCGATCAATTCCACCCTCACTTGACCACCCCCGGCCACTGCATATTCTTTCAGTAAATCCTTAAGTTGCGGTACCAACGGTGCGAGCAAGGGATGGGTTTTACTGCTGAAATAACCGCGCAATAGCAACGGCTCTTCCAGACGCTGAACGCTGGCGCGACTAACCTTGGACAAGGAATACATCTGGCCGTCGGTGACATCGATACGCAACGCGGTTATCTGGCCGATCCAGAAATTGGCCAGCAACACATTGGCGGCCAAAAGGCCGGTCAGCCAGCGCCAGCGCTGATGACGTTTGGAATCATGGCGCTGTGTCCAGCGCGCTTGTTCGAGAATGAAGGTGTTGAGCAACAGAAAAAACGCGGTCAGCGACAGGTAATAATACAAATCCCGGCCATCGATCACGCCCCGGGCAATGGCTTCAAAACGCGAACCGGTAGCCAGGGCTTTCAACCAGTCGGCCAACCCGGCGCCAAAAAAACCGCTCACCGATGGCGTGCCAGGCAGATAAAACAAAAGACACAACGCCACCGCACCGATCAGACTGACAATTTGATTATCACTGCGCGCCGAGACAAACAAACCGATACTCAGGTAAGTGGCGCCCAGCAGAAAGGTTGCCAGATAGCCGCCCCAGACCGGCCCCCAATCCAGCTCGCCTAACCAGGATACGGTCAGCGGCAACGGCAAGGTGATAATCAACGCCGCCAGCAACAACAGCAAACAGCCGGCAAACTTACCCAGGACAAAATACGCCAACGGCTGCGGTTGGGTATAAACATATTCCAGGGTGCCGGAACGGCGCTCCTCGCTCCACAGACGCATGGTCAAGGTGCTGGACAGAAAAATCAACAGCAGCGGCATCCATTCGAACAACGGCCTGACATCGGCGATATTGCGGGCAAAAAACGATTCGCCCCAGAAAAACACGAACAAGCTCACCGCCGCGAAACTGCCCAGAAACAAATAGGCGATGGGCGCTGCGAAAAACAGACTGACTTCCTTGGCAGCGATGCGTTTGATCAATGACAAAGCGTTGGCATCATGCGGCATGAGCGTTAACCTCCGTGGCTTGATGAGCTTGGTTAAACAGACTTTCCAGATCGCGTTGCTCGACATCCAGGCGATACAATTGCGCACCGCTCTCGGTCAGTACGGCCGCCAGATTGGCGGCCACGGCATCGATATTGGCACCGTCGGTCAGAGTCAAGGCATACACCTGCCCCTGTCCGTAACCGGCGGGCCGCGCAGCAAGCGCCTCGATCGCGGCAACACCCGGCAAGCTGGCCGCCTGCTCAAACTCAGACAGCTTAAGACTGGTGGCCACCCGCAAACGTCGGCCGGCACGCAACACATCCAGCCGCGAATTAACCACCAGCTCGCCTTGATTGACAATCAGCACGCGATGACACAAGGCTTCGACTTCCTGCATGATATGGGTGGAGAGAATCACCGTCGCCGACTCCGCCACCGAACGAATAAGCTCGCGGATATGTTGCGTTTGCGTGGGATCCAGGCCGTTGGTGGGTTCGTCCAGAATCAGCAGCTTGGGCTGCCCTAAAATAGCCTGGGCAATGCCAACCCGCTGTTTGTAGCCGCGTGATAAGGTATTGATCGGCGCCAACAGTTTGGCGCCGATTTCGGTAGCCGCTACCACCCGCTTGATGGCCTGCCATTTGCGCGGCCCGGTCAAGCCTTTCAGTTCGGCGGCGTAATCCAGATAATCGGCCACACTCAGCTCGGGATAAACCGGCAGGTTCTCCGGCAAATAACCCAGGCGCTGTTGCACGGCCTTGGCATTTTCAGCCAGATCGATGCCGTCGATGATAATTTGCCCGCGGTCAGGCTCCAGATGACCGGCCAGCATTTTCATGATGGTGGTTTTACCGGCGCCGTTGTGGCCGAGCAAACCGGTGATCTCACCCGATTCGATGGCGAAACTGACCGGCCTGACAGCGACAAAGTCGCCATAACTTCGGGATAACTCTCTGACTTCCAACATCAACAATCTCCGTTAAAAGATTTAATAGTCTGAAGGTGCAAATACCCGCGCCAACCGAAAGCTGCACCACAGCCAAGACCCATGTTTTGCATACTGGGGTTGCTGCAAAACTTTTTCAAGCCAACAGATAAAGCTTACATGGACGTATTGACGGGCACCCAGCAGCGAAATTTGACGGGATCATACGGCAACTTACGCCAGGGCCATCACCGTCCCACTCCGAGACTGATACCGTTGACGCCACGCATTGACTTTGTCGGCATTTTCTTGAATGCTTAACCCAAGCAACCGCTTGCAAAAAATCCACCCGCCTGGCAGCGAACGCTGTACCAGGTTATTACATCGCCCCAACCAACGCGCCCAACCATGTTACGTCTGCTAGTTACCGCTGCCTTTGGCTTTGTGTTGTCAGCCTGCTCCAACCTGGATTTTGACCACTTTGGCGAACAACATATGGATCGAGATACCTTTGCCGCCTATGTCGAGGTGGTTTTCAAGCTGCAAAATCGGATGAGTTCTGAAGTGATGCTGATGGAACCTGAGGGTGATGCGGATTGGTACGCCCTATTGACCGCCGAAGAGCAAATGCGCATCGAGTGTGCGCCGTTGAATGATTACGCAAATCAACTCATCTCCGGCCAGAATGCGAATTTGTGGTTACGAAGAAAGGTAGAACGCAGCGCCGACGCCTGCGAGCGTGCGGCGCGTAACGTACAAGACTTACTGAAACAGCGCGATCAGAGATAATTACGACCGTAAAAGATTTCCGCCATTTCTTTTTGCAATTGCGCCTGAATGTCGCCGCGCTGTTGATCGGTCAAGGCGCTTTCACGAGCAAACAAATAATTTTCCAGGTCGGTTTCCTTCAGCAACATCTTGGTGTGAAACAAATTTTCCTGGTAGACATTCACATCGATCATCTGGTAAGCATTGCGCGTATCCTCGGCGATATAATTCTGAATTGAGGTAATGCTGTGATCGATAAAATGTTTTCCACCAGTAATATCGCGAGTAAATCCCCGAACTTTGTAATCGATCATGACGATATCCGATTCAAAACTGTGAATCAGATAATTCAACGCCTTCAACGGCGAAATCTGACCACAGGTCGATACGTCAATATCGGCTCGGAAAGTGCTGATTTCCGTGTCTGGATGACATTCTGGATAGGTATGTACCGTGATATGGCTTTTATCCAGATGCGCTAACACGGTTTCCGGCAATGGCCCTGGCGTTTCGGTATTAAGTTCGGCCACCTCTTCAGGATCATTCTGGCCTTCGGAAATCAACATGGTGACACTGGCACCCTGAGGATCATAATCCTGACGGGCAATGTTGAGAATGTTGGCACCGATAATATCGGACACGTCTTTCAGAATCTGGGTCAGACGCTCGGCATTGTAAGCCTCATCGATATAGTCGATATAAGCCTGCTTTTGTTCGGCAGGCGTGTAACACACGTCATAAATATTAAAGCTTAACGACTTGGTCAAGTTGTTAAAGCCATGCAATTTAATCTTCTTCACTCAGTCTGCCTCGATCACTTCAAAGTCATGGGTTAAGGTAACAGCATGCTCCAGCATTTTTGCCACCGAACAATATTTTTCCGCTGATAAACTCACCGCCCGCTCCACAGCGGAAGGCTTCAGGCTTTTACCGGTCACACGAAACTGCAAATGGATTTTACTGAACACGCTGGGCACGGCATCAACACGTTCCGCGCTGATTTCACACACGCAATCGGTTATCGCATGCTTACCTTTCTTAAGAATCTGCACCACATCGAATGACGAACATCCTCCTAACCCCAACAGAATCATTTCCATAGGTCTTGGCCCCATATTACGCCCACCATGATCTGGCGCGCCATCCATGATCAGCGCGTGTTGACTGCCTGTTTCGCCAACAAACATCACGTTGTCGACCCATTTAATTGATGCCTGCATACCCTTGCCTCAATGTTGAAAAGAAACACCCCATACTACCGCCCAAAGCCGGACTGTCTGTCAAATCAGGAATTTACCCCACCCGCCCGGTGTTGGGCGGCACTCCTGCCAGCATCGACCAGAAGCTGTGGTAATTTGATTTTTAACGCCAAATAAGGCATTTTATCACGTTGCCATAAACAGACATAAAGCTGTTTAATAGCTGTCAAAGCTAACCATCAAGACTGCCGGAAAGCCTGAACACCGGCTGATAACCGTCTCTCAACATGTTTGGCAACCCCCCTGGCCTTTAAAGTTTATAAATCATGACGTTTCATGTGCCGCCTCGGTTTCGACCCGCAGTCCAGGCGTTACTCTCATTCAGCCATCTGCGTCATTATCCAGCGCGGGCCATGATCATTTTTCCAGGTGATGTCGGTGATCGTCTATTCCTGATTATCGAAGGCTCGGTCAGCATTATCGTGGAAGATGAAAACGGCCATGAACTGGTGTTAGCCTACTTGAATGCTGGCGACTTCATCGGCGAAATCGGCGTATTCAAAAACGCCGAAGCGCGCGAGGTTTGCGTCAGATCACGCTGCCCTTGTAAATTAGCCGAAATTGGCTATCCGCGCCTGCATACGCTGCTAAAAAATGAACTAAAAGAGCATGCTGCGGATATTTATTATTTACTCGGTGAACAGCTAGCGGCCCGACTGCTGATTACCAGCCGAAAGTTCTGGGACCTGGCCTTTCTGGATGTAGAAGGGCGTGTCGCACGCATTTTGCTTGACTTGTCCAAACAGCCCGAAGCGATGACTCACCCTAAAGGTATGCAGTTGTCGGTAACACGCCAGGAAATCGCTCGTCTGGTGGGCTGTTCGCGTGAAATGGCAGGACGCGTCCTGAAAGAACTGGAAAGTAAAGGACTGATTTCCGCACACGGCAAAACCATTGTAGTTTTCAACACTCGCTAACCCGATGGACAAACCCATGACCCCAAAAGCAGTTGCCCTGATTTCCGGCGGCCTGGACTCGATGCTGGCCGCCAAAGTCATCATGGAGCAAGGCATTCACGTCGAAGGCCTGAATTTCTTCACCGGTTTTTGCGTGGAAGGCCACACACACGCCATCCGCAAACAAGACGCCAACAAAACCAAGCGTAACAATGCCCTATGGGTAGCCGAACAGCTAGGCATCAAGCTGAACATCGTCGATGTCATCGATGAATACAAACAGGTATTGCTGGCACCTAAGCATGGCTATGGCGCCAACCTCAATCCATGCCTGGACTGCAAAGTCTTCATGGTCGGCAAGGCCCGGCAATGGCTGACCGAAAACGGTTTTGATTTTATTATCACAGGAGAAGTCATTGGCCAGCGCCCCATGTCGCAACGCAAACGCTGCATGCCGATTGTCGCCGAAGAATCCGGTGCCGACGACCTTTTACTCAGGCCATTATGCGCGAAGAACTTGCCACCGACCCGCCCCGAACGCGAAGGCTGGGTAGATAGAGAGGCTCTGTATGATTTCTCCGGCCGCTCGCGCAAACCGCAAATCGCCCTGGCCAAACAATACGGATTTGCTGAATGGGCGCAACCTGCCGGCGGCTGCTGTTTTCTGACCGACGCCAACTACTCGGCGAAACTGGCTGATTTATGGCAGGCTCGCGGCCAGCGTGAGTACGAACTAGATGACATTATGCTACTGAAAGTAGGCCGCCATATCCGCCCTAAGCCACACTTCAAATTGATTATTGCCCGCGAAGAAGGTGAAGGACGGTTTCTGGAAGGCTACCGGCGGCAATATATCAGCTTGCAAGCCACCAGCCACATGGGCCCGCTGGCGCTGCTGGACGGCCCGGCCGATGCCGACGATCTGAATCTCGCGGCACGCATTCTGGCCGGTTTCGGCAAAGGCCGTGACGCCGATGAAGTGACCGTCGCGATCTGCGTCAAGCGCGAGCAAGACTACGAACTCAAAGTCCCGCCACTCCCGAAAAGCGCCTTACCCGCTGCCTGGCAGTTATGAGTCATCATGAACTGAACGCCCGAAATCTGCTGTGCCCCATGCCGGTGATCAAAACGCAAAACAGCGTTAAAACACTCGCCCCCGGTGACATTCTCACCGTATGGGCTACAGACCCTGGCGTTATGGCCGACATTCCCGCCTGGTGCCGTATCAACGGCCATGTTCTGATCAGCGCCGAACATATTGCAGGTGAGTGCAAAATTGTCTTGGAAGTTGGAGCCTGACATGGCCTTAAGCGACGCAGACCATATCAAAACACGCGTGACCTGGGTAGGTGCGGGCATCAATACCTTTTTGGTACTGATAAAAATCGGCTTTGGCATCATCGGCCAATCCGCCGGGTTGATTGCCGATGGCGTGCACTCCTTGTCTGACCTGGCCAGTGACCTGGTAGTCGTCATGGCGGTACGGCTGGGCGGCCGGGAGGCTGACCATGACCACCCATACGGCCATAGGCGTTATGAAACCTTGGCCACCGTCGCCTTAGGCTTGATGTTGATCGGCATCGCCCTAGGCTTTGGTTGGGATATGATCGAACGTTTAGGTCACGCCGAAACACTGCCTATTCCCAGTCGCGAAACCTTGGGCGTGGCCTTGATTTCTATTCTGGCCAACGAATGGTTATTCCATTATTCCCGCCGTCACGCTCGCGCCACTCGCTCCAACCTGCTCATGGCCAACGCCTGGCATCATCGCAGCGATGCGGTTTCCTCCATTGTGGTGCTGATCGGCATCGCCGGCAGCCTACTCGGCTATGCGCAAGCCGATGTCATCGCCGCTGGGGTGGTCGCTTTGATGATCGCCAAAATCGGCCTGCAACTGGTTAAACAAAGCATTAGTGAACTGGTCGACACATCACTCCCGGAACAAGACGTGAAAGCCTTCAGGCGCTTGGTTAAAGGTACGCCAGGCGTGCGCGGTATTCACCTGCTGCGCTCCCGGCAAATGGGCGAGGATGCCTATATCGATGTGCATATCGTGGTTGACCCGAAAATCACCGTCTCCGAAGGCCATCGCATTGGCGATCGCGTGCGCTTGAATCTGTTAAACGAATTCGATCATGTGGTCGATGTACTGGTACATGTCGACCCTATTGACGATGAATTTCTGGAACCACAACAACTGCACCCACTCCTGGAACGTGCGGAGATGGAATGTTTGCTGGAAGAAACGCTAGGCGATGCTTTTCAATGGCTGGAAGATATTCGCATTCATTATCTGGATAATCGTCTGGAGCTGGAATTGCTTTTGCCCGCATTACTACACCAACAGCCTGACCGGCTGGAGCAGTTAAAACAACTCAGCCAAACGCTACGCCAACAAACGCCTGCCATCGATAAAGTCACGTTATTGATCAAGCTCTAAGCCTTTTACCTCTTCAGGAGATATACATGCCCGTAGGCATCCCCCCTATGCCCAAACTCAACCCCGTACCCGGCATCACCCTGGGTACCACCAACGCCGGCATCAAACAAACCCAGCGTGATGATTTGGTGGTTATCAGCTTGCATCCCGATAGCCAGGTCGCCGCTGTATTCACACAAAACCGGTTTTGCGCCGGGCCTGTGACCGTTGCCAAACGCCATCTGGAGCAAACCCGGCCTAAAGCCCTGATCATCAACTCCGGCAATGCCAATGCTGGACTTGGCCAGCAATCCATCGACATGGCAGAACAAATGTGCCGCGCCGTCGCCGATGCCGATGCCTTGGCGACCGCACAAGTGCTGCCTTTTTCCACTGGCGTGATCGGCGAACCTTTGCCGGTGGCGCGTATCGCCGCCGCCCTGCCCGGAGTGCTGGCCAACCGCGACGCCGATCATTGGGCCGCCGCCGCCCGGGCGATCATGACCACCGACACCGCGGCTAAAGGAACATGCCGGGTGATCAACAGCTCACAAGGCCCAATAACCCTCACCGGCATCGCCAAAGGCTCCGGCATGATCCACCCTAACATGGCGACCATGCTCAGTTTTATCGGCACCGACGCGGGCCTGGATCAAGCCTGCCTGAACACACTACTGAAACAAGCGGTGGCCGAGTCGTTCAATCGCATCAGCGTCGATGGCGACACCTCCACTAACGACGCCTGCGTGCTGATCGCCACTGGTCAAAGCGGCGTGCATCTGGACGAGACCCACCCCGACTATGCTGACTTTGCCAACGCCGTGCGGGCGCTGTGCCAGGAGCTGGCCGAATTGATCGTGCGTGACGGCGAGGGCGCGAGCAAGCTGATACGCATTCACGTCAGTCAAGCACGCAGCGAACAAGAAGCCGAACAAGTCGCCAAAACCATTGCCCATTCACCGCTGGTAAAAACCGCTTTTTTCGCCAGCGATCCCAACTGGGGGCGCATTCTCGCCGCCGTTGGTCGCGCCGGACTGGACGATTTAGACACCCGTAAGGTGGATTTATGGCTGGATGAGGTACTGATTGTGCAAGCAGGTGGACGCGCCTTGTCATACACCGAAACGCAAGGCCAACAGGTCATGAATCGGCATGACATTACCATCCAGGTCAAGCTGGGCCGGGGCAACGCAGCAAGCTGGGTGTTAACCTGCGACCTCTCTCATGATTATGTGCGCATCAATGCCGACTACCGAAGCTAAGCGCATTGATGTTGCGGTCGGCGTGGTTTTCGATGCGCACGGCCGGGTATTGCTCGCGCAGCGACAGCACGGTCAACACCTCGCCGGTTTATGGGAATTTCCCGGCGGCAAGCAAGAACCGGGTGAAACATTGGCGCAGACGCTGTCCCGGGAGCTGGCCGAGGAATTGGGGATCACGGTCACACACGCCGCGCCCTGGAAAGACATCGAACATGATTACCCGGAATGCTCGGTACGGCTACATTTTTGGCAGGTGACAGCCTTTGACGGAGAAGCTGCCGGCCTTTTGGGGCAAACACTGGCTTGGGTATTGCCCAGGCAACTGCTCGGCTACCCGCTGCCGTCACCTAGCCGGCCGATTGCACACGCACTGTCTCTGCCCGATGTGTATGCCATTGTCGATGACCATGTATTTGAGGATTGGCTAGGCGCGTTTACCCGACGCCTTGATCAAGGTTATCGCCTGCTGCAAGCCCGCTTAAAAAACACACCACCTGATCAAGCGCTGTATGTTGTGCGACAGGCCCGCAAGCTGGCCGATGCCGCTGGCGCCTGGTTGCTGATCAACTCCGCCGCACCGACCTGCGTTCATGGCCTAGGTCATGGCCTGCACCTGACCGCCCGCGACCTTGACCTTATGACCCGACGCCCGGATCACTGCCAGTGGCTGGCGGCCTCTTGCCATTCCACTCAGGAACTGGCCAAAGCGCAAAGTCTCGGGGTTGATTTTGCCGTGCTTGGCCCGGTTAACGCCAGCCTGACCCATCCTGACCGTCCCGGTATCGGCTGGGCAGCCTTCGCCAGCCTCACCCGTGCCAGCATTCTACCGCTATACGCTTTAGGCGGCATGACAGTTGAGCATGGCTCAACTGCCAAACAACATGGCGGGCAAGGCATTGCCGCAATTCGCAGCCTGACATGATAGGTAACCGTGCACAGGATTAACCCTAAAGATGCGTCTAGGCTCCTAGGTTGAGCTATATCCATCGTAGTTCGACATTCGGCACTGGGCTGCCCGTCAAAGGACGCCGTGAATACGTTCATGTAGGCTCTGTGCCAGCATCCATGCTGGCAAAGCCTTTGCCGAACACCTCAGTGCATCCTTAGGGTCTTCCGATGTGAAGTGTAAAGGGCATACAACCTGTGAACGGTTACCATGATAGAGAGCAGTCACGCGAAAATAATATCTAAACCCGGAGGCCATCACACACGCGCTTAGCCGGGATCCACTGAAACTGACGGCAAGGCCGGTTACTTTTTGCCCCGTGGAATCATTTGCAACAAGGTTCGCACATGCTTTTCGGTGATAAAGGCCAGAAAAAATAACTGCAAAAAGTTTTCCGCCTCCAGCAAATCCAGGCCGATACGGGTCGGCGGCGTTTCTTTGCGGGTTCGGAACACCTGATCCCAAAGCGACAACACAATGCCATAGTTACTGTCATGCTCACTGCGCAATGCCGAATGGTGCGTGCGATGCAAGGCGGGTGTGACAATAACCCTGGAAATCAAATTTTCCTGCTTAAAACCGATATTGGAGTGATGAAAGAAAATGAATACCAGCTCGATAATTTCTATCGATAACACCAAATAGGCATCCACGCCAAAAATAATGACAAACAAACATTTGTAAATTATTTCAAGAAATAAATCAAAGACATGAAAGCGAAAACCGGTGGTGACATTAACCGTTTTATCACTATGGTGAATCTTGTGGAAACGCCATAAAAAATCATTGTGGTGGCTGACATAATGCCAGACATAGATGGCCAGATCGAACAACAAGAACGCCAAAATCCATTTCAATGGCCCGTTGTCCAGGCCGCTTAACAGGCCATAAGAAGAAAATTGTTGCGCGATAAAAAACAGCGATGACGCACGCAGCACCGTCATAATGACGTTATTAAATAAAAATGCGCTGGTATTGGTCATGATCGAGTTTTTCATATGCCGCCGCTCAAAGCGCTCATAAGGCTTGACCAACTCAAACACCAACAACCCCATAAAGGCAACAATTGCCAAGGTCAGAAACACCTCGTTAAACGTCGTCACGGCATCGGCAGCTTCCGTCACACCGCTTGGTAAATCAGTCATGGCCACCTCTCATCAGCATTGCGCTACTTTGCCAAGCGTTCATTCAACGCCTTAATCTCTTCCTCGGCCTGCACCAAGCGGGTTACGTCATACTGCACGCCAAGATAATAAATGACCTCACCGTGACTATCGAACAAAGGCGTGATCTTCAGACGGTTATAAAACAACTCTCCGGATTTTCGGTAGTTACGCAAGGTCACCACCACCGACTCATGACCACTCACAGCCTGCCTGATTACATTCCTGGCCTCTTGCTCACGGTCTTCGCCCTGCAAAAAGCGGCAATTCTTACCAATGATGTCTTCAAGCTGATATCCGGTCATGGTCAAAAAAGCCTTGTTAGCATAAACAATCGGCATATCATCCAAATCAGGGTCAGCAAGCGTGACACCATTGACACATTCATCCAGTATCACCGACAGTATTTGCGGGATTAACCCCGGATCCTTTTCCGCTATAAATGTCATGATTTACCTCATTTAAGGTGTAACAACAACTAAGCCATTCAGACGGCTGGAAATGCTGCGCCAGCACCCGTATCAACCGATTCGTCATGCACCTGATGATTAAGCAGGTTTTTGATATTGGTCACGGTTGCCTCGGCGCCCTCCTCAATGGCCCGGCGGATCAATTTCTCAAACGGGCGCATAAAGATTTCCACTTGCATAATTTCAAATTTGAAGGTCAATCGACAACTGTGATCCGACAGTCGCGCAAATAGGTAAGTGTTTCGGTAAGGCGCTGATAATCCGGTCAACTCCAAGCGCTGATTTTTCAACATTACCGTGACTTCAAACACCGATTCAACTTTTTGTCCCTGGTCAATCCGAACCTGCTTGGCCATAGCACCCACTTTCATCGGATTCCGATTGATGGGGGCAAACGAGACCACCTCTGGCGTCCATTCCGGATAATACCGAAAAAACTGCTCGGCAACGTAAGCATACACAGTGTCGACAGGCTGTTCAATCACCATACTAGCCTCTCCAGTAATCGGTTTGGAGATATCAAATGCAAACATTAAAAGCCCCCAGAAATTGCTTTACGCCTGTTGCCAACCAAAAACGGCCTTAACAAGGCTGGCCAGCCAGTTTAGACTCCTAACCATTACTTTACCGGCTTAACAGCACGAAGCAACTCTAAATGATTTATTTTGACATCAAACCATCCGTTTCAGCCACCCGGCATGGATCGTCAGGCAACGCCGAGTCCAAAAAATCACTGGACAGCCCCATTAAAAACCGTATAATGGGCTGCTTAGCTACACGGGGCCATAGCTCAGCTGGGAGAGCGCAACACTGGCAGTGTTGAGGTCGGCGGTTCGATCCCGCCTGGCTCCACCAAAATCTCGTCACGTCCCCATCGTCTAGCGGCCTAGGACTCCGCCCTTTCACGGCGGCAACGGGGGTTCGAACCCCCCTGGGGACGCCAACGAGTTTTTGAACCTGTCTCTATAAAAGTTTTCCGTCCCCATCGTCTAGCGGTCCAGGACTCCGCCCTTTCACGGCGGCAACGGGGGTTCGAACCCCCCTGGGGACGCCAATCAAGTCAAACAACCACATCGCCCTCCTACCCTACGCCCCACAAAAACCCTTACCGCGTATAGCACCGGCATACCATTGCCCTATGCAAGACCAACCCTCAGCACCGGCTTGCTAAACAGCAAATCAGGCTTTCCTTAAGGTCAAAGGCTTCAAAACACTTAAACCATCAACGCTGAAAGGAACACTTACACGGATGATGTTTGTAGCCCATTGCTTGACGGCCACCCTAGCGCAGCCGTTGCTTTGCAATGACTAGCCGCCAGCCTTTGATTAGCCCAGCACCGTCAAACCACCCAGATATGGCTGCAACACATCAGGTACCTGAATCTTGCCATCAGCTTGCTGATAGTTTTCCATGATTGCAATCAAAGTACGCCCGACCGCCAGGCCGGAACCGTTCAAAGTATGCACCAACTCTGGTTTGCCGGTGTCAGGATTACGCCAACGCGCCTGCATGCGCCGGGCTTGGAAGTCTTTGAAATGACTGCATGAGGAAATTTCCCGGTATGCCTCTTGCCCGGGCAGCCAGACTTCCAGGTCATAGGTTTTCGCCGATGAAAATCCGGTATCACCCGCGCATAACAACACTTTGCGATACGGCAGCTTAAGTTTCTGCAAAATCGCCTCGGCATGACCTGTTAGCTGCTCGTGCGCATCAGCCGACTGTTCAGGCCGAACCATCTGCACCAGCTCGACTTTCTCGAATTGATGCTGGCGAATCATGCCGCGCACATCCTTACCATAAGCACCCGCTTCACTACGAAAACACGGCGTATGACAGACCCACTTTTTCGGCATTGCCTCGGCACTGAGAATCTCGCCTCGGGCCAGATTAGTCACCGGCACTTCCGCAGTGGGAATAAGATAAAACGGCGGATCATTTTCAATTTTGAATAAATCCTGCTCGAATTTTGGCAGCTGCCCGGTACCGCGCAAACTGTCGGCATTGACCAGATACGGCACATAAACTTCGGTATAGCCATGCTCACGGGTATGGGTATCGAGCATGAACTGAATCAAGGCCCGGTGCATCGCCGCCAACGGCCCTGCCAGCACCACAAAGCGGGCACCGGTAATTTTCGCTGCCCGCTCGAAATCCATGCCACTAAATCCTGCGCCCAAGGCCACATGATCCTTAACGTCAAAGGCAAACGACCGAGGCTCGCCCCAGCGACTGACTTCCTGATTATCAGCTTCGGATTTGCCGTCCGGCACCGCCGCATCGAGCAAATTCGGCACCTCGGCCAACAACCCATCCAGCTCGACCTGAATGTCTGTCAATGCGCTTTCCGAGTTTTTCAACTGCTCGCCCAAGTCACCGATTTCCGCTAATAAAGGCGCAATATCGCCACCTTGAGCCTTGGTTTGACCGATGGCTTTAGAGCGCGTATTGCGCAAATTTTGTAACGCCTGGGTTTTAACTTGCAACGCTTTACGCTGCTGTTCCAGCCCCTCATAACGCTCACGGTCAAAAACAAAACCGCGCCGGGCCAATTGCTGAATAACCCCATCAAGATCGTTGCGCAAATTATTCGGGTCAAGCATGCCTCATTAACTCCTTAATATCAGTCCACCGCAACTCTCAGCCAATGACTGAGATCGCGATTCAATAAGCACCCCAGACGGGCGATGTCCTCTTTCAATAAATCGTGAATTTCCTGTCGGATTTCCGGCGTTAACGGCTGCCTGCGAGAGGGAGCTGCATTCCAGCGCAACAGCGTCTGTCGCCCGGCCATGATCTTTTGTATCAGCCACGCCTTCCAGCGCGGATCGTCTTGCAGCGACTTTTTCCGCACTCGAAAGCCCGGCCCGGCCAACACCGAACGCACTTTTTGCGGTGGCCGCTTCAACAACCTTTGCAACCCGCCATGACGAAAGCTTTTGCCGTAGCGCTTGCGCTGAAAATCACAGCGACCGTCATCCGGCAAGTCCAGAAAGGCCAGCATGGCCTGATACACCTGCCGAGGATTGCTGGCAAAATCATCATAAATCACTATATGACAGCGTTCGGCGCCTAC
>JAVVEW010000110.1:0-585 GCA_032251045.1 Methylococcales bacterium
ACAGTCAATAATTTTTCTAAGCTGCCTGTGCGGCAGTGAAGCTGTAGAGCCGACGTATTTATTCATCCGGGTATTTCTAAGCTGCCTGTGCGGCAGTGAAGGGTTGGCGCATCAGAAAGTCTTGAAAACTCTATTTCTAAGCTGCCTGTGCGGCAGTGAAGGTCTATTCCTGATCAAGTGAGGCACATGTATGCTTTCTAAGCTGCCTGTGCGGCAGTGAAGAAAATCAACAATTACAAGCGTTGCGAAATATATTTCTAAGCTGCCTGTGCGGTAGTGAAGAGTTTGATAGCTATACAGAAATATCGCAATCATTTCTAAGCTGCCTGTGCGGCAGTAAAGGAAGGACAGAGCGAAAGCCTGAACGCTATTATTTTCTAAGCTGCCTGTGCGGCAGTGAAGTGGCCGCCAATGCACGTCCCAAATACTGAACGTTTCTAAGCTGCCTGTGTGGCAGTGAAGTTCAGCGGAACATCACGCCGGTCGCCATTCTTTTTCTAAGCTGCCTGTGCGGCAGTGAAGTATCAAACTGTTCAATCCAAAATTCAGCTATTTTTCTAAGCTGCCTGTGCGGCAGTGAAGACG
>JAVVEW010000111.1:0-580 GCA_032251045.1 Methylococcales bacterium
GCCTGTGGGTAGGTACGATAACCCTACACCGGTTTGGCTGGCTGAGCAATCAAATCACGGCGCTCATAGTAGCGGATGGTTTCAACATTAACACTTGCTGCTTTAGCCAACTGGCCGATGGTGTAGTTCTCGTTCATGACCAAAGCGCTCCCAGTGGTACGGCATAGAGGTTTTCACCAAAGGCCGTCGTATGATCGCCATCGTAGAGCAGGATGCCCAATCGAAACCGTTCACCGGCGACATTCTGAAAACGTTTCAAGCCGGTAAAATCTTTCGCGCTCAACGTTCCTCGTTCCCACGCTCCTGCGTGGGAATGCAGACCGAGCCAACAAAAAACAAGGTAGGCATTCCCACCGAGGACGGTGGGAAAGATAGCCAAATACCGCACTATCATTCTGACCACCAATAAAGAGTTTACCAACTAGGGTGAATTCTTCTTTGATGACAATGTCGCTGTGCCGATCGTTGACAGATTGATCCATCATTCCCATATTTTCATGTTAGGAGGTGAAAGTTATCGACTGAAATCAAAGCTCAATAACTGAGTTTTACCCCCGAAAAGTGGCTCAATTTTAATGGC
>JAVVEW010000112.1:0-567 GCA_032251045.1 Methylococcales bacterium
GCCTGTGCGGCAGTGAAGTTATGGTTACGCTAGGACTTGCTCGCATAGGCTTTCTAAGCTGCCTGTGCGGCAGTGAAGCATGGAGCCCGCTAACCCGCTCGCCTTGCAACTTTCTAAGCTGCCTGTGCGGCAGTGAAGTTGCCGGCGACCAGGCCGAGATTATGATTAAATTTCTAAGCTGCCTGTGCGGCAGTGAAGCGTCGCGGTTTTGGTCACCGGCGCGGGCAAGTTTTCTAAGCTGCCTGTGCGGCAGTGAAGGTCTATAGTGATGCTGAAATATATCATCTAAATTTCTAAGCTGCCTGTGCGGCAGTGAAGCCTCGATTATGCTAAGTTTGTCACGTTAAGCATTTCTAAGCTGCCTGTGCGGCAGTGAAGTTCAATGCTTTTATAGTGGGGTTTGGGCAGGATTTCTAAGCTGCCTGTGCGGCAGTGAACAAAAAAAATATATAAAAGGACTAGCTCAAAAATTTCTAAGCTGCCTGTGCGGCAGTGAACGCACAAGTACTAATCTATATTATTGTATGGTTTTTCTAAGCTGCCTGTGCGGCAGTGAACATTGATAAA
>JAVVEW010000113.1:0-554 GCA_032251045.1 Methylococcales bacterium
CAAACACCATGCGCACAAGGCGTATAATGTCCGCTCAGACAGTCCATGACCGTCTGGCACATCGTCTCAATGCACTGGCAGCCCGGTAAGTCTGCCCGGTAATCGTGATCAACATGCCCGCTCAAAAAATCCTTATTGTCGATGACGAAAATGATATTCGCGAACTGGTTTCCGATATCCTCGATGACGAAGGTTATGAGGTAATCACCGCAGCCAATGCGGAACAGGCTGATCTGGCTTATCGCCAGCATCAACCTGATCTGGTGCTGCTGGATATCTGGATGCCCGATTGTGATGGCATCAGCTTGCTGGAAAAGTGGCAGAAAGATATGCCGCTGAGCTGTCCGGTGGTGATGATGTCAGGACACGGCAATGTCGAAACAGCAGTCCAGGCAACCCGTCTGGGAGCGCTGGATTTTATCGAAAAACCCGTTGCCCTGAATAAATTGCTGGCCATGGTGGATCGCTCGCTGCAATCACACCAGCCTGAAACCAGCGAGAGCATTCAGCAAGCACGCCTGACGCAGGCGCCACCAGTAGGCAACTCGCACTAT
>JAVVEW010000114.1:0-548 GCA_032251045.1 Methylococcales bacterium
ATGTGATCGGCAAGTACCACCCCCACGGCGTTGCCTCCGTGTACGACGCCATGGTGTTGATGGCCCAGCCGTTCTCCCTGCGCCACCCGCTGATCGACGGCCAGGGCAACTGGGGCAGCCTGGACGGCGACTCACCCGCCGCGATGCGCTACACCGAGTGCCGCATGGCCCGGTTCGCCCAGGTGTTCCTGGAAGAGATCAACAAGGGCACGGTGGACTTCCGCCCCAACTACGACGGCAACGACCTGGAACCGGTGACCCTGCCGGTGCGGGTACCCGCTGTGCTGTTGAACGACCAGATGGGCATCGCCGTGGGCATGGCCTCGGACATCCCGGCCCACAACCTGGGAGAGACGTGCAAGGCGGCCATCGCCCTGTTCAAGAACCCCAACACCACCCTGTTGGGGCTGATGCGCCACATCAAGGGGCCGGACTTCCCCTGCGGCGCCCAGGTCATCAACCGCCGAGAAGAGTTGGAAGAAATCTACGCCACCGGCCGCGGCATGCTCACCGTGCGCGCCCGCTACGAAGTCAAGAAGGATGCCGAC
>JAVVEW010000115.1:0-543 GCA_032251045.1 Methylococcales bacterium
GGAGAACGGCTTTATGCAGAGGATGTTGTCAGGTCTTTTGAAGAGATCCGCGCCAAGCTGCAGAAACAGGAGTTTGACCACCTTAAGCCACTCGGCCGGTCGTTTACTGTTGACAAAGATTGGCCGAACAAGGCCATCCAGCCGACCGCTTAACCCGCCGCTTCGCTTTGGCTTAAGCGGCGCCTGATGACTGGCGTTACGCGGCTGCAAGCCGTGCAAAACGGCTATCCTGCCGTTTTGTCGTTAAATAGAACTGCAAATGATCGAAATATCCGCCTCAATCGGTCTCGCCTTGGTGACGAAAAGCTATTCTCGGACAGGCTCCTGGTGTATTGCAGTGGCCATGCACTATGTCGCCGTTGTTCTTGAAAAGTGTTGTGGCAGGCTCAACGCTCGCATCGACTTCGGTGCAACCCGGGCTGTCATCACAAAAGCAGGCAGCGAAAACACCCAGCCGACTTCTGCGACTGGCCATTGTGTTCCCCGCCCGCACAAACTTCATTTGCCCCGCTGAATCCGGCTACATTTTTACCCGGTTTTTTA
>JAVVEW010000116.1:0-523 GCA_032251045.1 Methylococcales bacterium
GGCGCCGCCGATGCCGGATCGATCATCTCGGGTTGCGCCATGGCCAGCCAGGGCCACAGCAGCATCAGGGTTCCGAGCAGAACTTTTACGGTCATCGAGTCTCCTAATCATCGTTGTAGCGCTCCCGCCTGGTAGCCAGGAGCGCGGAGCGTAAAGGCATGCCGTGCCCACGCAAAGCGTGGACACGATGAAAAAATTTCGTAGGGTGGACAAGCGGTTAGCGGATCCACCTTAACGCGCCGATACGATCAAACCTTAACACCTGGTCGGTTTCGCCGGATGCGCTTAACGCTTATCCGACCTACATCACTGGTAGCCAGGGACGCGGAGCGCGGAAACGCTGTCAATAATTCTGCCCCGAGCATTTCCGGGTTTCAGTGTTGTAATTACCGCAACTGATCGGCGGCGTCCAATCGGCGATGATAGCTTTGCTTTCCGGCAGATAATCGGACCAGGCATCGCCTTTGACCACGGTATTGGTCTGCCAGACGGTGAAAAATTGGCCATCATCTTGAATCTCGCC
>JAVVEW010000117.1:0-523 GCA_032251045.1 Methylococcales bacterium
CCTTCCTGCGTTACCTCGAATCACGCCAGGCCGGCCTGGGCGCCTATGCCTTGTTGCTGCCGCTGGCGCTCACGCTGGCCGGCACGCTGTGGTTCGTGCACCTGCACCGCGAACGGCGCAGGCTGGGGCTGTCGTAACCCGGGAACGGCTTACCCGCCGAAGTTCTTCCAGGTGATCGCGGTCCAGGAGGTTGCGGCCATCGCGAGGCTGAACAGTACCGCCGCCGAGCCCAGGTCCTTGGCCCGACCGGACAGTTCGTGATGTTCGGGGCCGATGCGGTCCACGATGTTTTCGACTGCCGAGTTCAGCAACTCGACGATCAGCAGCAGGAACAGCGGCAGCGTCAGAAGCAGCCACTGCTCGACCGAGCGCGCCACCAGGAAAGAAAGCGGCAGCAGTACGATCAACAGCGCCACTTCCTGGCGAAATGCGGCCTCGTGGCGCCAGCACGCGCGGATGCCCCGGGCGGAGTAGCCGGCCGCGTCGAACAGCCGGGCCAGCCCCCCTTTTCCCGGCTTCACGG
>JAVVEW010000118.1:0-510 GCA_032251045.1 Methylococcales bacterium
CGCTTTGGTATTTGACGTGGCAGATCTGATCAAAGACGCTTTGATTCTGCCGTGGGCATTTATTTGCGCTAAGGAAAAGATGACCGAACAGGAATTTCGCCAGCAATGCTTGCAAAAATTTACAGAACATAAAGCACTGGATTTTATGTTTGATACCGTCAAACAAGTCAGCTTGCAAGGTGGCGCACCATGATGGTCACTTTTGTGTCCGAATGCGAGAAAAAAGCACTGGCCAGAACCCGCCGAGTGCTTGATGCTTTTGCCAACCGCATCGGCAGCCGCACCTGGCAAACCGTGATGACTGAAGACGGCCTAATCGCTGTCAAAACTTTGCTAAGAAAAACCGCCACCAAAAATACCGCCGTTGCCTGCCATTGGATACGCTCCAGAAGCCGGAGTGAATTGGTTTGGATTGTGGGGAATCGAGATCAATTTAATCCGCAAGGCATCGTACCCGTAAACACCACTTTAAAAGAATTAATTATGGATATACCAAGCGATAAACGAGCT
>JAVVEW010000119.1:0-507 GCA_032251045.1 Methylococcales bacterium
GGCAAATTGGCTCTCCGAACCCATGAGCTATCAGAGCCCTCACCGCCTAAAGTGATCAGGCTGAAATTGAACATGTCGCAATCTGCGTTTGCCGGTCTCATGGGAGTGAGCGTGCGAACTCTTCAGGATTGGGAGCAGGGGCGCAGGGAGCCACAGGGTCCAGCGGTCGCTCTTTTACGCATTGCTGAACAACACCCTGAAGTTTTTAATCAACTTCACTGAGCAAGGTGAGGTGTAACCAAGCCGTGCACCGGATGCCAAATCCTCCGCTTCGCTGCGGTTTTGTCACCGGTGATGGCGGGCGTTAGGTGAATCGTTTGAACACGGTGCCACCGGCTGAAGACGAACTCGAGCATCGGCGGCCCGTATGGGACGCGCTGTCGAGTCTGTTCTTGGACACCGATACATCGCTGTCGCGCGAATGGCGCGTCAAGCTGCTTGCTAGCTCGCCCTATTCTGTCGAACAGCTGGAGCATATTCTCGTAGATGAGGTTTATCCTATCTGTC
>JAVVEW010000011.1:0-55272 GCA_032251045.1 Methylococcales bacterium
TCGGCAACCTGCCTATTGTCCGAGTTTGCTTTTCAGCAGTTGGTTAACCTCGCCCGGAGGCGCTTTGCCTTGTGTGGCTTTCATCACCTGACCGACAAAAAAGCCAAACACCTTATCCTTGCCGGCGCGGTATTGTTCAACTTGCGCAGGATTAGCGGCGATGATTTCGTCAACAATCGCCTCGATGGCGCCGGTATCGGACATTTGCTTTAAGCCTTCGCGTTCGATAATGACATCGGCGTCATCACCGGATTGCCACATCTTTTCGAATACCTGCTTGGCGATTTTGCCGGACACGGTGTTATCGGCAATGCGCTTGACCAGACCGCCCAAATGCCGAGCCTGGAGCGGCGCTTGCACCAGTTCCACGCCAGCCTTGTTGAGCGCGGCCAACAGCTCCCCGGTCAGCCAGTTAGCGACTAGCTTGGCCTGGCCGGAACCGGCCTCGGTCACCGCTTGCTCAAAATAATCGGCCAATTCGCGGCTGTCGGTGAGTTGGCGAACGGTGTCTACATCAAGACCGTACTGTTCGCTGAAACGCTGCCGTTTAGCGTCCGGCAACTCCGGCAGGGTGTTTTTGATGGTCGCTTTGAAGTCTTCGCTGATTGCGACCGGTAACAGGTCGGGGTCGGGAAAATAGCGATAATCGTTGGCTTCTTCCTTGCTGCGCATCGATCGGGTCTGGTCTTTATCAGGGTCATACAAACGGGTTTCCTGAACCACCTGGCCGCCCGATTCGATCAGCTCGATTTGCCGTTCGATTTCATAATCGATGGCTTTTTCGACGAATTTGAACGAGTTGACGTTTTTCACTTCGGCGCGGGTGCCGAGACGAGTTTCGCCTTTGCGCCGGACCGAGACATTGGCATCGCAGCGGAACGAGCCTTCTTGCATATTGCCATCGCAAATCTTTAAGTAACGCACCAATTCATGCAGTTTACGCATGTAAGCCACAGCTTCCACGGCGCTGCGCAGTTCCGGCTCGGAAACGACTTCAAGCAGCGGCGTGCCGGCGCGATTCAGGTCGATACCGGTCTGGCCGTGAAAATCCTCGTGCAGCGATTTGCCGGCGTCTTCCTCTAAATGGGCACGGGTGACGCCAATGCGTTTTGTCTGACCATTGACTTCGATATCCAGATGGCCCAGGCCGACAATGGGCTGTTCGTATTGGCTGATTTGGTAGCCTTTAGGCAGATCGGGGTAAAAGTAGTTTTTGCGCGCGAACACCGAGACAGGGGCGATTTCCGCATCGATCGCCAAGCCGAACAGTACCGCCATGCGCACGGCTTCGGCATTCAATACCGGCAACACCCCAGGCAGGCCCAGATCCACCGCGCAGGCCTGGGTGTTAGGCTCGGCGCCGTAACGGGTGGCGGCGCCGGAGAAGATTTTCGATTGGGTGGCCAATTGAACGTGAATTTCCAGGCCGATCACCGATTCCCATTGCATGCGTTTTGCTCCTTAGAGTTCGTTCGAAAAATACTGACGATGGGTTTCGCCTTATGTTCATGAAAAATCGGTCGGCATCGCCCGATGCCAGTCCGTGAGTTGCTGGTATCGATGACCGACATTCAGCAAGCGCGCTTCGCTGAAATAGTCGCCGATCAACTGCATGCCGACCGGTAATCCGTCTGCAAAACCCACCGGAATCGACAACGCCGGCAGACCGGCCAGATTGATGGCGATGGTATAGATATCGGACAGATACATGTGTACCGGATCGTCGGTTTTCTCGCCCAGGCCAAAGGCGGTGGTCGGCGTGACCGGGCCGGCCAGGACATCGACCTCGGACAAGGCTTTTTTGAAATCTTCGGTTAACAATCGTCGAACCTTCTGGGCTTTCAGGTAATAAGCGTCGTAATAGCCCGCCGACAGCGCGTAACTGCCGATCAGAATCCGGCGTTTGACTTCCTGGCCGAACCCTTCACCACGAGAGCGGGTGTAAAGGTCAGTAAGGTCTGAAGGGTTCTGGCAGCGGTGACCAAAACGCACGCCATCGTAACGCGCCAGATTGGCTGACGCTTCGGCGGGCGCGATCAGATAGTAGGCTGGAATAGCCAAAGGCAGTGAAGGAATGGAAACGTCTTTGACTTCAGCGCCCTGGGCTTTGAGTGTTTCAACCGCGGCGCGCACCTGGTCGTTGACGGCAGGACTTAAGCCTTCGCCAAAAAATTCCTTGGGCAGGCCAATACGCAGGCCTTGTAGGGAATCATTCAAGGATTTGCTGTAATCCGGCACCGGTTTATCAATGCTGGTTGAGTCTTTTTCATCAAACCCGGCCATAACATTCAGCAGCAGCGCCGCGTCTTCGGCCGTTTGTGTCATCGGGCCGCCTTGATCCAGGCTGGAGGCGTAGGCAATCATGCCCCAACGCGATACCCGGCCATAGGTGGGTTTCAGTCCGGTGATGCCGCATAACGCCGCTGGCTGGCGGATCGAGCCGCCGGTATCGGTGCCGGTGGCGCAGGGCGCAAGGCGTGCCGCCACTGCCGCCGCCGACCCGCCCGAGGAACCGCCGGGTACCGCGTTTTGCCGCCAGGGGTTTTGCACCGGGCCGTAAAAGCTGGTTTCGTTGGACGAACCCATGGCAAATTCGTCCATGTTGGTTTTGCCCAGCATCACCATGCCGGCCTGTTCCAGTTTTTCAACCACGGTGGCTGAGTAAGGTGCGATAAAATTTTCCAGCATTTTTGAGCCGCAGGAGGTCAAAACGCCTTGGGTGCAGAAAATATCCTTGTGCGCGATGGGAATGCCGGTCAACGGCCCACTATGTCCCTGAGCGCGGCGCCGGTCGGCGGCTTCGGCTTGGGCCAGGGCCTGAGTTTCGGTTGCGGTGACAAAAGCGTTCAGCGCCGAGTGTTCGGCCATGCGCTGGAGAAAGTGCCGGGTCAATTCGACACTGGTGATCTCGCCTGTTGCCAGGCGCTGGCTTAATTCCGCTAGTGTTTGATGATACATAGGCTGTTTTGACTAATCGATGACTTTGGGAACCAGGTATAGGCCTTGTTCGACGGCGGGCGCGATAGCTTGAAAGGTGGTGCGCTGGTCGTGCTCGCTAACCTGGTCGACGCGCAATCGTTGTGTCACTTCCAGGGGGTGAGCCAGCGGCTGAACGTGGTCGGTGGCCACGGCATCAAGCTGTGCTACCCAGTCTAAAATGGCGGAAAGATCCTGTCGATAGCCTTCCAGTTCCGCATCGTCAATCGCCACTCGGGCCAGATGCGCTATCTTGCTTACGGCATCGGTGGTCAGTGCCATGAAGCCTCCAAAATGGGTAAAAGTTAACTATGATACTGAATATCTTGCCGGATTAGCCACAGGATTGATAAAGTATCCTGATTTTTATAATTTCTCAAGGAACGCAAATCCTCATGTTCAAGCGCATTCGCGGGCTGTTTTCAACTGATCTGTCTATCGACCTGGGCACAGCCAACACATTGATCTATATCCCAGGCAAAGGCATTGTTCTTAACGAACCCTCGGTCGTCGCCATTAAGGAAGATAAATTGCGTGGTAACAAGACCATCGCCGCCGTTGGCACTGAGGCCAAACAAATGCTCGGTCGTACACCGGGCAACATTACCGCGATTCGTCCGCTCAAGGATGGGGTGATTGCCGATTTTGCGGTTACCGAACGCATGTTGCGGTTTTTTATTGATAAAGTGCATGAAAATCGCTTATTGCGACCTAGCCCCAGAATTTTGATCTGCGTACCTTGCGGATCGACCCAGGTCGAGCGCCGGGCGATACGGGAATCGGCGTCGATGGCGGGTGCTCGTGAGGTGTATCTGATCGAAGAACCCATGTCGGCGGCTATCGGTGCCGGCCTTCCTGTCGATGAGCCACATGGCTCGATGGTGCTGGATATCGGCGGCGGTACCTCGGAAGTGGCGGTGATTTCCCTGAACGGCATTGTTTATTCCGCATCGGTTCGGATTGGCGGTGACCGTTTTGACGAAGCCATTATCAATTATGTTCGCCGTAACTATGGCACCCTGATCGGCGAGGCTACCGCCGAACGCATCAAATACGAAATCGGCAGCGCTTATCCTGGCAGTGAAGTTCTGGAAATCGAGGTCAAGGGGCGTAACCTGGCCGAAGGCGTGCCGCGCAGTTTTTCTCTGAACAGCAATGAGATACTGGAAGCCTTGCAAGACCCGTTGTCCGGTATTGTGGGTGCTGTGAAAGTCGCGCTGGAGCAAACGCCGCCGGAATTGGGCGCCGATGTCGCCAGTCGGGGTATTTATTTAACCGGTGGCGGTGCTTTACTGAAGGATATTGATAGACTGATTGCCGAAGAAACCGGCTTGCCGGTTTATGTGGCGGATGATCCTTTGACGTGCGTGGCGCGCGGCGGTGGCATGATTCTGGAAATTCTGGACGCAAAAGGCGTATCAACATTCTCGTTAGAATAAGCTTTCGGGTGAGGAGGCTGTGTCATTAACGTTTTGTTTGCCTCAGGCCCTTCGATCAACACGCGCTTGCTCATAACGGGCATTTTGTCGTTGGCCATGCTGATTACCGAACATCAGACCGATCGCTTAGCGCCGCTGCGTTCGGCGGTATCGGTATTGACCTACCCGGTACAGGAGCTGACCGACTGGCCTTATGCCCAGGCGGGGCGCTTATTGGCATCTGTGCGGTCGATTTACCAACTCTCGGAACAAAACACCCGCTTAAAACAGGAGCTGTTAATCAACAAAACCAAAATGCTCAAGTTTGATGCACTGGAGAGTGAAAATATTCGTCTGCGTGCATTATTGGAAAAATCGTTCACCTTAGGCGAGCAGATTTTGGTTGCCGAATTACTGTCCGTCAATCTCGCACCTTACGAACATCGCGTGGTTATCGATAAAGGGCAGCGTTTTGGCATTCATGACCGGCAGCCGGTATTGGATGCACAAGGCGTTTTTGGCCAGATTTACCGTACCTTGCCCTTTAGCGCCGAAGTTATCCTGATCACCGATCCCAGTCATGCGTTGCCTGTGCAGGTCAATCGCAACAGCCTGCGCACGGTTGCGGTCGGTAACGGTAAAATCAACGAATTATTATTGCCTTATTTACCCAACAATGCAGACATTCGTGTCGGCGACTTGTTGACCACCTCAGGTCTAGGCGGCGTGTTTCCAAAAGGCTATCCAGTCGGTGAGATCACTTCCATCACTATTCAACAGAATAAGCCTTTTGCTTTGGTGACCGCAAAACCAAAAGCCCATTTAGATCGCAGTCGTGAAGTTCTGGTGGTTTGGAATGATCGTCAACCGATCGCCATCGCGCCGCCTGAGCCTGAGCCTGAACCCAAACTTTACCTGCCTGAAATACCATGAGCTTACCGTTACCCGCGCCGTTTGGCGTCGGGCGTTATTTGATGACCCTGGTGGTGGCAATGAGTTTGAATATTGCGCCCTGGTCCGGTGTCATGGCGCCGTTTACCCCGGATTGGGTGTTATTAGTATTGATTTATTGGACACTGGCGGTGCCCGAACGGGTTGGCATTGGCCATGCCTGGTTGATTGGCTTGTACAGCGATGTGTTGACCGGGCGCATGTTGGGCCAACATGCTTTGCCGTACATTCTGATCAGTTATGTCTGTTTGAAATTGCATAAGCGCTTGCGGCAATTTCCCATTTTGCAACAGGGTTTTTTTATTTTTCTATGTTTGCTGCTGGCTAAATTGCTTTTATTTTGGATTGAAAGCAGCCAAACCCGGGTGCCTTTAGATTATCGCTATTGGCTGTCAGCTGTGACCGGCACGTTGGTATGGCCTTTGGTCTATTCAACCTTGCGAGCGATTCGGTTGCTGCGTCGTTAACGTCATCATGTCGCTGACTTCTCCTCTCAAAGATGCTACCGCAGAAATAAAACTGTTCGCCCGACGCAGCATTATGGCCATGGTGGGTGCCAGCTTGTTGGTGTTGGTTTTGATTGCCCGGCTGGTTTATCTACAAATTGTAGGCCATGAGCATTACGCTTCACTGGCTAAAAATAATCGCATCCGCATTGCCGCATTACCCCCGACACGCGGTTTGATTTATGACCGCCACAATAAAATTCTGGCCGAAAATGTGCCCATTTACACGCTGGAAATTGTTCCCGAAGATGTTAAAGACGTGACCGATACGGTTGCCAGGCTGCAGCAATTACTGGCGATACCCGATGAAACCGTAGCGCTTTATCATCGCCAACGCCAGCGCGAACGATCCTTTACCAGTACGCCGTTACTGACCAAAATGACACCCGAGCAGGTGGCCCGGTTTTCGGTGCAGCGTCCTTATTTTCCAGGTGTTGATATCAAGGCGCGACTGGCCAGACATTATCCATACAAAGAATTAACGTCTCATGTGGTCGGTTATGTGGGTCGTATCAATGAAAAAGAGCTGAAAAGTCTGCCGGTGTCGGAATATCGTGGTACCCAGTATGTTGGCAAAGTCGGCGTCGAGCTGGCCTATGAAGCCAGTTTGCACGGCAAGGCCGGTTATGCGGAAATTGAAACCAATGCTCAGGGTCGGTCTATCAGCGTGGTGTATACCAACGAGCCGGAGGCCGGCGCCGATATTCATCTGACACTGGATATTGATTTGCAGAAAACCGCTTATGACGCTTTGGATATTTACAACGGCGCGGTGGTGGCTCTTGAAATCAAAACCGGTGGCGTTCTGGTGTTGGTCAGCCGGCCGGGTTTTGACCCGAATCCTTTTGTGCATGGTATTCCGTATAGCACCTATCAAGAACTGCAAAACGCCGCCAGCCAGCCATTGTTCAATCGTGCGCTGAAAGGCCAATACCCTCCGGGTTCCACGGTCAAGCCGTTCATGGGGCTGGCGGCGCTGGAATATCAGATGATCAACTTCCAGCAAAAAAAGTATTGCCCAGGCTTTTATCAACTGCCTAATGTTAAACATAAATACCGTGACTGGAAGCGCGGCGGCCATGGTGCGGTTGATATGGGCAAAGCCATTGTCGAATCCTGTGATGTGTATTTTTATGATCTGGCGTTAGGATTAGGCATTGACCGTATTCACCAGTTCTTGGGTCGTTTGGGTTTTGGACAGCTCAGTGGTATCGATTTACTGGGTGAGCGGGACGGCTTGTTGCCGTCTAAAGACTGGAAGCGCGTTCAACGTAACCAGGCCTGGTACCCTGGGGAAACGTTAATCGCAGGTATCGGCCAAGGCTATATGCAGGCCACGCCGCTGCAGTTGGCGCGTGCCACGGCAACCTTGGCCAATCGAGGGCAAGTGGTGTCGCCACATTTGCTGGCGTTCAAACAAAACAAGACCGAACGCATACCGGTCAGCCTGCCGGAGGCTGAGAATCTGCAACTGGATGCTAACAATGTCAGCAATATTCTGACCAGCATGGTGAAAGTGGTGCATTCACCTCGCGGCACGGCCAAGCGTATCGCATCAGGCATTCCTTATCAGATCGGAGGTAAAACCGGAACCGCGCAGGTGTTTTCGGTGAAACAGGAGGAGCGTTACGACGAAAGTCAGATTGCCTTCAAGTTACGCGATCACGCCTTGTTCATTGCTTTTGCACCCGCAGACGACCCTGAAATCGCAGTTGCCGTGATTGCTGAAAACGGCAGTCATGGTGGTTCGGTCGCAGCACCCATTGCCGCTAAGGTGATTCGTCAATATCTTCACGAGGCTCATGATGACAGTCGAATTCCGTAGCGAACAACTTGAAAGTCCATCGCTGATTGCGCGGATTCTCAAACGCCTGCATATCGATATACCGCTGTTTATCGGCTTGCTGCTGATAACAGGAGCTAGTTTGATTGTTCTGTACAGTACCGGGAACCAGGAATGGTCGTTGCTGCTCAAGCAAGGCATCCGCATGACCATTGCCTTCGGGGTGATGATTGTTTTGGCGCATATCAACCCACAGCATTTTCAGCGCTATTCCCTGCCGTTGTACAGTATTGGTTTGCTGCTGTTGCTGGCGGTGATGGTGATGGGGGAAATTGGCAAAGGCGCACAACGCTGGCTGGATTTAGGCTTTTTTCGTTTCCAACCCTCGGAAATGACCAAGTTAACTACGCCCATGATGATTGCCTGGTATTTATCAGACCGCAGTATACCACCAGGATTCAAAACCATTGTCCTGGCCTGTGCGCTGATTTTGGCGCCGGTCGTGCTGATTGCCAAACAACCCGACCTTGGCACGTCGATTCTGGTGGCCAGTTCTGGCGCTGCGGTACTGTATCTGGCTGGTTTATCCTGGCGTTATATCATCAGTGGCTTGCTTGGCGTTGCTGCCTTGTTACCGCTGTTATGGCATTTCATGCACGACTATCAGCGCGATAGAGTGTTGATGTTGCTAAACCCTGAAGCCGATCCCATGGGGCGTGGTTATCACATTATTCAATCTAAAATCGCCATTGGATCGGGGGGAATTTATGGCAAAGGCTGGTTGGGGAGTACGCAGGCAAAGCTGGACTTTTTGCCGGAAAGTTCCACCGATTTTATTTTTGCCGTATTTGCTGAAGAGTTTGGTTTGCTAGGTTGTATCGGTTTGTTGCTGATTTATGTGTTTCTGATTGGTCGCAGCCTGTATATCGCCACCCAAGCGCAAGACAGTTACAGCCGTTTGCTGGCTGGGAGTTTAGGTCTCACCTTTTTTGTATATTTGTTCGTTAACATTGGCATGGTGATCGGTATTTTGCCAGTGGTGGGTGTACCGTTGCCGCTGGTCAGTTATGGCGGGACTTCCATGGTCACATTAATGGCAGGCTTTGGCATTTTGATGTCGATTCATACCCATCGTAAATTTCTGCCTACCTGAGCAGCTGTGACATGGGCATGATTGTCAATGAACATTGCAGACACAAGAATTGAGTAGTTACCTTGAGCGTTGAGAAAACGGTAAAATAACGCCTTTCAATCGTACCTTTGTAGGGAAAACGCAGTGAATACAGACGATCTTAGAATCACGGCGATGAAAGAAGTCGCGCCACCTGTGGATTTACATCAAAAAATCCCCGTTACCGAACAAGCCGCACATACTGTCGTGCAAACGCGCCATGAAATTCACCAATTGCTGACCGGTGCTGATGATCGCTTGCTGGTGATTATTGGCCCCTGTTCCATTCACGACCCGAAAGCGGCTGTGGACTATGGTCGTAAATTGTTGGCGACCAAACAAGCGCTGGTCGATGATCTGCTGATTGTCATGCGTGTTTATTTTGAAAAACCGCGTACTACCGTGGGCTGGAAAGGTTTGATTAACGACCCTGATCTGGATGGCAGCTTTGATATCAATAAGGGGCTGAACATAGCTCGTACCGTGTTAAGTAACTTGAATGACCTAGGTATGCCAGCGGCTACCGAATACCTGGATTTGATCACGCCGCAATATGTCTCCGACCTGATTTCCTGGGGTGCGATTGGCGCTCGCACCACGGAAAGCCAGGTACATCGGGAGCTGGCATCGGGCTTATCCTGTGCGGTGGGTTTCAAGAACGCCACCGATGGCTCGGTGAAAATCGCCATCGACGCGATTGGTGCGGCGATGAGTCCGCATCACTTTCTGTCAGTGACCAAACAAGGCCATTCGGCGATTTTTTCCACCAAAGGCAACGAAGACGCCCATATCATTTTGCGGGGCGGGCATGATAAACCCAATTATGATGCCGTCAGCGTCGAGCATGTCGCCGAAGCGCTGGAGGCTGCGAATCTGCCGGCCAATATCATGATCGATTTCAGTCATGCCAACAGCCTGAAACAATATCAGCGGCAACTGCTGGTGGGCGAGGATGTTGGCGCGCAAATCAGCCAGGGTGATCGCCGTATTGTCGGCGTGATGATTGAAAGTCACCTGAAAGCCGGTCGTCAGGATGTTAAACCGGGTCAAGCGCCGGTTTACGGCCAAAGCATTACCGATGCCTGCCTGGGTTGGGAAGATAGCGAAAAGCTGTTGCACACCTTGGCTGCGGCAGTGCGCCAACGCCGCCAGGCCGCACTTTAACCAGGAGAATGCTATGCAATTATGGATTAACGGCGAACCAAAAAATCTTGAACAAGGCAGTACTGTGGCCGATGCGGTTACCGAGCTGGGCCTGACCGGGCAACGTATCGCCGTGGAACTGAACCTTGACATCATCCCACACGGACAATACCCAAACCATATCTTGAAAGAAGGCGATAAACTGGAAATCGTGCGCGCCATCGGTGGCGGTCAGGCGGACGACAGCTTCACCGTGGCCGGGCGAACCTTTCATTCCAGGCTGTTGGTGGGTACCGGAAAATATAAAGACCTGGCCGAAACTCGCACGGCCATTGTCGCCAGTGGCGCCGAGATCGTCACCGTTGCCATTCGCCGCAGTAACATCGGTCAGAATCCGGGCGAGCCAAATCTGCTGGAGGTAATTCCGCCGGATGAATTCACCATTCTGCCGAATACCGCCGGTTGTTACACCGCCGAAGATGCGTTGCGCACCTGTCGGCTGGCACGGGAGCTGTTGGACGGGCATACGCTGGTCAAGCTGGAAGTGTTGGCCGACCAGAAAACCCTGTTCCCGGATGTCGCCGAAACCTACAAGGCTGCCGAGGTACTGGTCAAGGAAGGTTTTGAAGTGATGGTTTACACCAACGACGACCCTATCGCCGCCAAGCGCCTGGAACAGATTGGCTGTGTTGCGGTGATGCCGCTGGCCGCGCCAATCGGCTCGGGCCTGGGCATTCGCAATCCTTATAACCTTTTAACCATCATCGAAAACGCCAAAGTGCCGATTCTGGTCGATGCCGGCGTCGGCACCGCGTCCGATGCCGCAATGGCCATGGAGCTGGGCTGTGATGGCGTGTTGATGAATACCGCCATCGCCGAAGCGAAAAACCCGGTGCTGATGGCCGAAGCCATGAAACTGGGCATCGCCGCAGGACGCCTGGCTTACCGCGCCGGCAGAATGCCCAGAAAGCGCTTCGCATCCGCCTCTTCGCCCATTGACGGCCTGTTTTTGTAATGTCCGAACGGCAACACCGCGCCATTCGCAGCTTCACCCTGCGCCAGGGCCGTCTGACCCCTGGCCAGCAAAAAGCGCTGGCTGACTTATGGCCACGTTTTGGCCTGGAACCTGGGCCAAATGCCATTGCCGATAGCGGGCTGGATCTGAGCCGACCCTTGTTGGTGGAAATTGGCTTTGGCAATGGCGAGGCGTTGGCGCAAATGGCTGGACAACGCCCCGAGGCCAATTTCATCGGCATTGAAGTGCATGGTCCGGGTGTGGGCCATGTGTTGCAGCTTTTAGCGCAGCGGGAACTGGACAATGTGCGCATTTTCCGACACGACGCCATGGAGGTGCTGGGCCAGGCCTTGGCACCGGCCAGCCTTGACGGCGTGCACTTGTTTTTTCCCGACCCGTGGCCAAAAGCACGACATCACAAGCGCCGCATCGTCAATCCTGGGTTTCTTTCATTGTTGGCCGATAAGCTTAAACCCAGCGGCTATTTTCATGCCGCCACCGACTGGCGCCCTTATGCCGACTGGATGCTGGAACGGTTGGCCGCCGATCAGCGCTTTAGCAATGCCAATCCGAATGGCGGTTTTACGATCAAACCGGATTGGCGGCCTTTGACCAAATTCGAGCGCCGTGGCTTAACGCTGGGTCATGAGGTTTTTGATCTGCTGTTTTATCGCGATACTGAAGCTTGATGTGTCGTAAACGGCGTGGTATTCCACACGCCGGTCTGTTTTGAGTGATCAGTGGCTCGGAGCATAGGGTTTTTCGAATAAAACTCTATTGCCTGCTGTTGCAAAAAAAGCGCTGAGCTGTGGCCTTTCGGAGGTGTATTTGCCAACAGCCGCTCACTATTATCCCGGAGAGTCTACCGATGGAATTTGCCATGGCCGTTGATCCTGTCGATACCTTGATGCACTTACTGCTGGCGCTGGCAATTGGCTTGGTGATCGGCATTGAGCGCGGCTGGCAGGATCGCGACATGCCGGAGGGTCAGCGGCTGGCGGGCGTGCGCACCTTCGCCTTGCTGGGCTTGTTAGGTGGTGGTGCTACGTTGTTGGCCAGCCATTTAGGTGGCTGGATGGTTGGCATAAGCTTTCTTGGCGTGTGTGCGCTGTTGATTGCCGGCTATCTGGCCAGTCCGCTTGACCAGGATCGCAGCCTGACCACGCTGGTGGCGGCGCTTTTGGTGTTTGTGCTCGGTGGCTTGGCGGTGCATGGACACGCGCTGGCCGCGTCCACCAGTGCGGTGATTGGCCTGCTGATTTTAAGCTACAAGCCGACCTTACATCATTGGCTGCATGGTCTGGAACGGCAGGAGCTTAGCGCCGGCATTCAGTTATTGTTGATTTCCGTGGTGATGCTACCGCTGCTGCCCAACCAGGGCTATGGCCCCTGGCAAATACTCAATCCTTACCGGATCTGGTGGATGGTGGTCATTATCGCGTTGATTTCTTTCGCCGGTTATTTTGCCATTCGTATCATCGGCGCCCGGCGCGGTCTGTTGGCTACCGGTTTGTTTGGAGGGCTGGCTTCTTCAACGGCGGTGACCTTGCATTTGTCGCGTTTGGGCAAAAAGCTGCCGCGTCTGCAAGGTGCCATTGCCAGCGGTATTTTACTGGCCTGCGGCACCATGTATCTGCGCATGATGTTGGTGGTGGCGTTATTGCATGACCGTTTGTTGGCGGATTTGTGGTTGCCGGTCAGCGCCATGGCGCTGTTGACGTATGCGCCAATTCTGTTCTATTGGCGTCATGGCGAGGAGCCGGCGATGCCGGTTGCGTCGATGGTGAAAAATCCGCTGGAGCTGGTCACCGCCATCGGTTTTGGGCTGCTGCTGATGCTGGTGACTGTGTTGGGCGCGTTTTTGCGGGAGACTTTTGGCGATGCGGGGTTGTTTACCCTGGCGACAGTATCCGGCGTTGCCGATGTCGATGCCGTGGTCTTGTCGTTGATTGCCATGGCCAGGGAATCACTGTCGGCAGATGTTTTTGTAAAAGCGTGTGTGTTGGCAGCGGCGACTAACAGCGTGGTCAAGGCCGGGCTGGCGAGCAGTGTGGGTGGGCTCAATCTGGCCTTGAGAGTAGCCGCGCCCTTGCTGGGTGCGGCGTTGTTGGGAGTGGTTTTAGTGTTTGCCTAACAGGCGTTTCGATAACTGTGCGGGTAGTCGGCGATGCTGGTGAAACCATACGCCGGCAGCTGCGGCCAGCATCAGGCCACAGGATGCCAGCGTCCAGTAAATCAGCCGTTTCAGATGCGACATTTCCGCCAGCACCTGTTCGTTAATCACGGCCTGGCGGGCTTGCTGTGCGCTTTCTGAATAACTTTTCAGGATTTGCACGTCTGAACGCAACCCTTCCAGCGTACTCAAGGTGTAATCCTGGTGACCTAATCGGATGCTTTGCTCAAGCACTTTGAGCTTGCTTTCAATCGAGCCACTGACCAGCCCGACCATTTGCGTTTTCAAGGCGTCCAGTTCCGAAGCCACCACAGGGTTCATCTGCGCCCGGTAGGCATGGGTATAGTCGGCAGGTTTTAGCGACGTGATCCAATCGCCCGAGGGCAGCGCCCAAAAACCGAGCGCGAATACCGCAACCGTCAAGGCGAGTACCAGGTGCAGTAAAAAGCGATTGACTTTTATCAATGCTTGATCCCGAGCAGGTGCGGGAATGATGGCCAATCGTGAGCGGTGTTCGGTGTCGTGTTTTCGGTTCATGGTAGGTACCCGGTCGAGCAGGGGTTAGCATTATAACCGGTTAAAAGTCAATTGCAGCGCTCAATGTTGCTTCAGTGCCGCCAACCGTAACCGCAAGGCATTCAGGCGAATAAAGCCTTCGGCGTCTTTTTGATTGTACGCGCCGGCATCATCCTCGAACGTGGCGATTTCGGTATCGAACAGGCTGTCTGCCGATTTGCGTCCCACCACGCTGACCGCGCCTTTGTAGAGCTTGACGCGCACCTCGCCATTGACCCGTTGCTGGGATTGATCGATCATCTGCTGCAACATGACCCGCTCAGGGCTCCACCAATAGCCGTTGTAAATCAAAGTGGCATAGCGAGGCATCAATTCATCTTTAAGATGCGCCACTTCCCGGTCAAGGGTCAGTGATTCAATGGCGCGATGCGCTTTCAGCATCACCGTTCCGGCAGGTGTTTCGTAACAGCCGCGAGATTTCATGCCGACATAGCGATTTTCAACAATATCCAGACGGCCAATGCCATTAGCGCCCGCCAGTTGATTCAGTTTCAACATGACTTGAGCGGGGCTCATGGCCTGGCCGTCGATGGCAACAATATCGCCTTGTTGATAACTCAGCTCCACATACGTCGGTTGATCCGGTGCCGCCTCAGGCGCGACGCTCCAGCGCCACATGCTTTCTTCAGGCTCGGCCCAAGGGTCTTCCAGAATACCGCCTTCATAAGAAATATGTAGCAGATTGGCATCCATGGAATACGGCGATGCGCCCTTGCGTTTCATTTCCACAGCAATGCCATGTTGTTCGGCATAGTCCAGTAATTTTTCCCGGGACGTCAGGTCCCATTCGCGCCAGGGCGCGATGATTTTAATGTCCGGACGCAGTGCATAAGCGCCCAGTTCAAAACGAACCTGATCATTGCCCTTGCCCGTAGCGCCATGAGAAATGGCTTCGGCACCGGTTTCGTTAGCGATGGCAATCAGCCGTTTGGCGATCAGTGGTCGGGCGATAGAGGTGCCTAACAGATATTCGCCTTCGTAAATGGCGTTGGCACGAAACATGGGGAAGACATAGTCGCGAGCAAACTCTTCGCGTAAATCCTCGATATAGATTTCCTTGATACCCAGCGCTTCGGCTTTGGCGCGCGCCGGTTCTACTTCACCTTCCTGGCCAATATCGGCCGTGAAGGTAACGACTTCAGCATCATGGACATCTTGCAGCCATTTCAGAATTACCGAGGTATCAAGCCCCCCGGAATAGGCCAGTACAACTTTTTTGGTCATAAGTGTTGAGCCACAGGTCAGTTGGAGTGGAGGAGGTTATCAGTAGACGGGCACGCAAAGCCGGATGCTTTAGTGCCGTCGCAAAACCCTTGATTATAACGTATCGACAGCTATGAGCGCTTGAATTTACCGGGTCAGCGCCTGTGTTGGGCGCTGGCGTACTTTGCCCAACTTACCAGGCTGCCAGACTTTGTTCCAGACGTGTCTTGAGCGCCTGCAGAAACGCTTCCGTGGTCAGATAATCGTCTTCGGTTACGGCGCTGCCTTTACAACATACGGCCAGGTCTTTGGTCATCTGGCCGGCTTCGACGGTGTCGATGCAAACCTGCTCCAGGTTTTGGCAGAACGCTTGCAGTGCGGCGTTGTCGTCCAGCTTGGCGCGAAACGCAAGTCCCCGTGTCCAGGCGAAAATCGAGGCAATGGGGTTGGTGGAGGTTTTTTGGCCTTGTTGATGCAGCCGGTAATGCCGGGTGACTGTACCGTGCGCGGCTTCGGCCTCTAGCGTCCTGCCATCGGGCGTTACCAGGGTCGAGGTCATCAGCCCCAAGGAACCGAACCCCTGAGCGACGGTATCCGATTGCACGTCGCCGTCGTAATTTTTACAAGCCCAAACAAAACCGCCGGACCATTTCAACGCCTGCGCCACCATGTCATCGATCAATTTATGCTCGTAAGTCAAACCGGCCGCCTCGAAACGTTCCCGGAATTCCGTTTGATAGATGTCTTCGAACAAATCCTTGAAGCGGCCATCATAGGCTTTCAGAATGGTGTTTTTGGTGGACAGATACAGCGGCCAGCCTTTGTCCAGAGCCATGTTGAAACAGCTGCGGGCAAAACCCTTGATCGATGCATCGGTGTTATACATGGCCAGGGCGATGCCATCGTCCTCGAAATGATAGACCTCGCGCACGATTGCTTCGCTGCCATCATCAGGCGTGTAACGAATTTCCAAGCGCCCCGGCCCTTTGGTGACAAAATCGGTGGCCCGGTATTGGTCGCCGAAAGCATGCCTGCCGATGCAAATTGGTTGCGTCCAATTGGGCACCAAGCGCGGAACGTTGCGGCAGACGATAGGTTCGCGAAACACCGTACCGCCCAGAATATTGCGAATTGTGCCGTTGGGCGAGCGATACATGGCTTTTAAGCCAAATTCTTCAACACGCGCTTCATCCGGTGTGATGGTTGCGCATTTAATGCCGACGCCATGTTTTTTGATTGCCTCCGCCGCTTCGATGGTGATGCGGTCATCGGTGGCATCACGATTTTCCATGCCCAGGTCGTAATACTCGATGGGCAAATCCAGAAAAGGAAGAATCAATTCCTGTTTGATGAAGCGCCAGATGACGCGGGTCATTTCATCGCCGTCCAATTCAACAATTGGCTGGTTGACGCGGATTTTGCTCATGAGTCAGGCTCCTGGCCGCTTAAAAAATAATTTGATGTTGTTTTAGTTCCGCCAGCACGGCATCCGTGCCTTGGCTATCGGCGTTAAAAGTCCAATCGGCCAAGGTCAGCGCCGTTTGCTCGGTGTCCGTACCATGGCAAATCACCAACAAGCCGGCATGGGTCAAGGTCTGGCAAACATGTGCCAACGCTTGACTGGTGGCCGACAACACCACCGCAGCATGACCGTTGTCGAATAATTTGCGTTCCAGTTGCATGGCTCTGGCTTCGGCCTGGTCGCCGGTCAGTATGACAATCTGCGCTTTCTGGCCGAACCGCGCCGCCCGTTCGGCACGGGTGACCGGTGGCAACCCCCGCTCTTCGTCGCTGCCCTCGATCATGCCGGCGCCCACGGTGATATGGCTGATCTTATCGATCAGAATGAAGGCCCCGGTATGCTTGATCAGGCTATAAGGGTCGAACACCACCGGGGCGGTCAACGAGACCGAGCACAAACCGATTTCATTGAGCTTAAGCTCTGTGGCTTCATGGTGTTCCAGGGTGTTGACATCGATGCGGTGGTGAATGCTGGCAATCGAACCGGGTACCGTGCGCGTGGCCAGTTTAATCAGATATTGCCGCCCCGGCACCATGGCTTTTTCGTTCATCCACACCAGCTTAGCGCGAAACCGGTCGGCCACCAGCGGCGGATGTTGCTGTGCTCCGATCAACAGATCGCCCCGGGAAATGTCGATTTCATCATTCAAGGTCAAGGTCACCGCCATCGGCGCGAATGCTTGCTCCAGCTCGCCTTCATAGGTGACAATGCTTTTAATGGTACTGGTTTTGCCGGAAGGCAATGCGGTGATGGCATCGCCCTTATGGAATACGCCGGAAGCGATGGTGCCGCAAAAGCCGCGAAAGTTGAGATTAGGCCGGTTAACGTATTGCACCGGCAAGCGGGCATCGGCAAAATTTTTATCCTGAGCGATAGGTACTTTGTTCAGCCAGTCCATTAACGGTTCGCCACTGAACCAAGGCATGTTAGGGCTGGCGTTAACCACGTTATCGCCTTTCAGCGCCGACATCGGAATACAGCGAATATCACTGAAATTCAAGCCGGCGGCAAAATCCAGATAATCCTGTCTGATAGCGTTGAAGCGATCTTCGCTGAAATCGACCAGATCCATTTTATTGATCGCCACCACAATGCGTTTAATGCCCAGTAAGGACGCGATGAAGCTGTGCCTTCGGGTTTGCGTTTGTACGCCATGGCGGGCGTCGATCAAAATCACCGCCAGATCGCAGGTCGAAGCGCCGGTGGCCATGTTGCGGGTGTATTGCTCGTGCCCTGGCGTGTCGGCAATAATGAATTTACGCGTAGCAGTGGAAAAATAGCGATAGGCGACATCGATAGTAATGCCCTGCTCGCGCTCAGCCTGCAAGCCGTCCACCAGCAAGGCCAGATCGACTTCACCGGCGCCGGTGGTGCCGGATTTCAGGCTGTCGCGTTGAATCGCCGCCAGCTGATCTTCATAAATCATTTTTGAATCATGCAGCAGACGGCCAATCAAGGTGCTTTTGCCGTCATCGACGCTGCCACAGGTCAAAAACCTGAGTAATTCCTTGCGTTCATGTTGGGCGAGGTAAGCATTGATATCGGTGGCGATCAATTCGGATTGGTGGGACATGACGAAAAATCCTTATGAGATAAGCGTAAAATCTTAAGATGACGGGCATTATAACGCAGCTATGCCAGCGGGTGCCCCGATTGCTGGCGGATACCAACCAACGGACACACTCATGACTAAAATGAACCGCTCACTCCCCTTGTGCCTACTACTCTCCGCCTGTGCCGGCACCACCACGCAGCCGGGGCATGACGACGCATTTTATACCCTGCCCGGCCTGGATCACGGCTTGATCCAATCGCCGATCAACATCTTATCCGCACATCTTGAAACGCCCAGGCAGCACCGGGTGCATTTACACTTTAACGATCATTTCCGCGCCGTGGAAAATCTCGGCCACACCGTGCAAGTCGATTTCACCCCGGGCAGTGACATTCAATTTGACGATCAGCGTTATGCGTTCAAACAACTGCATTTTCACACCCCCGCAGAACACCTGATTGACGGCGTTACCTATCCCATGGAAATGCACCTGGTCAGTTATCAAGCGCCTGAACAGCCTGCTCAGCCCCCGCGCTATCTGGTTATCGCGGTGTTGTTCAAAATGGGTGCATCCAACGCCTTCATTCAAGAAGTTCTCAACAATACCCCGCAGCAAGCCCAACACACTCAGCCCATCCTGCACGATTCGGTGCATTTGCATGATTTATTCCTGGCATCCATGCCGGAAGACTTCAATCGCTATTACCACTACCAAGGCTCACTGACCACGCCGCCGTATACTGAATCGGTGGAATGGCTGGTGCTGAAAACCATTCTGACCGCATCCCCGGAACAAATCGAAGCCATCAACCGGATTGAAGGCAACAATGCTCGGCATATCCAGGCCGAGCATGGTCGTGCTGTGGATTGATGATTTTTTCTAAAGCGCGTGGCCGGCAATCGAATGTGGTTCAAAACCAGCCCACACTGACCTTGAAATGAATGCCGTCATCCTGCAGGTCATGCCTGCGTTTCCCGCCGTAAAAGAAGTTGTCGTAAAAGTGAAAATGTAGCCCGTATGAAGCGACGCGGAATACGGGAATGACATACAAGGTCTTTAGATTACACTTTGCTCCATCCAGGCTACGCTGTTATTCCGACTTTTATCACACCCTCATGCAGGTTAAGGAGAGCGTGCTCATGGCGCACAGCAAACATGCGCAGTGTTTCACCCTGACGCTGCAACAAACCCGGCCACCCAAAAGCCGGGGCGCGCATCCCTTGGCGGTATTCGAAGCCTTGATGAAAGGTATGACCGAATTAGCCGGCCTGAATACCACGGTCACCGCGCTATCCTCACCCGTGGCCGGGCCATGGCCGAGCAAATGTTGGCAACCGCTGAAACCACGCTGGCCGAGCGGGAACTTAGGCTCAACCTCGACAAAACCGCGATCCGCAAAATTGCCGACGGCCTGGTGTTTTTGGGCATTCATTTCGGTGGTGAACAGCATGGCCAAAGCGTTAAAGCCGACCATCCTGATCTTGCGCGCAAACCGGTTTTCATCACCGAGCCGTATGTATTTCTGGGTATCGCCAACAATGCCCTGGAAATTCGCCGCCATGGCGAGATGTTGGCGCAAATACCGATGGCGCGTATTCGCGACATCATCGTGTTGGCGCCCTGCGTCTGGTCCTCGCAACTAGCCACGCAGGCCGCCCTGGCCGACATTGCCATCGTGCTGACCCAAGGCAATGGCCGCCATGTCTCCACCCTGGCGCAGCAGAGTTTCAGCGCCTATGACCGCGCCCATCGCCATGCCCAAAGTTACGCCCAACTGGGCCAGGCCGAGCGCCTGCGCATCGCCAAACTGCTGGCCGCCGGCAAGCTTGATAACTACCGCGCCTTATTACAGCAACGCTATCAACCCGGCGACCAGACTTTGATCGACAAACTCAAAACCAGCGTTGCCGACATCTGGAGCGCGCCCGACAGCGACACCGTGCGCGGCCTGGAAGGCGCCGCCGCTCGCATGTTGTTTGCCCGGCTGGCGCTGGAAATCAAAGCCCCCGGATTTACCTGGCAAGGCCGCAAGCGCCGCCCGCATCAATTCTCTGCTTAATCTGGGTTATCACGTATTGTTCTGCCGCATCAACGCCCAGGTGCGCGGCGAAGGCTTAAATCCCTCCCTGGGCTTTCTGCATGAGCCTAATGGCCGTTATGAAGCGTTGGTGTGCGATATTCAGGAACTGTTCCGCGCCTCCATCACGCATTTTTTATAATCCATTCGCGACCTCCCGGAAAAACCGAAGTTATCCACAGTTTCAGCCGGAGGTCGCGAATTTCAAGGCCATTACGCGGTTATTTTTCAATGACTTGTAAAGGCATGATCTGCATAAGGAATCCCGACCGGTCGGGCTTGAAACTCTCCTCCTGAAATAATCCCATGTCTCGTTTCCACGCTCCCGCGTGGAAAGGCAGTCTTGCGCCTTTTGTAGGCTTGGCAAGGTAACAAGCTCGCCCAACCAATGCCGGCGCCTGTGTTGGGCACTACGCTAAGTTTCTTGGCTTGGGTAAAGCGCGATAGCGCGTGTACCCTACACAAGGGCTGCATTGATTCCCACTGATCATTCGCTACCGACCGACTGATGCTGTGAACGTTTACAACACGGGGGTGAAACCCTGAGCGTTGATGAGGTGAAGGAGGGTGAGTGTCCTATTGAACACATCCCCTTTATTTGTGATACCCGTTGTAACCGATGGCATAAAGGGCGACTAAGCCGAGCGCGGCGGCCATTAGTGATGAAATGTTTGCTCAATATCCATCGGTCATACCGGTGTTTTTCAGTTGTATGATGAGTTGCGGATGGGCGCCCGGGTGTCTGAGTATTGTTTTAGGTCACACGGGCGAGACGGCAATGGTTATATGCCCAGAGCCTTCAATAGGCGTTCACCGGCACGATCAGCGGGCGCAGTCCATAGCTCGATAAGCGGGCCACCAGTGCATCGGCTTCGTGAGTGGATAATGGCCCGGCTTGCACTTTATGCCAGCCTGAGTCGGGTTCATGGTTAATGCGCAGTTTGTTGAGCGGGAGGTGATTGAATCGGGTGAGGAACCGCTCTGCGTTAGCACGTTGTTGAAAGGCTCCTAACTGCACATAAACGCCAGCCGCCCAGTGTTCTTCCGGCTTTTGTTGCACGGGTGTATCCCCAGGTTCCAGGGCGCGTACACGCACGCGACCGGTACCTGCTTGGGTAATGCCCAATTTCAGGGCCGCGACATAAGATAAATCAATCACGCGTCCATCGTGAAACGGCCCGCGGTCGTTGATTCTGACCACGACGCGGCGACCATTTTCCAAGTTAATGACTTCTACATAGCTGGGAATGGGCAAGGTTTTGTGCGCCGCCGTCATTTTGAACATGTCATAGCGTTCGCCATTGGCTGTGCTCTTGCCATGAAAGCCCTTGCCATACCAGGAGGCCCGGCCTTGCTCGACATAACCTGAGCTGCTGGGCAAAACGTGATAGGTTTTGCCAAACACTTGATATTGCTTTGGATTGCCCGCCCGCGTGCGCGGTTCATGGCGTGGAACGGCATCGGGAATTTGATCGATATCAACCGGCAGGCGCTCAGGCGGGCCATCCACCGGGCTGCGCCCGGTGCTGCAACTGACGAGCATAATCATGCTCGCCAGCCATAGCAGATTAAGAACCGGCCAGCGCCCGACTGAGCTGGAACACCGCCATGGCATAAAGTGGGCTATGGTTGTAGCGCGTGATGACATAGAAATTCTCCAAAGTCAGCCATACTTCCTCACCGCCAGCACCATCTAAACTCAGCAGGCTGGCTTGTGTATCCGCAGGTAAGCCCTCGGGAATGGCTATTTGCAAGCCACGCACCTGGCTGAGCGACAGATTAGGCTTGACCGTTTTGCTGAGCTGTTTTTGATAGGCGTCGCCTTTGGGCTTGACCAGGAAAGCGATATCCTGGCCTGCTTGCCAATGATGTACTTTAAGATAGTTGGCGATACTGGCGGCGGCATCGGCTGGATTATGCCAAATATCTTTATGGCCGTCGCCCTCATAATCGGCGGCATAAGCTAAATAACTGGAGGGCATGAACTGCGGCAGTCCCATGGCGCCGGCATAGGAGCCTTTCGGTTCGCGAGGGTCGAGCTTTTGTTGTCGCGCCAGGCGTAAGAAGTGTTTTAGTTCGCTACGGAAAAATTCACTGCGCTTCGGGTAATCAAAGCCTAAAGTAGCCAAGGCATCGAGCACCCGATAACTGCCGGTGCGTTGTCCGTAAAATGTTTCCACACCCAAAATGGCGGTCATAATGGTTTTGGGCACGCCGGTGCGTTGCTCAAGTTCATCCAGCACTTTAGCGTGCTCGGCCATGAATTTGCGCCCCGCCTGAATGCGCGCATTGGTCATGAAAATGGCTCGATAGCGCGCCCAGGTCATGGCCTCGGCTGGGCGGGTGATCGCCTCGATAATCTTTTCCTGAGGCTGCACACTGGCCATGATCTGTTGTAAATAGTCACGATCGAACTGCTGTTCCTTGGCCAGTTCGGTGATGAATTGTTGCACATCCTGACGCTGGCTGAAGGGTTCGGCATGGGCGGCAACAGTCAGCATACCTGTGACCAGTGCAGCGAATAGACGGAGTTTTTTGTTCATAATCATGGTTTTTGGCTTGCGTTGTTAAAGTTTAATAGAACCCAGGCTTCTGTTCTGGCGCCGGCGCCATGGCTTGACCTGAGTTTGACCAACATTCCAGCAAGACGCGTCTTGCCGGACGCAGCATAAAAAAGCCAGGCAAAAGCCTGGCTTTAAGAGACTACCGATGCAGGCATCGATCTTAGTCATCCAGTACGGTGACCACTTTCAAGGCATTGGTGCCGCCTTCAACACCATTCAGATCGCCATTGGTAATAATGAACTTTTCATTAAGATGCGCTTGATGGCGACGGCGCAAGGTGCTCAGGATGTGTTTCACGATTTCATTGTGATCGTTCGTTTCCAGGTGGTGATGAAAATAAAACGGAAACACGCCGCGATACAAAGTGACCCGACCTAGCGTTTTTTCATGGGCGCTAAAGGCAAAAATTGGAATCGCTGAGCTGATGCGCGACATCCACAGCGGCGTGGACCCCGATTCTGTCAACGCGGCAATGCCATTGATCGGAGTATGATTGGCCATGTACATGGCCGACATGGCTATCGCCTCGTCAACCCGCTCGAACTGACTGGTCATGCGGTGATCGGAAATCCGTACACTGGGTTGTTTTTCCGTTTCCCGGCAAATTCTGTCCATGGCTTCGACCGCTTTGATCGGATGTTTGCCGGTCGCAGTTTCCGCTGAGAGCATGATGGCGTCGGTGCCATCAACCACGGCATTGGCCACATCAAATACTTCCGCACGGGTAGGAATCGGGTTTTCAATCATCGATTCCATCATTTGCGTGGCGGTAATAACCACTCGGTTCAGTTCGCGAGCACGTTTGATCAGTTGCTTTTGCGCCGCCGGCAGGTTGGCATCGCCAATTTCCACGCCCAAATCACCACGGGCGACCATGATGACATCGGAGGCCAGGATAATTTCATCCATCGCTTCAATGGCTTCAGCACGCTCAACTTTGGCGACAATTCCGGCCGAGCAATCCTGCTCTTGCAATAAAGCGCGCGCCTGATGCAAATCATCGCCGCTACGTGGAAAGGACACCGCGACATAGTCACAACCGATTTTGGCAACGGTTTTAATGTCTTCCTTGTCTTTATCGGTTAGTGCCGCAGCCGATAAACCACCACCGAGCAAGTTAATGCCTTTGTTGTTGGACAAGCTGCCGCCAACAATCACGGTGGTTTTGACCCGGCTACCATCGGTTTCCAGAACATCCAGTACCACGCGGCCATCATCCAGCAATAAGCGCGTACCTGGCCGAACTTCTTGCGCCAGAGGCTGATAGGTAATGCCAACCTGGTTTTGATCGCCGGCATGCTCATCAAGATTGATGTCCAGATAGAAATCCTGGCCTTCCTCTAATTCAATCTTATCGTTTTGAAAACGAGCGATACGGATTTTTGGCCCTTGCAAGTCGGCCAGAATGCCGACACGACGGCCGGTTTTCTGACTCAGCTCACGCACCTGGTTGGCGCGGTCAATGTGATCTTGGGCCTTGCCATGGGAAAAGTTGAGGCGAACCACATCGACGCCCGCCCGGAATAATTTCTCCAACACGCCGGGCCGGTCAGTGGCCGGCCCCAGCGTGGCTACAATTTTGGTTCTTCTTAACATAAAGTCCGCAGGTTAAAGTTTAGGCGTTATGCAGGGCAACGGTTGTATCTAACATCCGGTTGGAGAAACCCCACTCGTTGTCATACCAAGCCAGGACTTTAACAAAATCGCCTCCGGTGACTTTAGTCAGAGTTGATTCGTAAATCGAAGAAGCCGGGTTGTGGTTGAAATCAACCGAGACCAGTGGCTCGTCATTAAATGCCAGGATGCCGTTGGATGCCGCACTGGCAGCCTTGACCACTTGATCAATTTCTTCCTTGCTGGTGGTGCGCTTTGCTTTGAAACACAAGTCGACCACCGAAACGTTGATGGTCGGTACGCGCATGGCAAAACCATCCAGGCGACCTTTTAATTCCGGCAACACCAGCCCGACCGCAGCCGCAGCTCCGGTTTTGGTGGGGATCATCGATTGCGTGGCCGAACGGGCGCGACGTAAATCCTTGTGGAATACATCGGTCAATACCTGGTCATTGGTGTAGGCGTGAATGGTGGTCATCAAACCATGCTCGATGCCAATGGCGTCGTTGATAGCCTTGGCCAGGGGGGCCAGACAGTTGGTGGTGCAAGAGGCGTTGGAAATGATTTGATCTGAGGCTTTCAGGGTGTCGTGATTGACGCCGTAAACGATGGTGGCGTCAACATCTTCACCACCGGGGGCTGAGATAATGACTTTTTTGGCGCCTGCCGCAAGGTGTGCGGACGCTTTTTCTTTGCTGGTAAACAAGCCGGTACATTCATGTACCACGTCAACAGCCAATTCGCCCCAAGGCAATTTGGAAGGGTCGCGTTCAGACAGAACTCTGATTTTGTCACCGTTGACAATCAGATAGTCGCCTTCGACACTGACTTCACCGGGGAACTTGCCGTGTGCGGTATCGTACTGCGTTAAATGGGCATTGGTTTTGGCATCGCCCAGGTCGTTGATGGCAACAATCTGAATCTCCTGAGAGCGACCTGATTCATACAAAGCACGCACGATGTTACGACCGATGCGTCCGTAACCGTTGATAGCAACTTTAATAGCCATGCAAGATCTCCTTAGTGGGTTTGATAAAACGTTGAGAGACAACGTGAAAAAGTGTGGCGGTGTTCCTAAAACGTCCGGCTTAAATTTAGGGCTAACCGGGCAGGTTGTAGCGTTTCCCGGCACGGAACAAGACCCTGGCCGCAGCGGCGCGAGGGTTTGACGCGGCGACCAAGAGTGTAAAAACAAAATCATGCCATTATAGCAAAGCCTGCCTGGCTTTAGAATGGCTTGACCACCGCCAGCCAAATAACCAGCACTAAAAATAGCACCGGTACTTCATTCATCCAGCGGTAATAGACGTGGCTGCGCGTGTTGTTATCATGCTTGAATGCCCAAAGCCAGCGCCCACACTGAACGTGGTACACCACCATCAAGGCAATGAGGAATAATTTGGCATGCAGCCAACCGGCTGAGTGGTACATGGCCCAGGCATAATCGGCTAACATCCAGACGCCAAACAGCAAGGTCAACACCATGCCGGGCGTCATAATGCCAAAGTATAGCTTACGCTCCATGATCTTGAAACGCTCGATGCTTAGCGTATCCTCGCTCATGGCGTGATAAACATACAGGCGCGGTAAATAAAACAGCCCGGCGAACCAGGTAACCATGAACATTAGGTGTAAAGCTTTTAACCACATCACAGCGTCCTCGTCAGTTGTTGAAGGTTAGGTCAGGCGTTAATGTCGGGCGACAGCCACCGGGTGGTGTCGACACAGGCATGGATTGTCTTAAGGGCACGGTGCTAGCCATTCAGCGGTTGACCTTCATCGGTCAACGCACAAACTTTATGGTCTTGAATCTGTAAACGCGCCGTACCTGCCAACAAGGCTTCCAGGTCTTGGCCGACCATGGCATGGCGCCAGCCTTTATTCAGCGCCGAATTTTCCGGCTCAAGCAGCAAGGCTTCCAAATCTTTACGGCCGGCGAGGCTAACCGGATTGAGGCTGTTTTGCGCCGCTTTAACCTTTACCCAGGCCGTGAGCAAATCCAACACGGCTTCCTGCTGTGCGTTCAGTCGTGGCGTTTTGCCTTTTTCCTCAGCCATTTTTGCAGGCCGAGTCAGCGCTTCGGCGATCAACTGGCACAATTTTTCGCCCTGTTTACGCACCAGACCATCGTTGATTTGCCGCACCTTGCTCAGCGCTTCAACGGTGGTGGGTTGCAGCTTGGCCAATTCCACCATCAACTCATCGCGTAATAACCAGCTGCGTGGCTTATTTTGGCTTTTGGCGGTTTCCTCGCGCCATTGTGCGAGCACTTTAAGTACGCCCAATTGACGCCCGGTTAATTTGAATTTACCGCGAATGCGCCGCCAGGCTTCGGTCGGCTGAACTTCGTAGAGTTTGACATCCATCAAGTCGGCAAACTCACGCGCCAACCAGTTCATGCGCCCTAATTCATTTAGTTTGGTTAACATTTTCTGGTACACCAAACATAAATAGGTGACATCGTCGGCGGCATAGCGCAATTGTTCCGGTGATAAAGGTCTGGCCAGCCAATCGGTACGTGAATGCGCCTTGCTTAAGTTGACATTGAGAAAATGCGACACTAACAAGGCATAGCCGGCATTTTCGGGTAAACCCAGCAGGGGCGCTGCTATCTGGGTATCAAAGACCGGCCCTGGAATCTGGCCTGTCAAATGATAGAAAATTTCCAGATCCTGTCGACAGGAATGTATCACTTTAACCAAATCTGTGCGTAACAGCTGTGTCCACAGTGGCGCCAGATCGTAACCCGCTTTAGGGTCAACACAAGCCACCCATTCCGGCGTAGCCAATTGCAGCAGACAAAATTCTGGATAATAGGTTTTTTCACGCATGAACTCGGTATCCAGCGCCAGCCATTGCAGTGGCTGAATTCTGTGACACAGCGCCTGAAGCTGCGCGGCGTCGGTGATATATTCAATATCAGTCATGACAATCCTGGTGTTTGAAGATGTTGAAGACAGGTGTAGCCCATCTTGAATCAGTCATCGTGATGTAATCGCCTCTAACAAGAAGCAAAAAGGCGCCCCGACTCTGCTGTCATAGTGCTGATTCGGGGCATGTGGGTAGGGCTGCGATGGCATCAATCCAGCCACGCCTGTTTGATCGGCTTTAGGATTTAGCGGGGCGTTTACGCACGCCGGCCGTGCGCGCACGACTACGCCGCTGCCGCGATTGCGTTTTCTGGTGGCGATGAATGGCCAGCGCCTGACCATTGAGTTCCACCGTTTGCAAATGCGCGAAAATATCGCCCGGCATACCTTCCGGCAAATCGACCAGCGTCCAGCTATCGCGAATATCGATAAATGATAACCAGCGACGGTCAACGCCGGCTTCCTCGACCAGCATTTGTTCGATTTGCCCCCGCGTTACGCCATGCACCTGGCCAACTTCAAGCCGATAGCGGCGTAATTTAGGTGTTTGCGGCAAAGCGGTGGACTGCGAAAGCTGATGTAAACACAGCTGCAACAAGGCACAGGCAACGGTGCGCTCAGAAGCTTCCAGCTGTTCGGTCAAGCGGGCCAGTAGCTCGCGCTCGTCACTCAGCGCGCTGTCTGACAGAGCCGCACGAAGCTGCCTGACCAGTCTTTCAGGTAATGGAATATCCGTGCTCAGAGCCTGTCCTCAAAGATTTTGACATAGGATTGATCACGCAAGCGCCTTAACCACAGCTCGGTTTCTTCTTCGATTTTGCGCTGCCTGAGCATTTCACGCAAACGCTCTTTTTTGAAATCATCGCTATCGTCCTGGCTTTTACGTTCCAGAACCTCGATCAGATGCCAACCAAACTGCGTCTGTACCGGCGCACTTAACTCACCTAGAGCCAGCGCATTCATGGTTTTCTCAAATTCCGGCACCAAGGCGCCAGGCTCCACCCAGCCCAGCTCCCCACCTTTCAGCGCCGATCCTTTATCCTCGGAATATTTACGCGCCAGCTCGGCAAAATTCTCACCCTGCCGGACGCGCTCGGATAATTGCAACAAACGCTGACGCGCTGTTTGATCGTCTATCAATTCGTTGGTTTTAATCAGAATATGCCGCGCCCGGGTTTTGGTGGTGACATGCCGCTGCTCACCACCTTTACGCGCGACCATCTTGACAATGTGAAAGCCGCTGGGACTGCGTATCGGTGTTGACACTTCGCCCTGTGCCAATTGGTCAACGACATCGACAAACAGGCTGGGCACCTGACTGATGTCACGCCAGCCTAAATCACCGCCCTGCAGGGCTTCCCCGCTGGCCGACTGCGCCATGGCCAGTTGGGTAAAATCGGCACCGGCCTGTAATTGCGCTACCAGCTCATCGGCTTGCTTGCTGGCCTTGCCCACCACCTCCGGGGCGGCGCCTTCCGGCACGGCAATCAGAATATGCGCCAGATGGTAGCGGGCCGAATCCAGTGCTTGCGCCCCTCCGGTTTCCAGGAAGTGCTCCAGTTCCCGGTCGGAAACTTTGACCCGCCCGCCGACTTCACGGCCACGCAGTTGGTTAATGATCATTTCATCGGCAATGCTTTCTTCAAACGCTTTGACACTCATGCCTTGACTGGCCAACTGCGTCCGGAATTGTTGCGCATCCATGCCATTTTGTCTGGCAATGTCAGCAACCGCGGCATTTAACATGTCCGGAGTGGCTTTAATACCGGCCTGGGCCGCTAATTGTCTTTGCAATGCTTCCAGAATCAATTTTTCCAGAACCTGTCGGCGTAAGATCGGTTGCGGCGGCAGCGGCATTTGTGCGGCCGCCATGCGCTGCGCGATCAATTCCGCTTGGCCTTTCAGTTCGCTGGCCAAAATCACATCATCCTCGGCAATAGCGACAATATAGTCCAGCGCCTGAGCTGCGGCGACGCTCGTTGCCAACAGCAAGGCAACGCCTAACCAGACGAACCCGGCAGACAGGACACGTCGTCGGCTGCCGGATGGGCTAGTTTTGCGGACGCCGGTAACCAGCAATGTTTTTCTCAAAAAATTCATCAAGTTTATACCAAATGCAGTCAAGCCTTTTAACTCAAGCTGGACAAACACGCCATTTTGGCTGTCGCCCTGAAACTGTTGTTGGCCTATCAAAGTGTCAATGGTATTGACGAATCGCCGCCCGATAATACGGAAGCGCCAGCAGCAACTTTCCTTTTCAAAGCCGGCAAAGCTTTCGATGGATGAATTAAAAAACCAGGAATACTGCCAACGACCGACAAAATACCAGTCATCAAACAATGGCCATCGCATCGAGACATCACTTTGTTCCAGAAGATCCTTGCGGCGGCGATAGGCGATATTAAAAATCTGCTCACCTCGATCATTGTAATGGAAAACGACATCGGTTCGGGTTGATTGGTTACGAATCGGGTCCCATTGCTGCCCGAGCTTCAAGGCCATGGTGTCGGTCATTTGCCAGGCGACCTCGGCAATCATATTCGAGAAGCGGTCATCCAGTTCGTGACGTGCGCTGAACGGTGATACCAACACGCCGCCATCCAGATTACAACTGCCGTCAGGATTGAAGACTAAACACACCGAACGGTCGCGGAAGAAGAAAATTTCGCCCAGACTGGCGCGCAAAATTTCACGCCCGGTTTCCTGGTCGTTCAATCGCGTAGTGATGGCCGCCGTCAATTGATTGGCATCGTTCACCCGGTCGCTACCACTGAAACGGTTTTCCCGAAACAGGCTGTCGAAGTTAAAATCAAACTCAGAGGTATCAAATAATGGAATGTCGCTTTGCTGGTCACGCGGCACGAATAAATAAAACAGGCGCGGCTCCAGGGTATGCACATAATCGCTGCCGAACAAATCCATCTCGCGCTCCAGAATCAGCCCGCTATCCAATGAAAACATTGGCAAGGTGCGATTGATGGCGCTGTCCTGGCCGGGTTGCTGACCGGAAAGATCATAGCGGGTATAGCGCACGGAAACCTTGGGCACCACAAACGCACCGGGTTTAATCAAGGGCATGCTCAACGACGGATGCACGTCAAAACGTAAACCATCGGTCAAGGTGCGGTGCCGGAAATTGACGAACTCGGTCGCTAATTGCGCCTGCAGCGGACCAAAACCGAAGTCAAACACATCTCCCACATCCGCACGCACTTGCGGTACCCGCTGGTAAGGCTTTTGACCGGCGGTGATGGTTTTATCGATGGTCTGATAATTTTCCGCCAATGCCAACAAACGCACCTGGTCTTTTTGGTATTGGATATTGGCATGGCTTCTCAAAAAGCGCGTGTCCGCAAAACTGATATTCGAGCCTAAGTCGTTAAAATAATCATCATCGGAGACGATATTGGCATCGAACTCACTGCGTAGATACGGATTGAAGGTGGAAATGTTTTTTACCGAACCCATATAACGACTTCTGCCTCGGGTATCGTCATCGGGCAATACATCAAAGGCGATCGAGCTAGGTCCTAAGGCACTCAGATGCCGAAAAGTCGCACCGAACATCGGCCCGCGCTCAGAGACATAGCGTGGCCTTAACGTGGCGTCATAGTTCGGGGCGATGTTCCAGTAAAAAGGAATTTCCACATCGGCGCCGTTTTTGTCAGAAAAACCAAAACTAGGCGTGAGGAATCCGGTCAAGCGCCGGTCATCCAGTGGAAAAGAAATATAAGGCGTATAAGCTAGCGGGATACCTTTGAATTCCAGCCAGGCATTACGCGCCGCACCTTGCCCGCTATCTTTGTTGAGCTTAAGATCCGAGGCATGAATGGCCCAGTCATTATTGCCGGGTCGACAGCTGGTGAAGGCGACATCGGTATAACGCGATAAATACTGACTGTCCCTGAATACTGTACCGGCCCGGCCACGAATCGGCGTTTGTGGCGCGATGAACACCATGTCACGAATCCGCGCCCGGCTGTTTTGCGTGTTCAGCATTAAGGTGTCGCTTTTGAAGGCAATGGCGTCATCGCTGTAGAATACATTGCCCTGAGCATCCAGCGTTTGCGACACGGTGTCATAATGCAACGTCTGGGCCAGCATACGTTGGTCGGCGCGTTCGATATCAACATGGCCGAAAAAACCGGTGATCTCATTATCAAATACTTCCGAATAATCGGATTTGATCTCTAAAGGCGTGGCTTCGCGCTGATCCGAGGTCGACACAAAATCAGCCGGCACGCCCATTTCACTGCCGCAATTTCGCCACGGGTCGTAAGGCAAGCGCGCCCGTATGGTTTTGAAGTGACGCTCTTCGGTGCTTTTGAAGACCGGTCCTAAGCCAAACCAGGATGATGCGGGGCGCGAGACTTCACGCGCTTCACCTTCAGGGTCTGGTCCGCGTAACAGGCATCGCCAGCCCTCATCATCGGGATTGCCGGCACATTGCCAGCCGGCCTCGGCAATTTTTTCCGCATACATAGCCTCTGCGGCGGGCGGCTGCTCATTGCCAAGTGCCACAGGGCCACCTAAATTGGGCAGCGCCTCGTCGGTCAGGGTAGGAATGGGTGCCAACGGTTGGGTAGACAATAGTGCAAGGTCAGGTAATTCGCTCTCCGCCGGTATCTCAGGCTCAGCTGCTTCAGCACTGAGCTTCGCGCTATCAACAGCGACTGCTGCGTCAGAGGTTATCTTTGAGGCGTCAGCATCCGCGCAATCCCAAGCCGCTTCCTCGCCAGGTGCGCAAGACCATTGCGCTTCATGTTCCGCCGCCCTGACTTCAGCGAAGGACCACAAGACGCTGGTTAGCACACAGAAATATAATAATCGCCGACCGGGATGCGAAGACATGGGCAAAATTCTCTGGAACAGCATTAAACGTAGGGTGCTTGATTGATGCCTGGACATGAACAGACGCGCCGGGCCGCCTGAGCGCAAGTGCCGGACACAGGATGTTAAAGGCCAGTGCCGGGTAACTTGACCGCCGCCATGGTGAAAACCGGTTAAAATAACCTAACACCGCATTTTAACCGATTAGCCGCCTAACTCACCACGTTTTCATGACCACGTCCCGCGCTTCACGCCAACATGCCTTGCAGCACTGGTTATCCACCCATACGTCTGTGGCGTCAGAGACATTGACCGCGCTCGGTGGCGACGCCAGTTTTCGCCGCTACTACCGTTTTCAGGCACAGCAGCAATCGTGGCTGGTCATGGATGCGCCACCCGAGCATGAGGACCTGGCGCGTTTTCTCGATCGGGCGCAGTTGTTTGCCCATCTTCAGGTGCCTGTGCCACGCTGCTACGAATTCGATTTACAACAAGGCTTTCTATTGCTGGAAGACTTTGGTCAACACAGCCTGGAAAGCGTGCTGACCGCGGCCAACGCCGATACCTGGTATGCCAGGGCGATGCGGCAATTGCTGGATTGGCAGCAACAAACGCTGGCCCAGCCGCTATCTGTCCCGGATTATGATGAAGCCCTGTTGCAACGGGAGCTGGATCTGTTCGAACAGTGGTTCATACGCAGGCATTTGCGTCTGGATGAGCCTGTGCCTGGCTTTGCCGAGGTTTGCGCAAAGCTGATCGAAGCCGCGCTGGCGCAGCCTAAAGTGCTGGTGCATCGTGATTATCATTGCCGTAACCTGATGGTAGTCGGGTCACAACTGGGTGTCATTGATTTCCAGGATGCGGTCACGGGGCCTGTGACCTATGATCTGGTATCGTTGCTGCGCGATTGTTATCAGCACTGGCCAGATAGTGCCGTGGACACCTGGCTGGAGCGCTATTATCAGCAGGCTCTGGGGCTTGGCCTGGTCGATTGCGACCGGGCCTGCTTCCGGCAATGGTTCGATTGGATGGGCCTGCAACGCCAGCTCAAGGTGCTGGGTATTTTTGCCCGCTTGTATTGGCGTGATGACAAGCCGGGCTATCTGGCGGTATTGCCACATGTGCTGGACAGTGTCTGTCGGGTTTGTGCGTGTTATCCGCAATGGGCCAGTTTTTATGAGTTTCTGGAGTACAAGGTTCGTCCTGCGCTGGCGCAAGCCCGGGTAGAACCATGAAAGCTTTTATCCTGGCGGCCGGGCGCGGCGAGCGTATGCGACCTTTGACCGACCAAATACCCAAGCCTTTATTGACCGTGGCCGGAAAGCCATTGATCGTGCATTTAATCGAACAACTGCGCGCCGAAGGCTTTATCGAGCTGGTCATCAATACCGCGTATTTGGGCGCGCAAATTCATGCCGCCTTAGGCGATGGCGCGGCTTTAGGCGTTAGCATCCGCTATTCCGATGAAGGCCCGGAACCTCTGGAAACATTGGGCGGCATTGTTCATGCACTGCCTTTGCTGGGCGCGGAACCGTTTTTAGTCATCAATGCCGATATCGCGCTGGATTATCCACTGGGTCAGTTGGCGCTGCCTGACGGTGATGATGCGCATTTGCTGCTGATTGCCAATCCACCGCATCATCCCGATGGCGATTTTGGCCTGAACGAACAGGGGCGGGTGTTAGCCTCGGCGGCGCGGCAATTTACTTTCGCTGGGGTCGGCGTGTATCATTCCCGACTGTTCCATAATCTGACTTCCAGCAAGGCTAAACTGGCGCCTTTGTTGCGTCAGGCCATGTCTCAAAACCGGGTTTCCGGGACGCTGCATCACGGCTTTTGGCTGGATGTCGGCACCCCCGACCGCTTACAAGCCCTTGCCCATTACTTACCAGGAAACTGTCATGCCCGATCATAGCTATCAGAAAATCGAAATCACCGGCTCCTCCAGCGCCGGACTGCAACAAGCCATTGAAAATGCTGTCGCCAAGGCTTACGAAACCCAACCTAACCTGCGCTGGTTTGAAGTGGTGGAAACTCGCGGCCACATCGCACAAGGCCAGGTCGCGCATTGGCAGGTCACCGTTAAAATTGGCTTTACCCTGGCTTGATGCGATGAACCTGAACAAGTTGGTCTCGGTGTATCCGCAATATATCTTGCCACAGCATTTATTATCCCAATGGCTGAGCCGCATCACCCATGCGCAAACGCCTTGGCTGAAAAATCTGTTCATCCGGCAAATCACCCGCTGGTACGGCGTTGATCTAAGCGAGGCGGAACATCCAGACGCTGAAGCTTATGCCTCTTTCAATGCTTTTTTTACCCGCGCCCTCAATCACCAGGCCCGGCCCTGGCCTGCCGAGCAGGATACGATCTTAAGCCCCGCCGATGGCGTGATCAGTCAGATTGGCAACATTGCTCAAGGCCGTATCATTCAGGCCAAACATCACCACTACACGGTCACCGAGCTGTTAGGTGGCAACGAGCAGCATGCTAAAGCGTTCGACAACGGCCTGTTTGCCACTATTTATTTGTCGCCGCGTGATTATCACCGCTTGCACATGCCGGTGACTGGAAGACTTAAGGAAATGATTCATGTGCCGGGGCGCTTGTTCAGCGTCAATACCGCAACCACCGACACCGTTGCGCGCTTGTTCGCACGCAACGAGCGGGTGGTGTGTTTGTTTGAAACTGACTTAGGCTCTATGGCATTGGTGCTGGTCGGCGCCATTTTTGTATCCAGCATCGAAACGGTCTGGCATGGCGTGGTCACCCCGCCCACCCGCGCCAAGCCTCGGGTCTGGCACTATGACGCAGGCCAGGCGCCGGTGATTGAGCGAGGCCAGGAAATGGGCCGTTTCAATATGGGTTCGACCATTATCGCGCTTTTTCCACAATCTACTCTGAAATGGACTCAAGATTGTCGCGCAGGTCATGCGATCAAATTGCGTCAGACCTTAGGTATCCCTATCTAGCCCAGCCATTTATTGAACTTAATGCCATGTCGGTCACCGAATCCTTCTGGACCTCCTATCTTGCCGAGATTTACCTGATTTATGGCGTTGCTTTTTACTTTTTGGCATTTGCCATTTATATGCAGCCACGCCAGCAAAAATTGCTGGCTTTTGGCGCTGACCTGATTTGGCTGGGCCGTTTTGGCCTGCTGCATGGCAGTACCGAATTTTATGATGCCTGGCTGTTGTTAAGCGAGGTGGCGCACCCGGTTCATAGTGTCATCGCGCAGGGGGTGTCGGTATTCTCCTATGCCATGCTGATGATCTTTGCTGGTAACGCCATCGCACGTTTTTATCCACTACCGCTGCTGCGGTTAGCTGCTGTTTACCCTTTCCTGATCATCATCGCGCTGGCGTTTTGGAGTTGGCCCGAGTCGCTGTCCGACGATGCCTGGCTCCGTTTACTGCTGGGCTTCCCGGCCGCTGCAGGCGCGGGTATCGCGCTGTTAATCGGCGCGGTTACTCTACGTCAAACCCCTGACACGCAACAGTTTTTTCCTCCCTTGTCGATTGCTGGCGGCGCGTTTTTCCTGTATGCCGTTTTGACCGGCCTGGTTTCTCAGCAAGGGCTGGTGCTTGGCGAAACGCAACTTTTGCAGTTGGTTGGCCTGCCGGTGCAACTGTTGCGTGCGGTCTGCGCATTGGTCGCCGCCGCAGCGATCGGTCATTTGTTGTTGCGTGTTAACGAAACGCAATTTCATAATGAACATCAGGCGCTGGCCCAGGCAAAGCGACTGAACGCCAATCTGGAAGATCAAATCGCGCAGCGCACGCTTGAATTGGCTAAACGCAACCGCCAGTTGGAACGGGAAGTGGCCGAAAAAAATAACGCCGAACTGAACTTGCAGCAAAGTCAAGCGCTGTTACAGCGGGCACAAGCGGTAGGTCAGATCGGCAGCTGGCATTTTGACGCCAAGCAACAAGGTTTGCAGTGGAGTGACGAAACCTATCGTATTTTTGGTCTGGATTTAGATACGCCGGTTAACTACAGCACCTTTCTCAGCTTTGTCCATCCCGAAGACCGCGAGCTGGTTGATCAAACTTGGCGTCTGGCGCAACAGGCGCAGCATTACGACCTGGAGCACCGCATCCTGGTGCAGGGTGAGGTCAAATGGGTGCGTGAACGTGCCGAATTGGTATTTGACCGGCAGGGATATCTGCTCACCGGCCTGGGTACCGTACAAAACATCAGCGCCCGCAAACAGGCGGAATTACAACTGAAAGAAACCATACATGAGCTGGCGCTGGCCGAGCAACAGCAACGCGACCTGCGGCTGACCGCTGAATTTGAGCAAGGCCGCATGGCGGCTTTGTTATCGGCGATGAGCATTGGTATCTTGTTCGAGGATCAAGCCGGCCAGATTGAGTATGTCAATCAGGCTTTTTACAACCTGTGGGCTATCCCGGAAAACCTGGACCTAACCAATCTGCCCAGCCAGCATGTTCTTGAACATTCCACACATCGTTTCGCCCGGCCCGGTCATGCCTCCCGACATATCCTCAGGGTACTCGATACCCACGAAATCAGCGAGCGCTTTGAGCTGGAACTGGCCGATGGTCGGATTCTTACCCAGCTGTCTTACCCGGTTATCGCTCAGGAAGGTCATGGTATTGGCCGGCTTTGGATTTATGAAGACATTACCCACCAGCGCCAGACCGCCGAACAATTGTTATACCTGGCCGAACATGACGCCTTGACCGGGCTGTGCAATCGCCGCCATTTTGAACAACAACTCACCCAGGTCATCACCGCGGAACGGCGCCTGGAACGCAAGTTTGCCTTGCTGTATTTCGATCTCGATGAGTTCAAGCATATCAATGACAGCTTTGGCCATCGGGCCGGCGATACCGTGTTGGTACGCATTGCCAGCGAAGTTGCGGCCCTGGTGTGCGACGCTGATGTGTTTGCCCGCTTAGGCGGCGATGAATTTGCGATTATCACGCATTTGCAACCCGGCGACGATACCCAGGAATTGCCGCGCCGGATTAGCCGCGCTATCAGCGCGCTGTCGTTTCGCTTTCGCGGCAGCAACTTGCGCATCACCTGTAGTATCGGCATCGCCCTGTTTCCCGAGCATGGCAAAACGCTGGACAGCCTGGTGGCGCATGCCGACACGGCTATGTACCAAGCCAAACAACAAGGCAAAAACACCTGGGCCGTGTATGATCCAGGCCGCGACTATTCCAGTGCCATGGTTGAACGCATGACCTGGCAACGCCGTATCGAACAAGCACTGCATGAGGATTTATTCGAACTCTATTTCCAGGGGATTTTCACCTCCGACACGCAACAACTGGTGCATTTTGAAGTGTTGCTGAGAATGCGTGACCGCCAACAACCCGATTCCATACTATTGCCCGGTCAGTTTATACCGGTGGCCGAGCACAGTGGACAAATCCTGGCCATTGACCGCTGGGTCTTGTTACACAGCGTGATGTTGTTACAACAACATCCACAGCTCCCGGCGCTAGCCGTAAATTTATCCGGTCGTTCGTTTGACGACCCTGAGCTTCCGGATTTCATTGACCAGTTACTTGATCAGCATAAGGTTGCGCCATCGCGCCTGATTATCGAACTGACCGAAACCGAAGCGGTTTCCGATATCAAAGATGCGCAGCGTTTTATCGAACGCATCAAACGCACGGGCTGTAAAGTGTGTCTGGACGATTTTGGCAGCGGCTTTTCCACCTTCGCCTATCTGAAATATCTGGATGTCGATATTCTGAAAGTTGACGGCTTGTTTATTCGCGACTTGCCTAACAACCATGAAAACCAGGTTTTTGTCAAAGCCATGACCGGCATCGCCCGAGGGCTTGATAAAGAAATTCTGGCCGAGTTTGTCGAAGACGCTGCCACACTGGCAATGTTGAATGACATGGGTGTAAAGCTGGTACAGGGTTATTATTTATCGCGCCCTTCGCCGGATTTTGCCGCTTTTTTGCCACGCTGAGTGGCGTTTTATCGCGAGTGCTAACAACATGAAACCATCATACAGACTGATTCTGCTGACCGGCATTGTCTTACTGACCGAAGCTCCGCTGGCCGGAGAAACGGTTGATGTGGGCCGGTTTTCCCAGAACGAGCTGAGTCACTGGCAAACCAAATCCTTTGCCGACCCGACCCAGTATGAGCTACGGCAAGAAAACGCTAAAACCGTACTGGTCGCCAACAGCAACAACAGCGCTTCCGGCTTGTTTCAGGAAATCACCATTGATCTTAAGCGCACGCCTTTTCTGAACTGGTGCTGGCAGGTTATTGACTCGTTACCCAGTTTGCCCGAACAAACTAAAGCCGGGGATGATTATGCCGCACGCATTTATCTGATCAAACAAGGCGGCATTTTCTTCTGGCAAACCAAAGCGCTTAATTTTGTCTGGTCGTCCGGGCAGGCAAAAGAAACCTTGTGGCCGAACGCCCCTTCGCCGACAACAGTGTGATGATGCTGGCTGTACGCAGCAAAGATGACCACGGCTGGCAATGTGAAAAACGCGATCTTCGTGCTGACTGGCAACGCGCCTTCGGCGAGACGCCTGATAAGCTGGACGCCATCGCGCTCATGACCGACAGTGACAACAGCAACGGGAAAACCAAGGCTTATTATGGTGATATCTGGTTTTCTTCAAACTGACAAACCAGACAGCGTGCTGGTCATGAACTGCGTTATTTCGCCCTGCGGTTATGACCATGAAGGTAAAAAAAACGGGGTCTTGAAGGCAGCATCCATGCTGCCGACATCCTCGCCAAGTGCTCCCAATGTCCTTTTTAGACGCCAATAGTGAGAATTACTGCGGTTTAATCCTGACTGACGGAAATTTTTCGAGGTTGCACCGCTTCCCGTTTGGGCAAGGTGATTTCCAGCACGCCGTGTTTGGATTTGGCGCTGATGCCTTCAGGGTCGGCCGAGTCCGGCAGACTGAAGCGACGGTAGAAGGAACCAAAAGTACGCTCGACGCGCTTGTAGTTCTCTTTCTCGGTGGTCGCTTCGGTTTTTTTCTCGCCTTTGATGGTCAATACGCCATTTTCCATGCTGACATCGATCTGTTCCGGATCGACGCCGGGAATATCGGCGTGAATGACGAATTTGCCGCTTTCTTCCTTGATATCGACCGCCGGCGCCCACTCGGCGGTGGCAATCGAGCCTTCACCGGAACCTTGATAGGCCCGTTCCAGCTCGTGTTGCAGTTGATTCAACAATCCCCAGGGCTCGTAACGTGTAATGGCCATAATTACCTCCTATCAAACGTTGAGTTAAGCCGTTGATAAGCCAGACAGTCTGGCTGTTATCCCGGATTCACGTCTAAGATAGGGGCGGATTTGGCTGTTTCAAGCAATAAATTTGCGTGCGTTAGTAAACAAACGCAGCCATGGCCCTTGTTCCGGCCAGTCATCGGGCCGCCATGGATATTGCACACTGCGGAAACAACGCTCAGGATGCGGCATCATGATGGTGAAGCGGCCATCGCTGTTGGTCAGGCCGGTCACACCCAGCGCCGAACCGTTGGGGTTGGCCGGAAAACGTTCAGTCAGCTGCCCCTCTTTATCGACATAACACAAGGCCGCGCCGCCGGTTGCGATCAGCGCTTCGGCTTGGCCTCGGCTCAAGTCAGCCCGGCCTTCGCCATGAGCTACCACCACCGGCAAGCGCGAACCGGTCATGCCTGCAAACAACACCGATGGCGAATCGGTCACTTCCACCATCAACCAGCGCGCCTCGAATTGCTCGGACAGGTTACGCAGGAATCTTGGCCAATGCCCGGCGCCGGGAATCAAATCCTTCAGGCCGGACAGCATCTGGCAGCCGTTGCACACGCCCAAGGCAAATGTATCAGGACGCTGGAAAAAAGCACTGAACTGATCGCGGGCGCGGCTGTGATGCAGAATCGATTTCGCCCAGCCGCCGCCGGCACCCAATACATCGCCATAGGAAAAGCCGCCGCAGGCGGCCAGACCCTGGAAGTCGGCCAGGTCGATCGCGCCGGTCATGATGTCGGTGACGGTGACATCGACCGCACTGAAACCGGCTGTTGCAAACGCCGCCGCCATTTCGGCATGGCCGTTCACGCCTTGCTCGCGCAATACCGCAAGCTGAGGTTTTACGGTGTTGATATAAGGCGCAAGTACGTCCTCGGCCGGGTCGAACGTCAGCTGGCTGGTCAGCCCTGGATCGTCATCATCCAGCAAGGCGTCATATTGCGCCACCGCGCAGTCGGGGTTATCACGCAATGCTTGCATTCGGTAACTGACTTCCGACCAGATGCGCTGTAACGGTGCCCGTTTTTCCCGGAACAGCTCCTGACCCTGATGCTGAATCACCAGTTCCGGTTCGGCCAGGGTTTGACCTAAATCATGGCAGATATCGCTCAGACCCTGCGCTTTCAGAATCTCGCTCACTTCGGCCAGATGTTCGGTTTTAACCTGAATCACCGCGCCCAGTTCTTCGTTGAATAGCGCGGCCAACGGCGCATCACCCAAGCGGGTGATATCCAGTTCCACACCGACCCGGCCGGCGAACAGCATTTCCGCAGCCGTGGCCAGCAAGCCGCCATCGGAGCGGTCGTGATAGGCTAACAGCAAATCCCGTTGGCGCAGTTCGGTGATTGCCTGGAAAAACGCCTTGAACAATTCCGGCTCATCGAGGTCCGGCGCTTGATTGCCCAGCTGGTTGTAAACCTGGGCCAGCACCGAACCACCCAAACGGTTTCTACCCTGCCCCAAATCCAGCAACAGCAACCGGCTTGCGCAGACTTTAAGCTGGGGCGTTAAGGTTTTGCGAATATCTTTGACGGTGGCGAAGGCGGTGATCACCACGGTTAAAGGCGAGGCGACCGTGTTGCCGTCCCAGACGGTTTTCATCGACAGCGAATCCTTGCCCACCGGAATGGCGATGCCCAAGGCCGGGCACAGTTCCTCGCCCACTGCCTTGACGGTATCGAACAAGGCCGCATCTTCGGTTTCGGTGCCCGCCGCCGCCATCCAGTTGGCGGACAGATTCACCTGGCTCAGCGTCTGAACATCGGCCGCCAGCAGATTGGTCAATGCCTCACCTACAGCCATGCGGCCCGACGCCGCGGCATCGATCAACGCCAACGGACTGCGCTCGCCCATGGCCATGGCCTCGCCGGTGTAGGACTTGAACCCGGTGGCGGTGACCGCGACATCGGCCACCGGCACTTGCCAGGGGCCGACCATTTGCTCGCGCGCCACCAGGCCGGTGACCGAGCGGTCGCCGATATGAATGAGAAAGCTTTTGTCGGCCACCGCCGGAAATGCCAGCACGCGCCGGATAGCTTCGGTCAGGTCAACCTCATGCAAAGATAAAGCCGGCAGGTTGGCCGGTTCATGGCGCGCCGTGCGCTGCATTTTCGGCGGTTTGCCGAACAACAGGGACATGGGGATATCGATCGGCGTGTCGCCCAATTCGGCGTCGGTCAGTTGTAAATGCTCAGCTTCGGTAACTTCGCCGATCACCGCAAACGGACAATGCTCGCGCTGACACAGCGCGGAAAACTCGGCCAGCCGTTCCGGCAGCAAACCCACCACATAGCGTTCCTGAGATTCGTTGCACCAAAGTTCCAACGGCGACAAGCTGCTATCGGCACTGGGCACTTTACGCAGCTCGAAACGACCGCCCCTACCGGCATCGTGTACCGTTTCCGGCACGGCATTGGCCAGGCCGCCGGCGCCGATGTCGTGGATGGCCAGAATCGGCGAGCCATCACCTTGGGCATTGCATTGGCTGATCACTTCCTGACAGCGGCGCTGCATTTCCGGATTGGCCCGCTGCACGGAGGCGAAATCCAGCTCCGCCGACACCTGACCCGAGGTTTGCGACGAAGCCGCGCCGCCACCCAGTCCGATGAGCATGGACGGGCCGCCCAGAATCACGATCAACGCGCCGGGCGGCAGTTTTTGTTTGTGGATCAGCTCGGGGCGGATATGACCCAGGCCGCCGGCGATCATGACCGGTTTATGGAAACCGCGATAGCGACCCGATTCCGCGTCGGAATCGGCTTGCAGAAAAGTGCGGAAATAACCGGTCAAGCCGGGTCGGCCGAATTCATTGTTGAACGCCGCCGAACCCAACGGGCCATGCAGCATGATATCCAGTGCCGAGGCCATGCGTTCGGGCTTGCCGGGGTCAAGCTCCCAAGGCTGAATAAACTCTGGAATGCGTAAATGGGAGACGGAAAAACCGGACAACCCGGCCTTGGTCACGGAACCGCGCCCGGTGGCCGCTTCATCGCGAATTTCGCCGCCGGAACCGGTGGCGGCACCGGGAAACGGGGAAATCGCCGTGGGATGGTTGTGCGTTTCCACTTTCATCAGCATCGGCGCGGCTTCTTCGACAAAGCGGTATTCCCGGGTCTTGGCGTCGCGCAACCAGATCGGCGTCACCGGTCCTTCGACCACCGAAGCATTGTCATGATACGCCGACAAAATACCCTGCGGCCTGGCCTCGGTACTTTTTTTGATCATTTGGAACAGCGAGCTGGCTTGAACCTTGCCATCCACGATCCAGTCGGCGTTGAAAATCTTATGCCGGCAATGTTCGGAATTGGCCTGGGCGAACATCATCAGCTCGACATCGGTGGGATCGCGTTTCAGCTCGGTAAAGCTGGCGCAAAGATAGTCCATTTCATCGTCGGACAAGGCCAGTCCTAAGCTCTGGTTGGCCTCGCTCAAGGCTTGCTTGCCTTGTGCCAGCACCGGCACCCGGGTTAACGACCGGGGCGGGGCATGTTGAAACAAAACCGCCTCGATCTGGTTGCTATCGGTAACCACCACGTCAGTCATGCGGTCGTGACACAAGCCGTACAACGCCTGCCGCCCGGCCTCGGTCAAAGGCTTGGCCGTGACCCAGGCATATTCAACGCCGCGCTCGATACGCAGCACTTTGTCCAAACCGCAACGCCGGGCGATTTCCGTGGCCTTGCTGGACCAGGGCGACTGAGTGCCGGGGCGCGGCAACACGATAAAGCCGGCATCGCCCTGAATGTCCGCAGGGGCTTCACCGTAGTCCAGCAATTCGTTTAACAATGCCTGTTCCGCCGGGCTTAACGCGCCCGCTGTTTCGACGACATGCAGGAATCGGGCGGTGAGTTTGGCTTCGCCTGCCAGCTCAGGGATTTGCTTTAGAATTTGGTCAATGCGGAAAGCGGTCAGCGCCTCAGCGCCGGGAATAATCAACATGGTAAAACCTTAAAATATTCATGGGGCGGATGCGCTTCGCTTCCCCACCCTACAGCGTAACGGATTGGCAGTGTGGCCTTTCGGCCGTTAGTTAAAATGTTGGTTCGTTACCTCACCCCAACCTACGGCCCGTGTACGGCAAGTCTAATAAACTCAAAACCAGTTCCGGCTATTGCTGAAACAGCCGGTAAAACAAGCTGTCGGTTTTCATTTATTGAGCCAGTTCCTGTTGCAAGGTTGTTTGCAATAATTCAATTAACTCAAGTGCTTGCGCACGGGTGTCAGGCTGCATCTGATTATTGACCAGCAAAACATCAACAGACTGTTTGGCTGGATTTTCGACCAGCTTCACGGTCATTTCCAGATCGCTGCCAACATTGTAGCGCCCGAGAAAAAACCTGATTTCATCCATGAAGCTTTCATCACTGGCGTTTTTCGAATCGGGCTGATAGTAAATCAGGTAAGTACCTGCCTGACGATTGCGGGCGACAATCTCCACGCCTTGACGTGACAAACCTTTGCCCACCAATCGCCAGCTATAGCCCATGCCTTCATAAATCCGCAAGCCTACAGCTCCGCCCTGGTATTCAATGCGTGCCATGCGCGGCTGCTCGGATAAGCGCATGTCTCTAGGATCATCGGGCTGACGTAAATCGTTTTTGGGGCCTGGCACAATAAAAGCGGCAGGAGGCGCTGACTGCGCTGCGGCATCAGGCTGGAATCTGGCGCGAATATCTTCTGGCAACTGCAAGGCGCTGATTTCAGTTTGGAATTGGTAATTTTTTTCCTTATCCGGAAACCAGGTTTTAATGGTCGTGCAAGCCGGCAATACCATCACCAGCACCCAACAGAGTGTCTGAACCCAAATCATAACGCTTATAGCAGCTTGGATTGTTTAAGCGCGGCTCGCACTGGTTCATGGCAATCCTCAGTTAGCCAGGTTAATGGTAAGCGTATGCCCGTGCCCATCAAGCCCAATTCGGCCAGCGCCCATTTCACTGGAATAGGGTTGGCTTGAATAAACAGCTGCTTATGCAAAGCGGCCAGTTCAGCATCTTTGCTGAGTGCGCTGGCTTTATCGCCCGCGATCGCGGCCAGCAGCATATCATGCACCTGTCGGGGGGCCACGTTGCCGGTAACCGTGACGCTGCCATGCCCACCTTGCAAACAGAACTCGCAACTGGTGGCATCATCGCCGGTATACAAGGCAAAGTCTTCCGGGCACAGTTCGCGTAAGCGCGCCAAGCGCCCGAGGTCGCCGGTAGCTTCCTTGATGCCGGTAATGTTGTCTATTTCAGTTAGTCTGGCTACGGTCTCCGGCAGCAAATCACACGCGGTGCGCCCGGGCACGTTGTACAGAATATGTGGAATCGGCACCGCCTCGGCAATGGCGCGAAAGTGCTGATACAAACCTTCCTGAGTAGGTTTGTTGTAGTAAGGGGTGACTTGCAAACAGCCATCAACGCCAACCTGTTGCGCGGCTGAACTCAAGGCAATGGCTTCAGCGGTGCAATTCGAGCCAGTTCCACCCAACACGGGAATGCGCCCGGCGGCGTATTCAACCGTTCGGGCGATGACTTCGATATGTTCGTCATCGTTCAAGGTTGGCGATTCGCCCGTGGTACCAACGGCTACCAAGGCGTCGGTACCTTGTGTGACATGAAAATCCACCAGTTTTCGCAAACAGTCAAAGTCTAACCGACCATCCGCGTGCATTGGCGTTACCAATGCCACAATGCTACCCTGAATCATTCGCCTTTCGCCTTTTTTGAAATCGGTAAGTATAACGTAATTTTTTCACGCGCCATGGCAATTCAATGTGTACAAGCGCTCGATGCCAAACCATGATGCAGCTTAATCAAACCTTGCCCGCAATGACTTTAACACCTGAATAAATACTGATATTGATCGCCATTACTTGCCAATGCAGAATGAAGAAAAAATTTTACCCAACAACTCATCACTACTTACCTTGCCAGTAATCTCACCTAAAGCCTGCTGCGACTGGTGAAGCTCCTCTGCGACCAGCTCAAATTGACCGGCCATCAATAACGCTTTAGCGTGCTCTAGGGCTTGCTGTGCGGCTTGCAGAGCATGCAAATGTCTGGCCCGGGCGATGAAGACATTTTCTGCATGGTCATCGTATCCCATACTTTGCTTGAGCTGCGTTTTCAGCAGTTCAAGGCCCGCCCCGGTTTTCAGGGACAGATAAATGTCAACGGTTCCATCTGCTGTGCAACAACGCGGCGGTTGGCCAGTTAAATCGATTTTGTTGAATACTTTAATGACCGGTGTGCCTTGTTCGGGTATCTGCTGGCGCAGAACATCCGGTTCGGGATCCGTGCTGTCGATCAGCCAGATAATTCGATCCGCCTGTTGCATGGCAGCCTGGCTGCGCCGTACGCCTTCTTGCTCAACGGGATCATCGGTGTCACGCAAGCCTGCGGTATCTAAAACATGTACCGGCAATCCATCGAGCTGAATCGCTTCTTTGATTACATCGCGGGTGGTGCCTGCCATAGGACTGACAATGGCGCTGTCCTGGCCCGACAAGGCGTTCAGCAAGCTGGATTTACCTGCGTTAGGCTTGCCAACGAGCGCCAAAGTCATGCCTTCGCGCAATAACCGTCCTTGTCGGGCTTGTTGTAAACAGCCGGACACAGCCTGGATGAGTTGGTTGATGTGCTGCGCTACGCCGCCTTCATGAATAAATTCGATATCTTCATCGACAAAATCAATAGCGGCCTCGACAAAAATTCTAAGCTCGGTGAGCTGGGCAACCATTTGATGGATGTGCTTGGAAAACACGCCTTGCAGGGATTGCTGAGCACTGCGCGCCGCTTGTTCGGTCGTTGAGGTAATCAGGTCGGCAATGGCTTCGGCTTGGGCCAGATCGATTTTGTCATTGAGAAAAGCGCGACGGGAGAACTCACCCGGCTTTGCCAAGCGAGCGCCAAGTTCCAGACAACGGCGCAGCACTTGATTGACCACCACCACGCCGCCATGCCCCTGCAGCTCAACCACATCTTCTCCGGTAAACGAGTGCGGTCCTTGAAAAAACAACACAATACCGGAATCAATGCGGCTGTTATCGGCACGGAAGAAATGGCAAAAATGTGCGTGGCGTGGCGTAAGCTTTTGCTGGGATAGTGTTTCAGCCAGGCTTTTGGCACCAGCTCCACTCAGCCTGACAATGCCAATGCCGCCCGCCCCGGGTGGCGTGGCGATGGCGGCAATGGTCTCTTCGGCCATGTCAGTTAATCTTCACGCTCGATTTGCCGGGTGATCACCCATTGCTGCGCGATGGATAGGGTATTGTTGACCACCCAGTACAGCACTAGACCCGCCGGGAAGAACAAGAAAAACACGGTAAATATCACGGGAAACATTTTGATGATCTGCGCCTGTACTGGATCTACGGGTGCAGGATTCAGGCTTTGCTGAATCTTCATGGTGATCCCCATCAACAGCGGCAATATGTAGAACGGATCTTGTGTGGATAAATCCTGAATCCAGAGCATGAACGGTGCCTGGCGCAATTCCACCGTTTCAACCAGCACCCAATACAACGAAATGAACACCGGAATTTGCACCAGAATCGGTAAGCAGCCACCGAGTGGATTGACTTTTTCCCGCTTGTACAGCTCCATCATTTCCTGATTCAGGCGCTGTCGATCATCGGCGTAGCGCTCTTGCAGCGCTTTAAGCTTAGGCTGCAGTTTGCGCATTTTCGCCATTGAGTGATAGCTGGTCTGCGATAGTTTGAAGAACAGCAGCTTGATGACCAGGGTGACAAAAATAATGGCCACCCCCCAATTGCCGACCAAGCCATGAAACTGATTAAGCAGCCAATAGATGGGTTTGGCGATAATAGTCAACCAGCTGTAGTCGGTGGTCAATTCCAGACCTTCGGCGACTTTTTCCAGCATAGGCTGAATTTTTGGCCCGGTAAACAAGGCTGCGGTGAAGGTCACGGTGGCCTCGGGCGCCACCGTCACCGGCTCGGAAAAACTGCCAATGACAAAACGATTGTCTTTCAGGTCCTTGGTGTAGAAATGATTGAGGCTATCCTGAACTGGAATCCAGGCCGATGCGAAATAATGCTGAATCATGGCAATCCAGCCGCCTTGCGTTTCAATTTCCAGCTTGTCGTCGGCGATATCGTCAAAACTGATTTTCTGATATTTGTCTTGTTGTGTATAGGTGACGGCGCCGGTAAAGGTGCGGATAAAGGTGTTGCTATTGGCATCCTGATAAGGGCGGCGCAATAACTGCAGGTATTGACGACCTTGCCAGGGGCGATCCGAACGATTGCTGATCGTTTGCTCCAAATCAATCAGGTAGCTGCCGCGCTTGAACACATAAACCTTGCTTACTTCCACGCCGTCCGCTCCAGTCCAGCGCAGCGGTACACGCAATTCGTCTTGTCCGTCAGCTAAACGATAGCTATGTTGTTCGGATTGAAAAAAGGCCTGATGGTTGGGCACGGAGTGGCCGGATGCACTGATCAAGCCGTTTTGCGCCAAAAACAACCGTTCTGGGTCGGTATCCAGTAAACGCACCGGAGAAAGGTCTTTGACCGAGGGTTCCAGCCCAACCCACGCTCTCAGCTGCTTAACAACGGTGTTTTCTTTTTCTTTCGGGTGATTGCGCAAATCCAGATTCTGCAACACCCCGCCTTGCGGATTGATTTCCAGGGCTAACAAATCGGTTTGAATGTTGATCACCGCAAGGCGTTGCGCAGCCTCGACCTGCTGCGTGGACGCTGTGGCAGGTTGTGACGAAACGTTGCTCTGGCTCGATGGCACAACATTTGTCTCGCTCCGGATCATCGGCTGCTCGGATGCGGCGACGATGGGCTCAGGCTTAGGGCCATAATCCTGTTGCCAGGCGTCATAGAGCATGTACGTCAGCGAAGCCAAGACCACAATCAATAAGAATCTGACATTATCCATTTTTTTTATCCGTAGATTTTGGAACGGGATCGAATCCGCCGGGATGATAAGGGTGACATTTCGCCAATCTGCAGACGCTTAACCAAAGGCCTTTGACGGTACCATGCGCGTACAAGGCATCCAGCGCATACTGAGAACAGCTAGGGTGAAAGCGGCAGCGACTGCCTAATAGCGGGCTGATAAAGTAGCGATAGAACTTGATCAGGCCAATCAAGAGGATTTGCATCGTTTGCGTAGTCTGTGCCAATGTCGACGTAGCGACTCGCGCAATTCAGTGGATGTAGCCTGGACAGCATCCTTGCGCGCCATGACTACGATATCCAGGTTCATCAAGCGCAGTTGCTCATGACGAAAACTTTCGCGAATAGCGCGTTTGAGCCGGTTGCGCTGCACCGCCAATCTGGCGGCTTTCTTGGAGATAGCCAAGCCCAGGCGTGGCTGCCGTTGTTCGGTAACCTTGGCGAGCAAGGTAAAATAAGCATCGCTGGATTTGATTGGCGCTGCAAACACCTGCTGAAACTGAGCAGGTTTTTTTAGCCGGCTGACAGAAGAAAAGGCGTTGCGTCCAGTCAAGTTCAGACGGTCAGTTTGGCGCGGCCCTTGGCGCGGCGTGCGTTCAGTACCTTACGGCCATTGCGAGTTGCCATGCGGGCACGAAAACCGTGAGTGCGGGCGCGTTTAATTTTGCTGGGCTGATATGTTCTTTTCATGGTGGGTAAGTAGGCGGTAAGAAGGTTAAAAGGTTCGGATAAAAAGACCAAAAATGATAAAATACCCGCTTGTTCGTTGTCAAACTTTAATTCTGTTCTTTGTTGGGTTTCCCCTCCTCTACTTTGCCGATGAGTACACTCTGGAATCAATGTCTTAACCGCCTGGAAAACCAAATACCACCCTCGGAATTCAGTACCTGGATTCGTCCGCTGCAAGCGCTGGAAGAAAGCGATCTCATTTATTTGTTGGCGCCCAATCGTTTTGTTCTGGAATGGGTAAAGGAACATCATTTTGACAAAATCAACGCCGCCGTCAGCGAATTCACTCATGGCAGCAAAAGCGTTACTCTGGATATTGGCTCTAAATCCCAGCGTGCGCCGGCTGCCGAAGCGACCAGGCCTAACAGTCCACCGGCACAAGAGAAACGCCGCAGTTTTCTCAATCGCGAGTTCACGTTTGATAATTTTATCGAGGGCAAGTCCAATCAGCTGGCGCGTGCGGCATCGATCCGCGTTGCCGCCAATCTTGGTGCGTCTGACAATCCTTTGCTGATATATGGCGCTTCCGGCCTTGGCAAGACTCACCTGATGCACGCCATTGGCAACGCCGTACTGGCCAAGATACCGACCGCGCATGTGGTCTATCTTCACTCGGAAAAATTTGTGCAAGACATGGTCAAGGCCTTGCAAGCACGCACCGCTATCGATGCCTTTAACGAATACTACCGGGGCGTGGATGTCTTGCTGATTGACGATATTCAATTTTTTGCCGGCAAAGATCGCTCGCAGGAGGTGTTCTTTCACACCTTCAATGCTCTATTGGAAAAGAAACATCAAGTCGTGCTGACCTGCGACAAATATCCACGCGAAGTCGAGGGTTTGGAAGACCGTCTGAAATCGCGCTTTGGTTGGGGGTTGCCGGTCACCATAGAACCTCCAGACCTGGAAACTCGCGCCGCTATTTTGATGAAAAAAGCGGCCCAGGCGGATGTCGATTTGCCGGTTGATGTGGCTTTTTTTATTGCCAAGCGAATTCCGTCCAATGTGCGCGATTTGGAAGGTGCGCTGCGGCGCGTCATGGCCAATGCCGAATTTACCGGCGCGCAGATTAGTATCAACTTTGCCAAGGAAGCGCTTCATGACCTGCTGACGCTGCAAGACCGCATGGTCAGCATCGACAACATCCAGAAAGTCGTGGCCACCTATTTCAAGATTCGGGTCGCCGACTTGTCCGCCAAAACCCGACGCCAATCCATAACCCGGCCGCGACAAATCGCCATGTGCCTGGCGCGCGAGTTAACGTCACACAGTTTACCTGAAATCGGCGAAGCCTTCGGCGGGCGTGATCACACCACTGTGCTGAATGCGTGCAAGCGCATCGCCAGTCTGCGTGAGACGGACAGCAAAATCCAGGAAGATTACAGCAATTTATTGCGCACTCTGTCTCATTAAAAACGCTACCGCCGACCAGCAGGCAAATTTTAGTTTATATTCCAATTTTATATTTTGACGGATTGACACCATGAAGTTTGCAATTAATCGTGATGACTTGCTGCCCTCATTGCAACATCTGAACAACATTGTTGAAAAGCGCCAGACAACGCCTGTTCTGAATAATGCCTTGCTCAACTTTGCTGATAATGAATTGATCATGACCGGCACCGACACCGAATTACAGCTGGTCAGCCGTCTGCCATTGCCCAATCTGGATAACCCTCCTCAGCCAGTTACTGTGCCGGTGCGCAAGCTCCTGGATATTTGTCGCAATTTGCCCGCCAGTGTTGAACTGCGATTTTCTTTTGAAGACGCCAAATGCCGTTTGAGCAGCCAACGCTCACACTATCAACTTGCCACACTGCCGGCCGACGACTTTCCTGAATTCAGTGCCGCGAGCGTTGAGCACCAATTTTCCTTGCCTGCGGCACGCCTGAAAGTAGCCTTGGAAAAAACACAATTCTGTATCGCCAATCAGGACATACGCTACTACCTGAACGGCCTGCTCATGCACATTTCCAACAGCGAACTCAACTGGATTGCCTCTGACGGCCATCGTCTGGCCATTTATCAAGACCAACTCGATGACGCCACCGGCCTGGAAAAACAGCTCATTATTCCACGCAAAGCTATCGTGGAGCTGTTGCGACTGCTGGCAGACGCCAGTAGTCCGGTTAAAATTGGCTTTTCTGACAACCACATTCAATTTGATTTGCCGGACGTGTCGCTCAGTACCAAGTTGATCGACGCCCGCTTTCCGGATTTCTCTCGCGCTGTCGATCAGGCATTCCTGCCTCCGGTGGAATTGCCGGTCAAAGATTTTTGCGCCGCCCTTACCCGTGTCGCCGTGCTGGCCGCTGAGCAAAAAATTCGCGGTGTCAGCCTGGACTTTTCCACTCGCGACCTGCTCTCTTTGACGCTTTACAACCAGGCCCACGAACAAGGCTTAGAGGAGCTGACCATGATCAGCCCGGACGCCCCGCTTGCCAACATTGCTTTCAATGTGGCCTATTTACAGGAGGCGTTCAGTCATCTTGATTCCGACACCGGCCTGCTGGCCATTGCCAGCAATGGCAGCACCGGCAAAATTTATGATCACAGTCCAGACCATCAGCGCTATTTTTTCATCGTCATGCCTATGAAGCTGTAATGTGCGCCCATGACGTTGCTCGGACTGACCATTGACAATCTTCGCCTGCTCACAAGGGTCTCGTTATCGCCTGGTTCACATATCAATTTCATTACCGGCGACAATGGCAGTGGTAAAAGCAGCTTACTGGAGGCCATCTATCTTTTAGGGCATGGGCGCTCGCCAAAAACTGACCAACTGAAGCAGCTGATTCATTATGGTGCCGACCAATTTCGCGTGACCGGTCAGATTCGTCATGGTCATGGCCAACTACTGATCGGTGTCGGGTATGTCAATCAGGCGCCCGTCATTCATATTCAGCAGTCGCCGACTAAACGGCGCGACCAGCTGGCGACACTGCTGCCGTTGCAGTTTGTTGCGCCCGATAGCGAGCGTCTGCTGACCGGTGCGCCACAGCAGCGTCGTGCCTTTCTGAGCTGGGGTGCCTTCCATCATACGCCGATGTTCTTCCAGAGCTGGCGCGCTTACCAGGCGGCGCTGAAGCAGCGCAATGCGCTATTAAAACGACCACCCCGACAACAGACAGATTTACTCACCTGGAATCACGAGCTGGCACACCACGGACAAACACTGCATGAGCTTGTATATACCTATCTTGCTGAACTAAAGCCTGCACTGATGACCTTGCTGAATCGTTTCTTGCCCGGTCTGGCCGTTGAATTCAGCTATCGCAACGGCTGGGCCAGCGACCTTTCGCTGGAAGAGGCCTTATGGCGCGATCAAGACCGAGACCTGCGCCACGGCTTTACCCATAGCGGCCCGCATCGTAGCGATTTGGTTATCAAGCTCAAGCAAGGATTGGCTCGGGACTACTTGTCACGCGGTCAGGTACGCCTGCTGGTTTTGGCCATGAAGCTGGCACAACTTAACGGTTACTATCAACATCCAGCCCGCTTGACTCGGCCTTGTTTGTTAATCGATGACTTTATGCTGGAGCTGGATCAAGGCAACCAGCAGCGGCTGTTGGACTATTTATGCGGACTGGATGCGCAAATTTTTCTCACGGCAACTGCTTTTTCGCCAGAGCTGCTCCGGCAATATGACGCGCAGGTTATTCATCTGCAACAAGGTCAAATTACCGAAAACGTATGCCAGACGCGCAATGCTGACGCTCATATCACTCAGCAGGCTTGTCCATGACCTGGCATTTGACTGAAGGTTGGAGGCGCATGGCGTAATTAGCGCCACCTTTTAGCAAACGATTTATAATGTTTCACGTGAAACACTTGTCCAGTATCGGGTGGCCCGTTCGCTATCCGTCGGCAAAAGTGTTTCACGTGAAACACTCGCAATATAATCCGTGAACACAAATCAAGTAGGGTGTGATGAACGAAACCACAGAAAAAGCATACGACAGTAGTAACATCAAAGTCTTAAAAGGCCTGGATGCCGTGCGCAAACGCCCCGGCATGTATATCGGCGATACCGATGACGGTACAGGCTTACATCACATGGTATTTGAAGTCGTGGATAATTCCATCGATGAGGCGCTGGCCGGCCATTGCCGGGAAATCAATGTGGAGCTGCATGACAATGGCTCGGTTTCGGTCAGCGATGATGGTCGCGGCATTCCCGTGGATATTCACGAAGAAGAAGGCCGTTCGGCGGCTGAAGTTATTATGACCGTGCTGCATGCTGGTGGAAAATTCGATGACAATGCTTATAAGGTGTCTGGAGGCTTGCATGGCGTAGGCATTTCGGTGGTCAACGCCCTGTCTGAAAGCCTGACGTTGGAAATCAAAAAAAATGGCAAGCTGCATCGACAGCAGTATCGGCATGGCGAGCCGCAAGCGCCGCTGGCAGTCATTGGCGATACGGATGACACAGGTACAAAAATCACCTTCCAACCCAGCCAGGAAACGTTCAGTGATATTGAGTTTCATTACGACATTCTGGCCAAGCGACTAAGAGAATTATCGTTCCTGAATTCAGGTGTTCGAATCGTCCTGGCTGATGAGCGCAGCGATAAATCCGATTGTTTCGAGTTTGAAGGCGGTATTCGTGCGTTTGTCGAGCATCTGAATAAAAACAAAACGCCATTGTTCCCGGATGTGTTTTATTTCAAAACCGAAAAAGAAGGCGTGACGGTAGAGGTTGCGCTGCAATGGAACGATGCCTATCAAGAAAACATTTATTGTTACACCAACAATATTCCACAGCGCGATGGCGGCACGCATCTGGCCGGCTTTAGAGGTGCGCTGACTCGAACCATCAACCAATATATCGAGCAGAATTCCAACCAGAAAAAAGACAAAGTCAACGCCACCGGCGATGATGCACGAGAAGGCCTGATGGCGGTTTTATCGGTCAAAGTGCCCGACCCTAAATTTTCCTCACAAACCAAAGAAAAACTGGTCTCCTCGGAAGTCAAAACGATTGTAGAGTCGGCCATGAACGAAAAGTTACAGGAGTTCTTGCTGGAAAATCCGGGCGTTGCCAAAATCATCGTTAACAAGGTCATGGAAGCCGCTCGCGCACGCGAAGCCGCTCGTAAGGCGCGGGAAATGACTCGGCGCAAAAGCAGCCTGGACATTGCCGGCTTGCCGGGCAAGCTGGCGGATTGTCAGGAAAAAGACCCTGCCCTGTCTGAATTATTTATCGTGGAGGGCGATTCCGCTGGTGGCTCCGCCAAACAAGGCCGCGACCGGCGCACACAAGCGATATTGCCGTTGAAAGGCAAAATCCTGAATGTGGAAAAAGCGCGTTTCGATAAAATGATTTCTTCCGATGAGGTTGGTACCTTGATTACCGCCTTAGGCTGCGGCATTGGCAAGGATGAATACAATCCTGAAAAGCTGCGCTACCACCGAATCATTATCATGACCGATGCCGATGTGGATGGCTCGCATATCCGCACCTTATTGCTGACCTTCTTCTATCGGCAAATGCCGGAATTGATCGAGCGCGGACATGTTTATATTGCCCAACCCCCGTTGTATAAAATCAAAAAAGGCAAACAGGAATACTATGTCAAAGATGACCAGCAGCTGCATGACTACTTGATACAGCAAGCCCTGGATAAGGCCGAGCTTTATGTGCAGCCTGATGCGCCAGCCATTAAAGGTGTTGGGCTGGAGAAAATGGCCGCCGAATACACCAAAGTCAACACCCTGATTCAACGCTTAAGTCACCGCTATGACGCCGACTTTCTGACTCAGCTGTTGTATGTGCCTGTCGTGGACGCAACACTTAAGGCGGATCAGCAAGCACTTTTGGCATGGTGTCAGCAGCTGGCGCAATACATGCAGCGCTACAATCCACTGGCCACCATTACCGCGCAATGTGACTATCAAAGCCCGGAAAGCTTTCGTATGACCATCGGCAAACGCTACTATGGCAATGAAAAAAGTCTGGAAATCAAGGAAAGCTTTTTTGACAGCCGCGATTATCAAACCTTGGCGCATTTCAATGCCATCAATCAGGACTTGAGCAGCGATCAAGCCTGGCTGCAATATGGTGAAAAGCGGCATCCGGTCAGCAATTTTCAGCAGGCTTTTGACTGGCTGATGATAGAAGCTAAAAAAGGCCAGCATATTCAGCGCTACAAAGGTCTTGGCGAAATGAACCCGGAACAGCTATGGGAAACCACGCTGGATAGTAATACTCGCCGCATGTTGCAAGTCAGAATCGAGGATGCCATCGCTGCCGATGAAGTATTCTCCACATTGATGGGTGAAGTGGTCGAGCCACGACGTGATTTCATCGTGAGAAACGCCCTGGAAGTTGCCAATCTGGATGTTTAATCACGCCGCACAAGCATCCTGATAAAACGCTCCCCCCTTCCCTTTCATCATGGACGCCCTCGCCGAAG
>JAVVEW010000012.1:0-53901 GCA_032251045.1 Methylococcales bacterium
CAGGCCATCGCGCAGTTCCCGGGCGATGTCAGGCTGATGCAGGTTATCGACAATGGGCTTGTCGTATTCATCGACCAGAATGACCACGCGCTGGCGGTATTTTTTCTCGGCGGCTTGGATCAGTTCCCCAAAACAGGCGGGGATATCCATGCCCGGTGAGCAGGCAATATCCAGCGAGCGTTGATTGATGCGCAGCAGGTCGGCCATTTTGTTGTCCAGCCCCGCACCATCACGCATCACCCCGCCGCCAAAGCTCAACCGGATGACCGGATATTTAACCGACCAGTCCCAGTGCTCATGGGCATAAAGGCCGTGAAACAGCGGCTCGTTGGCTTGGAATAACTCGGCCAGGGTATCGAGCAACAGGGATTTGCCGAAACGGCGCGGGCGGGACAGGAAGTAATATTTTCCTTCATCGACAAGCCGCAAGGCATAGCGCGTCTTGTCTACATAGTAATGCCCCTCCTCGCGAATCTCGCGGAAGGTGGCAATGCCGATGGGCAGTTTCTTGCGTTTCATGGCCCAAGCATAGCACAGGGACAATGACATACGGCCAGCCAATACAGCTGGCCGACCTGATTGAGTACGTTATTCGCAGCGGCAAAACAGCTTGTAAGTCAGGCCCAGCACGGCGCCGAAAATGACATGTAACATGAATGTGGCCACCGCCGCCATCATGCCCATATTGGCGGCAAACAAGCCTTGCCCCATCATCGGCATGACCATCACCATCATGATCAGCCAACCGATGATACCCAGGACAATGCCGCGCACCACCAAAGGACCTGGCAATTTGCCCTGAATCAAGCCAAACACCACGCCGTAAATCACGCCAAACATAAAATGCGCGGCCCAGCCCAAGGCAACGATACCGCCCATTTTACTGGCCAGCATAGCGATGACATTCAGCTCCGGCATCACACCCATGGCGCCTTTGACGACCATCATGATCGACAACACCACGGTGGCAACCAGGCCGGCGATAATACCTCTGACAATAGGATGACTCATAGCATTCTCCTTAAGAATTAAAAATAAATAACGGTTATGAGTCGCCCATACCGGTCTATTATTACACTTGCAAAGAACAACAAACGCACAGCCATTCTCAATTTGAAGTCACCTAAGAGTTCAGTAAAGATGTGGGCAGCATGGATTGCCGTCAAGCCCCATGGGAGTCCATCGTAAAAGTCAAAATGTAGCCCGTATGAAGCAGAGCAGAATACGGAAATGGCATAGCTTGGATGCGCTACGCTGCATCCGGGCTACGTTCCGCGATAACAAGTTAGAATGACGCTCCAATCCCGGTAAAATGGCTGGCCAAAGTCATGCGTATTACCCTGCCGCTTATATTCCATCCTGCCTGCCTGTGAAAACTGGATTCATGCTCAAATTCATGCCCTTGCTGTTCCTGCTAGCGACAGCCGTCCTGGCGCAAACTCCGCCATCCGGCATCGGCGCTCTGGGTAAAATCGAACCCCAATCGCGCGTTCTGCGTCTGTCGCACAACCAAGGCCCTGAAGGCGCCAGGCTTTGGCGGTTAACCGTCAAGGAAGGCCAGAAAGTGGCGCAAGGCGAGGTGCTGGCGCTGTTGGCCGATCATGACAAAAAACGCTTCACGGTCGCCGCCCGCCAAGCCGAACTTCGGCAATTACGCGCCGAACAGCAAAAACAACAGGCCGAACGGGAATTTGCCCAGGCCGAACGCCTGCGCTATCAAACCCTGGCCCAACAAGCCCAGGCCAGCCAGTCCATCGCCGAACAAAAACTACGCGATTTAACCAAAGCCGAAGCCGAACTGAAGCGTTTGTCTGCCGCCATCGAACAGGCCAAAGCAGAGCTCAACATCGCCGAAAGCGAATTTCATGACACCCTGATCAGCGCGCCGATGGCCGGCACCGTGCTGGCCATTCACAGCTGGCCGGGTGAGCGGATTGGCGATGACGGTATTCTGGAACTGGCCGATCTGACCAGGCTTGATGTGGTCGCCGAAGTGTATGAAGCCGACCTGCCCCGGGTTAGCCCCGGTCAACGCGCCGAAATCAAAGCCCGAGGCGTGTCTGAGACCTATTCGGCCACGGTGCGCGAGTTGGGCTTTCTGGTCGGCAAAAACGATTTGAACGACACCGATCCTCTGGCCGACCGCGACAGCCGCGTGATTGAAGTCCGGCTGACCCTGGAAGACGCCGGCATTTTGGCGTTCCGGCATCAGCTGTACCGTCAGGTCGAAGTGCGGATTTTTGCCGATACACCATGACGGCGTTGGCGAAAATGTTTTTCCCGGCCCGGCTGGCCGCCCGGCAATTAGGCCATGAACACGCCAAAACTCTGGCTGCGGTGATGGGCGTATGGTTTGCCTGTATCCTGGTGTTCATGCAGCTGGGCTTCAAGGATGCACTGTACGCCAGTGCCGCCTCCGCGCCGATCAAGCTGACCGGCGATTTGTTTCTGATCGCCACCCAGACCGAAGCCATGTGGCGCACGCAGACATTTCCACGCAGCGAACTCAAACGCACCTTGGCCCATCCTGCGGTAGCGCGCATCGAACCGGTCTATATGGGCCTGGCGCATTTCAAAAACCCCGACACACGCCTGAAAAACACCTTGATGGTCTATGGCTACACGCCGGACAGCCAGGTGTTCAAGTTGCCGGAGATCGATGCCTTGGCAACGGATTTACGCCTGCCCGACAGCGCCGCGTTTGATTTAAGTTCGCGGCCGGAATTCGGCGTCAGCCAGGCCATTCCACCCGGCCCGCCCATTGCCACCGAAATCAACGACCGTAACACACGGATTATCGGCACCTTTCGGTTGGGTATATCGTTTGCCGCCGACGGCAATGTGCTCACGTCCACGGAAAATTTTCACCGTTTTTTCCCGTTGCGCCGCACCGACGCCATTGATCTGGGCGTGATGTACCTGAAACCAGCAGCCGACCTTGGCGCAACTCAGCGCGATCTGCGCCAATTGTTGAACCCGTTTGTCAAAGTGTTGAGTTATCAGGAACTGGTCGACAACGAAAAAGATTATTGGCGCAAGCGTGCGCCCATCGGTTTCATTTTCGGCTTTGGCACCATCATGGGCCTGGTGGTGGGCATGGTCATTGTCTACCAGATTCTGTTCACCGACATCAGCGGCCACTTATCCGAATATGCCACCTTGCTGGCCATGGGCTACCGGCACGGCTATCTGGTCAGGGTGGTGTTCGCCACGTCGGTCTTTCTGGCCGTGCTCGGCTTTATACCGGGCCTGTTATCCTCGCTGGCGTTGTATCATCTGGCGGAAACCAAAATCTTCATGCCCATGCCGATGACCATGGAAAAAGCCTTGACCGTATTCGCCCTGACTTTGCTCATGTGCATAGCTTCCGGGCTGTTGGCAATGACCAAACTGCGTGCGGTGGACCCAGCGGATATGTTCTGATGACGCCTTTGGTTGAAGTGAATAACTTAAATTACAGCTTCCGTCAGGGCGAGTTTCAAATGCCGGTGCTGAAACAGGTTTCGCTCAAGCTTTATCCCGGTGAAATCGTCATCATGAAAGGCCCGTCAGGCTCGGGCAAAACCACGTTTCTGACCCTGATCGGCGGTCTCAGAAGCGCACACGCGGGCAGTATCAAGGTATTTGGCCAAGAGCTGGTCAACAGCTCTGAAGCCCGGCGCATCGCCGTGCGCCGACAAACCGGCTATATTTTTCAACTGCATAATTTATTGCCAGCACTAACCGCACTGGAAAACGTGGCCATGGCCCTGGAGCTGGATAACCCTGGCAATGAGCGCCAGCGCCATGCCAAAGCGGCCGATATGTTGGCGGCGGTGGGCCTTGGCCAGCGTTTGCAGCATAAACCCGAACAACTGTCCGGCGGCGAACGGCAAAGAGTGTCCATTGCCCGGGCGCTGGTGCGTCATCCAAAAATGATTCTGGCCGATGAACCGACTTCGGCATTGGATAAACAGTCCGGTCAGGACGCGGTGGACAGGCTGCACGATCTGGCCAAGGACACCGGCACCACCATTTTGTTGGTCACCCATGATGAGCGCATTCTGGACAGCGCCGACCGGATTGTCACCCTGGACGATGGCGTCTTACAATCTTCATGATGAAACGCCTGAAACGCGCCGCGCTGATTCTGATGACCTTGTTTCTGACCCTGAGTGCAGGCCCGGTAGCGCTGCTACGGGTGTTCGATCCGCCGACCTCGGCGTTCATGCTGACCCGGCAATGGCAACTGTTCTGGCAGCGCGGCGTACCCTGGGGCATCGATTATCGCTGGCGGCCCTACTCACGCATTTCGGTTAACTTGAAACGGGCAGTCATCGCCTCGGAAGATCAGAAATTCGCGACCCATCACGGCTTTGACTTTGCCCAGATTGAACAGGCCTTGACCGATTATCGCCACGGCAAGCCTTTGCGCGGGGCCAGCACGTTGAGCCAGCAAACGGCGAAAAATCTGTTTCTGGCCGCAAGCCGCTCCTGGCTGCGCAAACTGCTGGAAACCTGGTTCACCGTGCTGTTGGAGTTAATCTTGAGCAAACAGCGCATTCTGGAAATTTATCTCAATATTGCCGAATTCGGCGATGGTATTTACGGCGCGGAAGCGGCCAGCCAACAATTCTTTAACCGCTCCGCATCGGATTTGAACGAAGCCCAGGCGGCCTTGCTGGCCAGCGTTCTGCCTAACCCTAAACAACGCCAGGCCAGCCATCCCAGCCCGGTCATGCGCCAAAAACAACAGTGGATTTTGCAGCAAATGCGCTTGGTGACCTTGCCTTGACGGGTGAATGCGCGGAAGCTTATCCACTCTAAAAATCCCCTTTTTGCAAAGGGATTGAGGACAAGACGCCCTCGCCCCCAGCAAGGCGCCTGCGGCAAAGAGTCTTTTCGGTAGCCTTGAACGCTTGTGATCAGCGGGTAGGTTCTTGTTGTTTGACTGCCCGCCAAAGGACATCAAGCTCGGCCAGTGTGTAACGGGAAAAATCGCCTTTATCCTGTTGCACCGCCTGTTCAATAAAGCGGAAGCGGCGGCTGAATTTTTCAGTGGCCCGTTTCAAGGCTTGTTCGGAATTGACATTAAGATGACGCGCCAGATTTACCACCACCAGCAACAAATCACCAATTTCTTCCTCGGTATGATCTGCATCACCGGACTGCCAGGCTTGCTTGACTTCGGCCAGCTCTTCCTCGACTTTGTCAAATACCGGCGCGGCTTCAGGCCAGTCAAAACCAACATGTGCAGCGCGATCCTGCGTTTTTTCACAGCGGCTTAAGGCAGGCAAATTTCTTGGGATGTCATCCAGCACACTGACCGCGTCGCTGGCAGCTTTTTGTTGACGCTCTTCGTGTTTAGCCGCCTCCCAGGCAGCGCGGCGCTCGGCGTCGTTAGCATAAAAAGCATCGCCAAATACGTGCGGGTGCCGGCGAATCAGTTTACTGGCAATGCCGTCGGTAATACCATCGAAGGTGAACAGACCTTGCTGTTCTGCTAAATGCGCATAAAACACCACATTCCACAGCAAATCACCCAGTTCGGCGCATAAATCCTGATAGTCACCGCGCTCGATGGCGTCGGCAACTTCATAGGCCTCCTCAACCGTGTGGGGTGCCAGGCTTTGAAAGTCCTGCTGAAGATCCCAGGAACACCCTGTTTCCGGGTGACGCAATTGGGCCAGCAGATCAAACAAACGGGCAACATTCAAAATGAGCCACCAAAATTTTCCAGATACCGGGCCCTGACCTGATCCAAATCAAAGCCGTGATTTTGCGTGCCATGATGCTCGATTTTGATTGCGCCCAGAATCGCCGCAATGCGTCCGGTCACGTCCCAAGCAAAGCCGTTGATCAAACCATACAACACACCGGCCCGATACGCATCGCCGCAACCGGTCGGGTCGTTAATCGCCTGAGGACGGGCGGCGGGAATGGTCAGACATTCACCATCGGTATAAATTTTCGAGCCGTTACCCCCTAAGGTTACGATTAACGCCTTGACCTTCTGGGCTAGCTGTTCAATGCTCTGGCCGGTTTTGTCGGCCAATAATTCCGACTCATAATCATTGACGATCAGCCAATCGGCCAACTCAACGAATTCCAGCAGCTCATCACCACTGAACATGGGCAGGCCCTGACCTGGATCGAAAATAAATGGAATGCCTTGCTCACGGCATTCACGGGCATGTTGCTGCATACCCTCTTTGCCATTGGGAGCAATAATGGCAATATCAATGTCCGCATCGGCCGGCACATGCAGATGATGCGCATAATTCATGGCGCCAGGATGAAAGGCAGTGATCTGGTTGTCGTCTTCATCGGTGGTGATGTAGGCCTGACCGGTGTAGTGATCGTCCAACACCTCGATATAGCGGGCACTCACTACTGATTGCGCTAACCATTGTGCATAGGGTTCAAAATCATGCCCTACGGTGGCCAGGATTAAAGGCTCCTCGCCCAGTTGTTTGAGGTTATAAGCGATATTGCCGGCGCAACCGCCGAATTCCCGACGTAAACCTGGCACCAAAAAAGATACATTCAGAATATGTACTTTTTCCGGCAGGATATGGTGACGAAATTTATCATGAAACACCATGATGGTGTCATAGGCCATGGAGCCTGAAATCAAAGCACTCATTAGCTTCTGTCCTTTATGTTAGAAAATTAACAATGCTGTCCAGGTCACAGCTGCCCAGCTCAACGATAACATCACCGCAGCCGAACCAATGTCCTTGGCCCGACCGGACAGTTCGTGATGCTCTAAACCAACCCGGTCAACTGCCGCTTCAATGGCTGAATTCAGCAACTCCACCAACAGCACGATCACCAAACTGCCAATCAGCAATACCCGCTCGATCATGGTTTCGCCGAACAGCATTGCCAGCGGCGCGCCGATTACAAACAAAATAACCTCTTGCCGGAAGGCCTCTTCGTGATGCCAAGTGGCGCGGAAACCGGCAGCGGAAAAATAATATGCATTGACAATACGTTTTAAGCCTTTCGCGTTTTGATTGGCCATGTTGGATAAATGTGAGTATTGAAGAAAACAGGCGTTTACGCAATGCGACGCCATGATTGGCTGACATCAGACACGCGCCAGATAGTCCGCTTCGCTGAGCAAGCCATCCAGTTCTGATAAGGCGCTAGGCTGAATTTTGAATAACCAGCTTTGATAAGGTGCTTCGTTGACCTGCTCGGGGCTGTCGATGAGCGCCGTGTTCACTTCACAGACAGTACCGGATAAGGGCGCATGTATATCGGATGCGCTTTTTACCGACTCAACCACGGCACAAGCGGAGCCTGCGGTGACGCTTTGCCCGGGTTTAGGTAGTTCGATATAAACCACATCACCCAGCGACTGCTGGGCAAATTCACTAATTCCGACCTCTACCAGACCCTGGTCATCGACCAAGGCCCACTCATGGCTTTCAGCAAATCGCAAGGCACTCATAAGACTCTAAACTCAGGATGGTTTCAGGAACAGCCGATATTACCACAAAACCGCACGCCCCCTGTTGAGCGGCGTCCCGCTCAGCCCGGCTTGCCTGCCGCGTCCAAGCCACTTACAGCCGCAGCCAAGCGCTCAAGTCGCGACACGTTGTCACTCGTTAAGGTCAGTCTGCGTCCGGCGCCGGCATACTCCAGTCGCACGCCAACATCTGCCTTAGGCAACATACCCCGCCCGTTTTCCGGCCATTCGATCAAGCACAGCGCCGACTGTTCCAGATAATCACGCATGCCGATATATTCCAGCTCTTCGGGCGAGGCCAGACGATACAAATCAAAATGATAAATCGCCCCCGTTGCCACACGATAGCTTTCCACCAACGTATAGGTTGGGCTTTTCACCAACCCCTGCCAACCGGCAGCCTGCAACAGGGCACGCACCAAGGTAGTTTTGCCCGCGCCCAAATCGCCTTGTAAATACACACAGCCGCCGGATTGAAGCACCGGCCACAAGGCACGACCGATCGCTTCGGTGGCTGTGCTATCGGGCAAGTCAATCCGCATCCGCCGCCTCGACATTAACCCACTGCCGTAACAAGGGTAATAAATCCGTGGCGATCAAGCCGCGTTCGCCATCACTAGCTGCCTGATCGCCAGCGGCACCATGAACGTAAGCGCCGGTTTTAGCGCTGTCCAACGCGCTCAAACCCTGCGCCCACAGTCCAGCGATGACACCGGTCAAAATATCACCCATACCTGCCGTGGCCATGCCTGGATTACCGGTATCGACCACAAAAAGCTGCTGGCCATCGGCAATGATCGTACCGGCACCTTTCAACACCACCACGCCTCCATACCGTTGTTGCAAAGCGCTTGCGGCTTGATAACGATCGGCTTCGATTTCGGCAACCGTGCTGTTCAACAAACGCGCCGCTTCTCCAGGATGAGGGGTTAAAATCCAGTCAGTGCGTCGCTCTGGCGCCTCAGCCAACAAATTCAAAGCATCGGCATCGACCACCGTAGGCAGATTCATGGCCAGCGCCTGAGCAAAACTGTAACGGCCAAATTCACCCCGCCCCAACCCTGGCCCCAATGCCAGCACATCCGCGCCTTGAGCCAGCTCCGCCAACGCGGCCGGTGGGTTAAAACCATGCACCATCAACTCCGGGCGGTTCACATTCAAGACCGCAGCATGGTCTTTATGGGTGGCAATACTGACCCGCCCTGCGCCAACGCGCAACGCAGCTTCGCCAGTCATACGCGCCGCCCCGGAAAAACCCGGCGCACCACCTAGCACCCAGACATGGCCATTACGGCCTTTGTGACAATGCGCCGGACGGCGACTGAAATACGGCGGCTGAATAACTTCAGCACAAGCTGTGAACGATTGATAGACCTTCGAAGGCAGCGCCAAATCGGTAAATATCCGGCGCCCTACGCAAGCCCGCGCCGCGCCGGTGTACAGCCCAGGCTTTGGCGCAATCAGGCAAACGGTATGCGTAGCGTTGACCGCAGTTCCCAGAATGGCACCGCTATCACCCTGCACACCAGAGGGCAAATCCACAGCCAACACCGGGCTGTTTTGTCGATTCAACCAGTTCACCGCATCAGCCGCCAGGCCGGTCAACGCCTTATTCAAGCCTGAACCAAACAGTGCATCGACCAGCAAACAAGGCTGCCCGGGCCGTTTAAGCTGGGCATGAAACGGCGTTAGCGTACCGCCCACAGCCAACCAATCTTGCAGCGCCAACCGCGCATCGCCGCGATACGCATCCTTTGTGACCAGGCTGTAAACCTGAATACGGAACCCTTCAGCCTTAGCCAGGCGGGCCACCACCAAACCGTCGCCGCCATTATTACCCGGCCCAACCAGAATGATGCCGCAGCGCCTTTGTGGAAAGGCTTGCAGCCAGTGCTGGAACAACGCTTCGCCGGCACGTTGCATCAGCGCATAGCCGGAATACAGCCCCTGATTGATAATCCAGGCGTCAATGGCCCGTGATGTGGCAACCGAATACAGTGATTTCATGGCGCACTCCAACAGCACAAAACGGCCACCGGCTTTATGACCATCAGCGGTGAAAAGCCTACTGCACACAGACCAGGATACAGACTTAATCGGCGCTCACTCAATGCCAAGCATTCACAGACATAACGGTACAGAATGCTATGGGTAAAGACCTGCTCTGGCGGCTTCCCCTGTTGGTAAAGGAGGGGTGAAGGGGATTTTTTCAAAAGCGCAAGCTTACTTTTCCAACATCGCTAATTTGCCCGGCTTGCCATCCCAGTCCTGTGCATCAGGCAGAGGGTCTTTAACCTCGCTGATCACCGGCCATTGCTGAGCCAGTTCAGCATTCAGCTGTAAGAAAACTTCCTGACCTGCAGGCAATTCATCTTCGGCAAAAATCGCACCTGCCGGACATTCCGGCTCACACAAAGTGCAATCAATACATTCATCCGGGTCAATCACCAGAAAATTTGGCCCTTCGTGAAAGCAATCGACCGGGCAAACATCAACACAGTCGGTAAATTTACATTTAATACAATTCTCAGTGACGACAAAAGTCATAAATAAAACCCTTAAATTAAAGGTAAAAATAATTCAAGACTGATCCAGAATACCAGTCTTGCCTGCAAAGTGGCGGCGATTTTAGCATGGCCGGGGGCAAAGCTCTACATTGCAGTTATCACGCATCATCAAGGCTTGTTCGCTCAGCATCGCTGTCAGTCGTGACCCAGGCCTGGAATTCAGCCACCGGCAATGGCCGGGAAAACAAAAAACCTTGAAACAAATGGCATTTCAACTGCTTCAGAAAAGTCAACTGCGCAGTCGTTTCCACACCTTCGGCCACAACCACAAAATCCAGCTTGTTAGCCATGGCAATAATGGTTTCAACAATAACCGCATTATGTGCATCGCTGCCCAGATTACTAACGAAGCGTTGATCGATTTTCAGTTGCCGCAACGGAAACTGGGTTAAATAGGCTAAAGAAGAATACCCAGTACCGAAATCATCAATAGCAATGCAAACACCAAAAGCCGTCAGGGCACGCATTTTTTCGACACTATCGGCAACATCGTGCATCAATAAACTCTCGGTGATTTCAATCAACAGCGACTTAGGCGCGATACCAGCCGACTTGACCGTGGTTATGACATGCTCGACAAAAGATTTATGGCGAAATTGCGGCGCACTGACATTAACCGCGACATGATCGAGCATCAAGCCTTGCTGGCACCATTGTTTGATTTGCTGGCAAGCTTGTTCAATCACCCAGCGGCCCAGGTCTTGAATCAAACCGGTTTCCTCGGCAATGGGAATAAATGTTGCTGGTGAGACCAAGCCTTGCTCGGGATGTAGCCAACGAATCAAAGCTTCTGCGGCAACAACCTGGCCGGCGCCATTGATCTGTGGCTGGTAATAAAGAAGAAACTGGCGCTGCTCTACCGCGACGCGCAAAGCACTTTCCATTTGCAAGCGTTGGTCGGCGGCTTGCTGCATACTGTAATCGAAAAAGCTGATGCAATTGCGGCCCTGTTCCTTAGAACGGTACATGGCCGTATCGGCCTGTTGCAGTAAGTGAGTCGCATCCAGTCCGCAACGATCAGAAAACAAGGTAATGCCCATGCTGGCGCTGAAATACTGCTCGCCGTCTGCAATGTCATAAGGGGCATTCAACGCTGACATCACTTTTTCCGACAACAGTAACGTATTGTGCGTCGCCTCACGTAAATCCGAACTTTGACAATCTAACAATACGACAAACTCATCCCCGCCCAAACGCGCTGCGGTATCTTGTTCGCGCAAGGTGTCTTTAAGCCGCTTGGCCACCTGCACCAGTAACATATCACCGGCCTGATGCCCTAAGGAATCGTTCAGTAATTTGAAACGATCCAGATCCATATATAAAATGGCGCCATAGCCGGGGCGGCGCTTGGCCTGCACCTGCATTTGTTCGATGCGTTCCAGCAACAAACGCCGATTGGCCAATTCGGTTAAAGGGTCATAAAATGCCAATTGGGAAATATACTCTTCGAACTTTTTCTTTTCGCTTAGATCGGTTAACACCGCGACATAGTGGGTTATCTGCTGATGCGTATTTTTCACTGCGGTAATGCTCTGCCAAACCGGAAAAATGGAGCCATCTTTTCGGCGATCCCAGATCTCACCTTCGTAGCGCCCCCGTGTCAGCAAACTGCGCCACATATCTTCGTAAAATATATCGCTGTGTTGGTCGGAATGCAGCAGGCGCGGATTCTGGCCCATTACCTCATCAGCGGCATAGCCGGTCATTTCGCTAAATGCTCGATTAACCCGCAAAATAGTCGCTTCAGCATCGGTAATCATGATGCCTTGCAGACTCTCAAAAGTAATCGCGGCCAGTTTAAGCTCCTGCTCGGCCTGTTTTTGCTCCGTAATATCCAGCCAGGCGCCGAATACTTCACCCTCCGGGGTCGTGATGGATTTATCATAGATCCAACGATACTCGCCATATTTATCAAGAAATCGATATTCCAGCGTCAATTTCCCCATTTGACACAGCTGCTTTGATGCAGACATCACCCCCGCATAGTCTTCACCATGCAACCGCTCAAACCATAGCTGTGGATTCTGATACCATTCAAGCGGTTCGAAACCGCTGATACGCGCAAACGTATCGCTGACAAACAAAGTCTCCAAAGGGAATTTGACATCACCGGTTTGCCGCAAATGATAAATGGCCGCAGGTGAAACATTCACCGCATGCTTGAAGCGTTGTTCGCTTTCTTGCAAGGCACGATTACTTTCTTTTAACAAAACAATGCTGTTATCCAGCTCCTCATTCAAATGTTCGAGTTCTTTCTGGGTTCGGCAATGTTGCTCGATTTCTTCACTTAAACGTTGATTGGCGGCCACCAGCATGGATGGACTCGGTAAGGCCACGGCCTTGGGAATCAGCTGCCACAACACCACCGCTGAAAGGGTTGACACCAGGGCGGTCAATACATCAACCCCCGCAGATAGGCCATAAACGGGCCACCAAACCGTCACCACATGCATGACATGCGTCACGCCACAGGCAGAGATAAACAAGCTGAACAATACAAACAGCCCTTGGAATTCAATATCTTTACGGAGATAGACAAAACGCACCAGCCCGGCGGAAATCATGAAATACGCCAATGCGACCAGTCCATTCGCAAGCACTGTTACCCAAAGCACCAGGCTGTCCTGAGCAAAACAATAGGCATGAGGTAGAAAATCACCATTGCCAAAGAAAAAATCCATAGCGTCTCCAGATCAACCAGCCGACATCAGGCAACATATCGCCATGCTACGCATCACCCTCATGACAACACAAGCAAGGCTATTCTTATATACTCATAATAATGCGACATTTGGCATTAGGTGGCCGCCCTAGCGTTGCCACTTATCCAAATCAACAGCGGAAAAAACTCATTACTGACGAACGTATATGACTGTCTTACCATGCCATATCACGCAGCATCGGCAAAACTAATACCACTATAAAGCTTCATGCGCCCATTCTGAAAACATGAACCGCTTGAATGTGATATTTAATGCCCTCTGCGCAGTTATTTATTCGCAGCATCCTAACGGACAAACCAGCATTGAAACATAGTTTTTAATTATGCGTTATTTATGCTAGGATATTTACCGGTTTATTACTTGAGTAACAGCTCAAAAACACCGCCTGACCCGCTTTAATCTCTTTGCTAGTGCTGAACCTGTTGTTGATAGCGTTTTATCTGACAGGCATCCTGGCTGGAAACATTACTGGCCTGCTAAGGCGCGTTGATTCCTCATCACGCAAGGCATCCGCAAAATGAAGGTTAAGCTGCTATCAGGAAATGTCATTTTATTCATTGCTGGCAAACTAACCATGACTGACTTAAAGAACCTTTCTGAATCTGAACTTCATAACTTTATTTCCGAGGCCAATCAGGCTCTGAGAGAAATTCAAAAGACAAAACGCAAGGAAGTGACAGAGGAAATCCAAAAACTGGCGGCCTCCATTAACTGCCGAGCACAACTCATCAGCCTCGACCAGGAAAACAATGCGGCACCACAGCGGCGCAGCAAAGTGCCTATCAAATATCGTAACCCAGATAACCCTCAGCAAACCTGGAAAGGCCGTGGCCAGAAACCACGCTGGTTAAGAGAGAAACTAGACCAAGGCCACGATATTACAGAATTTTCCGTTTAATTCGGCTCACCTACGACAGGATTGGTTAAACACCCAATCCTGTCAATCGCAATTTTAACCGTTTGACCGGGACGTAAATAGCCCCGAGGTTTCATTTTAACACCCACGCCAGCCGGTGTTCCGGTTGCAATAATATCCCCAGCTTCCAAGGTCATGGCCTGGCTTAAATAAGCCACCAATTCATAGCAGCTAAAAATCATCGACGCAGTTGAAGCATCCTGGCGCGGCTCCTGATCAACCCAGGTTTGTATACGCAACTGCTGCGGGTTGCCAATTTCATCCGCAGTCACCAACCACGGCCCCAACGGCCCATGGCTATCAAACGACTTTCCCAGCGTCCAGGTTGGTGAGCGCATTTGCCAATCACGCATACTGACATCGTTGGCGATGCTATAACCGGCAATAACCTCTCGGGCCTGTTGCTCATCGAGATCACGCGCCGTGCGTCCGATAATAATCGCCAGCTCGCCCTCATAATCCACTTTATCAGAGATTTTCGGCTTGATAATGGCTTGCCCGGGGCCAATCACGCATGTGGTTTGTTTATTAAAAAATAACGGGTAGTCAGGCTTGCTGAAGCCTGTTTCCTCAATATGATCGCGATAATTTAGACCAACGCCTAAATACTTGCCCGGCCTGGGTATCGGCGCCAGTAATGTGACGTCTGCCAAAGCTAAACGCGCCGCGCCCGATGCAATAAACGATTGCAATGTCGCTTGCGCAGCCTCACCTGCGGCCAGAAAATCACACAAGGTATTGGGCAGGTCAGGAAGTACGGCGGCATTAATAACCTCATCGCCCAGCACCGCGCCATAACCTATCTGTTCACTATAACGAAATGTCGCCAGTTTCATAGATTATTCAAAGTCAGTTGATAGTGTGTTTGTGGTGTGCCAATAAGTGCTTTAACGCTGAGCCGCATCCATATCGCCTTCGAACGACCTCTATTCTTTAACATTCATCCAGCCGGCAAACAAGGTATAGGCCGGGTTACCGGTTTGCTCGCTATAGGCAAAACCGGACTGATCCATATACTGACAAAACATGGCCGTTTCCGCATCCTGAATCTGTACGCCCATCAATACCCGGCCAAATGCCGCGCCATGATTGCGATAGTGAAACAAACTGATATTCCAGCGCGCACCTAACACCTCCAGAAAGTCTAACAACGCTCCGGGGCGTTCGGGAAATTGCACATCATACAAACGTTCGGCTAAAGGCACTGTGGCATGACCGCCCACCATATAACGGAAATGCTCCTTCGCCAGTTCATTCTGGGTCATATCGATCACCGGAAAACTTTCGCTTTGCAAGGTTGCAAGCAACCTGGCGCGATCGTCCGCGCCACCGGTGCTGGTCAGGCCCACGAAAATATGCGCATGACCAGGGTCGGCGTAGCGATAATTGAACTCGGTAATGCCGCGCCCGCCCAATAGTCGGCAGAATTTCAAGAAACTGCCCGGCGTCTCGGGAATAGTGACGGCCAGCAATATTTCTTGCTGCTCACCCACTTGCGCGCGCTCGGCAACATAGCGCAAACGGTCAAAATTCATATTTGCGCCACTGGTAATGGCAACCAGCTGTTGGCCTTGCAACTGCCCGGCTTCCACATAACGCTTCAGGCCCGCCAACGCCAGCGCCCCGGCTGGCTCGGCAATGGAGCGGGTGTCGTCGAAAATATCCTTGATCGCCGCACAGATTTCATCGGTGGAGACTGTCACCACCTGATCGACATGCGACTTGACCACGGCAAACGGCTCGGCACCAATCTGTCGAACTGCCACACCATCAGTAAACAAGCCTACGCGATCCAGCCGCACCGGTTTGCCCGCTTGCAAGGCTTGTTGCAAACAATTGGAATCTTCAGGTTCGACCGCAATAATTTTGACCTTCGGTTGAACAAATTTGATATAGGCGGTAATGCCGGCCAATAAACCGCCGCCGCCCACTGGCACAAACACGGCATCAAGCGCACCGCTTTTCTGCCGCAACAACTCCATGGCCAAGGTACCTTGACCGGCAATGACATCCGGGTCGTCATAAGGATGCACAAAGGTCATGCCGTTAGACGCCGCCAAGGTTTGCGCATGTTGATAGGCATCATCGTAAGAATCGCCATGCAAAACAATATCAGCACCCTTGGCTCGCACGGCGTTGACTTTGATCGCGGGTGTGGTCTTCGGCATCACGATCAACGCGGCAATGCCCAGCATTTGCGCCGCCCTGGCCACGCCTTGCGCGTGATTACCCGCTGACGAAGCAATCACGCCCTGCTGCCGCTCAGCCTCTGACAGCTGAGTGATTTTGTTGTATGCGCCACGAATTTTGAACGAAAAAACCGGTTGTAAATCCTCCCGTTTCAAATACACATCATTGCGCAAACGCCGCGATAAAACCGGCGCATAATCCAAAGGTGTTTCCACTGCGGCCTCGTAAACCCGGGCGCGCAAAATTCGTTCAATATAGCGAGTAAGCATAAAACAAAAGGGCTGAATCAAAGCATAGAATACGGTATTATCACACAGTTAATCCTTTCCACCCTGTAATAAGGACTTATGTTATGAATCAAAACGAACTGAAACAAAAAGCCGCGCGTGCTGCTCTGGATCACCTGAAAAATGTCTCGGTCCTGGGAATTGGCACCGGCTCCACCGTGGCCTATTTCATCGAAGCTTTGGCCGATTACAAAAATGCCATCGATGTGTGTGTATCCAGCTCGGAAAAAAGCACCGAATTGCTCAAGCAAGTTGGCTTGCGTGTGGTGGATCTGAATGAAGTGGACAGTGTGGATTTATATGTCGATGGCGCTGATGAGATCAATGCCCGCAAGGAAATGATCAAGGGCGGTGGCGGCGCATTAACGCGCGAAAAAATCATTGCCGAAGTCAGCAAAACCTTTGTTTGTATTGTTGACTCCAGCAAAAAAGTCCAAGTGCTGGGCAAATTCCCATTGCCCGTGGAAGTTATCCCCATGGCACGCAGTGCGGTTGCCCGGGAAATGGTCAAACTAGGCGGCCAGCCCATCTGGCGGGAAAACGTCATCACCGATAACAGCAATCAAATTATCGATGTGCACAACCTGGATATTATCGAACCGGTCAAACTGGAACAGGCCATCAATCAAATTCCTGGCGTGGTGACCGTAGGGATTTTCGCGCAGCGTCCCGCTGATGTCGCCATCGTCAGTCAAGGTGAGGAAATCGTCAGCTACTAAAACATAAGACTTTAATGGCCATCATGATGCAGGCCTGTTGAATCCTGCCCTGGGCGTGCGACCCTCTTGGCCGCGTGCCCAGGCCTACTAGCCAAAGCAAAGCATATAATCAGGGTCATGAGCTTTACAGTAACCGTTCCCTGCCCCCCTCATTCCAGCAATGCTCAATTTGGAGTCTAAAAAGGACATTGGGAGCACTTGGCGAGGATGTCGGCAGCGTAACCGTTCACAGCCTGAAAAAACGGGTCAGCACCCTGGCCAAATACGATCTGCTGATCATCGATGAACTGGGTTACCTGGCTTTTCTTCAGGGTTAATCCCGTGAACGCCCCCCACTCACCTCGATTTTCATGAGCTCAATTCAGTGCTTCGTTTCAGAACGAAGCGCCTTGACCTCGGCTTCCGACAAACCCGATGCCTGCGCAATCTGAACGTCACTCAGGATATTCATACGGATCAGATTGCGAGCCATCTCGTGCCGGGCTTCCATGCGTCCTTTCTGGAGACCTTCCTGCAACCCTTTCTCGACGCCCCGCTGTTCCCACTGCTCAGGCCATTGCTTGATACGTTCAGCCAACATGTCGTGTACCTCATGCAAATCTTGTAAGTCGTTAAACTCGGGCAACTCCATCCCCGACGCCCGGCCCGGCAGCAGCACGCGGCGAATACACCACAAAAGCACGCCTGAGCCCTCGCTGTTCCTCAGCCTGTAACCATTCGACCAGTGTGCCCAGCACGTTAAGCATGTCCTGTTCGTCGCGGTTATGCTCCAGTCGGAAGAGCGCCGCAACCAGATTGCGCATGCTGTCAGACCACTCGGCCCGATTGACCAGCGCGCCTTCATCCAGCAGCAAGTAGGTCAGGTTCGGACAGTAGCGCTCTAATCCACCCGGCACCTGCTCGACAAGCTCGACCACGTTTTGCGCCGCAGTCCAGCGGCTTTCGCCATTATAAAGCACCACCGGCAAGACCGGGGGCAGCTTGCCATTGGGGGTCAAGGCTTTCTGGCGCACCAGGTCTTGATACAGCAATCCTAGATAGCTCATCACCCGCACGGCCATATACTTGTCGATACTCGATTGGAATTCCAGCAGCAGATAAACATACAGCCACGCATCACCCAGCCGTACGCGCCAGATAATGTCATCTTCGCGGTCACGCAACTCATCACTGACATAAGAACCACTGACCTTCTCCAGCGTCGAGAAGTCCAGTTGTTCAACCCAGCGCTCTTTGACAAATCCGGTCAGCAGGTCTTTGACCATTTCCGGGTGCGAGAACAGGAGCTTGTAACCGTTGTCGTGTTGAACTGTCATCGGCTCACTTTGCTTCGGAACAACGTATAAATGGCACGCTGTTGTGGCCAGCCAAACCATTGTCCACGTTGCATTATAGGTTGGTGTTTTGTTAGGGTGAACGGTTACGTCGGCAGCATGGATTGCCGTAAAGCTCCCACGGATGGGTTCACGACGTTCTTCGACAAGTGCTACCCATGTCCTGCGCAGTGAAAATGCTCAAACTGAGAATGGCTGCCCTCATTCCCAGCAGGGCGTCTTTTAGGCGTGAACGCTTAAAAACACACGCTTATCATCGCGGGGCTTGAACACCGCCGCCTTGCCGAACCTGCTCGATGCGGGCGCCGATGCCCTGCGGCTGAATCAGGCCGGACAATACCGCCAGAAATAACAGCACAAACAACACCAACGACATGCCAATACGCCAGGTCAAGGCTTTGAACGCCTTCTGGGCATGGTGCTGATCCTTAGGCCAGATGATATTTTTCAAGGCCACGCCCAAACTGACCAAGATCAGCATAAAAACGGCCAGAAACAAAAGTTTGATCATGACTTTTTAAGCTCTCAATAACTGGGGTCAAACATGGCCTCGCGGATTACTTCAGGCAAAGTGTCGGGAATCGGCAGCTGACGTTCACGATACACCCTCTCGGCGACGCGAATGGCAATTCGCACGGAAACCTCTCTTAACTCCGCCAAAGGTGGATACACACTGCCTCGGGCCAGTTGTTGATCCGAAACGCTATCCGCTAACGCTTGGGCAGCGGTCAGGAACAGATCGTCACTCAACGTTTCCGCCGCCGCGACCAAGGCGCCTAAGCCAATACCTGGAAAAATATAGGCATTATTGCCCTGCCCTGGATAAAACGTCTGCCCGTCCATGCTCACCGGCGCAAACGGGCTGCCGGAGGCAAACAAAGCCCGGCCATCACTCCACTGGTAAGCCGACTCGGCCGTGCATTCGGCCCGTGACGTGGGATTGGACAAAGCGAAGATGATCGGCAGGTCCTGGTGCGCTGCCATCGCTCTGATGACCGGCTCGGTAAACGTGTTCGGCGCGCCGGAGGCGCCGATCAACACATCAGGACGCAAGCGATTGATCGCTTCGAGAAAGCTGGCCGGCTCTGCGTCGTGTGCAAACGGGCGATTGTGTGGCGCCAGGTCAGTACGACTGGCAACCAACAAGCCATCGATGTCAACAAACCATAAACGTTGCCGCGCTGCTTGTTCGGACAGCCCGCAGCGCATGAACGCCACCTGTAATAAATCAGCCATGCCCGTGGCCGCAGAACCCGCGCCCAAAAACAACACCGTTAAGTCCTGAAAATTTTTCTCCACCCGGCGACAGGCGGCCAAAATCCCTGCCAACGCCACTGCCGCCGTGCCCTGAATGTCATCATTAAAACAACGCACCCGTTTACGGTAACGGTTCAGCAAGCCATAGGCATTGGGCGTCAGGAAATCCTCGAACTGAATCAGCGCTTTAGGATAACGACGCTGCACTGCGTCAACAAACTCATCCACCAGGGCCAGATAGTCTGCCCCGCCAAGACGTGGTCTGCGCAAGCCCAGATACAACGGATCATTGCGTAAAGTCTCGTTGTTAGTGCCGACATCCAGCATCACCGGCAAACATTGTTCGGGTGGAATACCGGCGAAGGCGCTGTACAGCGATAATTTGCCAATAGGAATCCCCATGCCGTTCGCGCCCAAATCGCCTAAGCCCAAAATACGCTCGCCATCGGTGATCACGATCAAACGCACATCCGCTTCCGGCCAGTTGCCGAGAATATCGTAAATCCGCCCCTTATCCTGCAAAGTGACATAAAAGCCACGCGTTTCGCGGAAAATATGCGCAAATTCCTGGCAAGCCTGGCCGACCGTCGGTGTATACACTAACGGCAACATTTCCTCGACATGGTCGATCAGCAAGCGATAAAACAAACGTTCATTGCGGCTTTGCAATGCACTTAAAAACACATAACGTTCAATGTCATAAGCCTTGCGCCGAATGTTCTCCAGAATACGTTCGATTTGCCGGCCCTGAGTACTGATCGATGCAGGCAATAAGCCATGCAGGTGATAACAGTCTCGCTCCTCTTCGGTAAACGCGGTGGACTTGTTGTAACGGGGGTTATGTAGCAAGGCAATACCGGTTAAACTTTCAGGTACTTGGGTCATATGATTACTCATTGGTAGCGAAAAAAGTCTTGCTTTGTTGTCATGGCCTTTGCCGAACCCCGGCACCCTCTTAAGTCCCTGTCAATGCAAAGTATGAAGGGTATAACTTGAGCAGCACCATAAAATACCTAAGCCGTCAGAATTCAATACCTTTTACTGCCAGCAGACCTTGGTCAAAGCCATGTTTAACCAGGCCCATTTCAGTAACGGTATCGGCTCTGGCCACCACTTCAGGCGGCGCGCCTCGTCCGGTCAACACCAGATGCAAGGCTTCCGGTTTATGTTGATCGATAAATTCAGCCATTTCCGTACCGTCAATCCAACCATAGCTGCAGCAATACAAAATCTCATCCAGCACCACCAAATCATAAACACCGGATGTAATTTTGTCCTGGCTCAACTGCCAGATGGAGCGACTGGTGCGCAAGTCCTGTTCCGGGTTTTGCGTATCCCAGGTAAAACCATCGCCTAAGGCATGCCATTCAATATTGTCAAACCGCTCAGCGGCATGTTGTTCACCGGTTTGCCACTGACCTTTGATAAATTGAATCACGCAGACCTTCAAGCCCCACCCGGCGGCACGGAATACCATGCCGAAAGCACTGGACGATTTGCCCTTACCCTCGCCGGTCAATACCAGTACGCGTCCCGTTTTGTTGTTTGTGTTTACCGTATTCATAGCACTGACTCGTTATTTTGTGTTGGATGGATTTCCAGCCCCGCCAAACGTTCGGCGATATGTCGCAATGTCTCCCAGATGTCACCGCAGGCCAAGCCTTTAAGCACCCGGTCAGCATGGGCGCAATCCGCCAACATGCGTGCCGCCTGGCGCGTCGGCACCCGTCGTATGGCCTGCTCCAGAAGCCTGGCGTGTATCGAAGGAATGCGCTCCTGCCGGGCCAATTCCTGCATACCACAGCCTTGTTGGCGCGCCGCATGATAGCGATTCAACCAGCGCAGCTCGCGAGTCAGCGCCCACAACACCAGCGCCTCGGCCACACCTTCCTGGCGCAGCACGGTCAGGATACGCGCCACGCCAGCGCGATTGCCAGCCAATGCCTGATCGGTCAGTTGAAAAATCGTATAGCGGGCATGGTCGGCGACTTCCTGTTGTAACAGCGCAAGGCTCATGTTGCCGGAGCCATGTACGGCATGCAGGGTATCGATTTCCTGTGCTGCGGCCAGCAAGTTGCCCTCACAAACCTCGGCTAGCCAACGCACGCCCTCCGTCGACAGCATCAACCCACGACGACGAGCGCGCTCATTCAGCCATTCCCGCAGCGCCTTACCGGTCAATGTTTTGGCATTTACCACCACGGCGCGCTCGGTCAGTTGTTTATACCAACGGCTTTTGAACGCATCCCGCTCCAGCTTGCCCAAGGTCACCAGCAACAATTCACGAACCGGGTCTTGCTGTTTCAGAAACGCGGTTAATGTCTTGGCCCCCTCGACACCGGGCTTGCCACCGGGAATGCGCAAATCGATGAGCGTTTGGCTGGCGAAAATATCCAAAGTTTCCGTGGCCATCGGCAATTGCGACCAATCGAACTGGGCATCGACTACCAACAGCCGGCGGTTACTAAAACCTTTAGCCTGTGCCGCGACACGAATAGCGTCACAGGCTTCTTGTTGTTGTAAGGGCTCATCGCCATGCAGCACATACACAGCCGCCAAGGTTTTGGTCAAGGCCTTGGGCAATTGCTCAGGCGTCAATTCCATGTCAGTTTCCAGACATTTTCGCCTGCGCCCGGCTGATAATCTGCTGTACCGCACGCTGATAAAGCTCGCGGGCAATGACTTGCTCTTCACCGCTTTTGGCAATAATGGCCAATTGGTCGTTGAAGTAATCACGGGTCAAGGCCAGGGTCTGAGTATCCAGCAACACCTTGCCCTGGGCATCGGTGACCTGATATTCCAATTCATAACGCAATTCAAATTCGGTCGCCTTACCGGTGTTGGTCAACGTTAACACGCGCCGGTTCATGCGTTCACTGAGCACCGCTAATACCAAGCCGGCCTGTTCGGGCTGATCGACAATGCGCGTATTGGCGCCGGACAATGCCTGACCAAAGGCACCACGTAACTCCGGCGAGGCGTCTTTGAGGTAAATCCCGGTCAAGCCGCTGGGCAACTCGATTTCACCCCGCAAGTGATAGCCGCAACTGGCCAGATAAAACAGCGTCAACAACATCAAAACAGGCCGAAACAGGCGCATCAGACTTCCTCAGATAACAATATTGACCAGCTTACCAGGTACGACAATGACTTTTTTCGGTGTTTTACCGTCCAGAAACTTCACCACTTGCGGCTCGGCCAACGCGTGTTGCTGCAAAGCTTCTTTATCGATATCGACCGCTACTTGCAATTTAGCGCGTAACTTGCCATTGACCTGCACTACGCAAGTAAACGAAGCCTCCTCCATAGCCTTCTGATCAGGCGTAGGCCAGAGATGATCAAGCAAATCGGACGTATGGCCTAAGTGTTGCCATAGTATCTGGCAAATATGGGGGGTGATCGGCGATAACATTAACACAATCAAGGTCAAGGCTTCGTGGCGCACCGCATCGGCTTCCGCGCCGGTTTCAGCGAACCGGGATACCGCATTCAGCAATTCCATGTTAGCAGCGATGGCGGTATTGAAGGTATGCCGGCGCGCCATGTCATCGGTCACTTTGGCCAAGGTTTGATGCGTTTTGCGGCGCAACTCGCGTTGCGCATCGGTTTTGGCTTCAACGGTGCCAGGCGTTGCTACGCCAGCATTAACCTGCTGATAAACCTGCTTCCATAACCGGCGCAAAAACCGGTATGAACCTTCGACACCGGAATCCGACCATTCCAGGGATTGCTCGGGCGGTGCCGCGAACATGATAAACAAACGCACGGTGTCAGCGCCGTAACGATCAATCAACGCCTGGGGATCAACGGTATTACCTTTGGATTTGGACATTTTACTGCCGTCTTTCAACACCATGCCTTGGGTCAGCAGGTTGGCGAACGGCTCATCCACCGCCAGTAACCCCACGTCACGCATCAGCTTGGTATAAAACCTGGCATACAGTAAATGTAAAATGGCATGTTCGATACCGCCAATGTACTGATCCACTGGCAGCCAATGATTGGCGCGCTGATCGACCATCAGCTCACTTTCCGGACTGGCAAAGCGGGCAAAATACCAGGATGATTCCATAAAGGTATCAAAGGTATCGGTTTCCCGGCGCGCTGGCTTGCCGCAACGCGGGCATTGGCAATGAGAAAAAGTTGGATGTGCGACCAACGGCGGCTGCGAACCGTCCAACACCACATCCTTAGGCAAGGTGACCGGCAGGTCTTGCTCGGGTACTGGCACCGTACCGCAGTCATCGCAATAAATCACCGGAATCGGCGCGCCCCAATAACGCTGCCGCGACACCCCCCAATCACGCAAGCGATAATGGGTCTGGCGCGCACCTAAACCTTTTTCGGTCAGAAAATCGGCAATAGCGTCAAATGCTTGTTGCGAAGTCAAGCCGGTAAACGCGCCTGAATCGATCAACACGCCTTTCTCGGTAAACGCCGCCGCGCTGACATCCACCGATGTTTCGCCGACCGGCGCAATCACCGGTTTAATGGCGATGCCGTATTGCTGGGCGAATTCAAAATCACGCTGATCATGCGCCGGAACGGCCATCACCGCGCCGGTGCCGTACCCCATCAATACGAAATTGGCGATCCACACCGGCACCGATTCACCGGTAATTGGATGGCGTGCGTAAACGCCGGAGGCCATGCCTTTCTTGGCCATGGTTTCCAACACCGCTTCCGAAGTGGCTTGTTGCCGGCATTGGTCAATAAATGCCGCAATCTCAGCATTGTCCTGCGCCGCTCGCAGCGCCAACGGATGTTCCGCAGCCACCGCGACATAGGTCACGCCCATCAATGTATCCGGGCGAGTGGTATAAACGCGTAAAGGTTCGGCAGAATCGGCCACGCTAAAGGTCATTTCCACACCTTCCGAACGGCCAATCCAGTTAGCCTGCATGGTTTTGACCTGTTCCGGCCAGCCATCGAGCTGCTCCAATGAGGCTAACAATTCATCGGCATAGGCGGTAATTTGCAAAAACCATTGCGAAATTTCCTTACGCTCCACCGGAGTGTCACAACGCCAGCAACAGCCTTCGATCACCTGCTCGTTAGCCAGTACGGTCTGGTCATGTGGACACCAGTTAACCGGCGCGGTTTTTTTATACACCAGACCTTTGTCCAGTAATTTCAGGAAAAACGCTTGTTCGAACCGGTAATAATCCGGGTCACAGGTCGTTACCTCCCGCGACCAGTCATAACCAAAACCCAAGCGTTTCAGTTGCGAGCGCATGTAATCGACATTGTCATACGTCCAATCGGCAGGATGCACGCCATGCTGCATGGCGGCGTTTTCCGCCGGCAAGCCAAACGCATCCCAGCCCATAGGCTGCAACACATTTTTGCCCTGCATACGCTGAAAGCGACTGATCACATCGCCAATGGTGTAGTTACGCACATGGCCCATGTGCAACTTACCACTAGGATAAGGAAACATGGACAAACAATAAAATTTCGGCTTATCAGCGTCTTCCTGAACCTGAAATGCGCCATTTACGTCCCAGTGTTGCTGGACATCAGGCTCAATCGTTTCCGGGCGGTAATTTTCTTCCATAGCAATCGGTCAAAACAGTAAAAGCGGTTAGAATACCTTAAAAAACCCAAGTGCTAAAACAACATGGAGTGATTCAATGAGCGACAATAAATTAGTACAAGCCTACAACCGGCTGCTGGAACATCTGAACGAGATTATGGACGAAGGTTTGCACACCTTGACCGAAGCCATTGACAAGGCCAAACAACGACTGACCGACCACGACCTCAGTGAGGAACAACTACAACAGCTGGAAAAAGCCGTGCACCGGGATTTAGGCCATGCCGCCAGCGCCAAGCAAGACGACCCGGCCCATGATTGGTCAGAGTGGCTGAAATTCGATATCGATTTACTGGAAAACTTCGCCTGGGACGCATTTTTGAGCGTAGCTGACAAAACGCAGCTGGAGCTAACCAAGCTCAAACAACGGGCAGGGGTCGAAAATCGTTATTTCAGTGGTGAAATCACTGCCCCGGGCACTTATGTCTGTGCCAGCTGTGGCAAGGAAATCGCCTTCAAATCTCCAAGCCAGATCCCGCCCTGTCCGACCTGCGGCGCGGATAGCTTTATGCGCAAATAAACCCGGCTTAGTGCAAATTTCGGCCTTGGCCTATGGCGGTGATGGGGGGTGGCAAAGACCTGGCTCTACTGACTTCCCCCCCTCAAATCTGACTCGTCTGAATGACCCGCAACAGTCAGTAGTTAAGATACAAATTAACCGACAAGTTATGGTTAACAAAATCAGGGTTGTTTTTGCGGCGGATAAACTGGTTCATGTAACCAATTTCGGTATGAATATTCGGCGTGAAACGATAACCTAAGCCGGTGAAGAAACGGTTCTGATCGAAACCGTTAGCAGGCTTCCAGTCGGTCTTGTTAATATCGACGAATACTTCGTTATAGGCCACCCACATAAAATCCGGCGCGAATGTAAACGGCACACTCAGTTTGAAAAACTGACGAAACCGCCAACCGGTTTCATTGCCGACTTCCATGAAACGCTGTTCCATCCGCGTACGCGACATGAAACTACCCCAGGAAAAGGGTTCGGTCCAGAGTAACTGCTGCCAGACACGATGTTCATCGAATGGGTTAGCGGCAAAAGGGCGGTCGGTGGTGACATAAGCATAGCCCAACCAGACATTCAGACGCTCCATCACGTCATAGCCTACACCACCACGGATAAGACTTTGCGAATAGCGCGACGTATCATTACCAAAACGGCCCTGGCCTTCCAGCCAGTAACGCCAGCCCTGAAGGTCGGGATTTAGCGCCGCAAAAGAGCCTGTTGCGGTGACATTACCCCAGGTCTGAAAGTCTTCGACGGCCTCGCTAGCACGCCCTAAGCCAGATTGAGACAACAATGTGGCGGCCATTACCAGTGTGGAAAGTTTGTTTTTCATAGCAGCGTAATCTGTACAATTTTGCAGGAAAAAATACCGCATCCCTGCCTTGTGGATACAAAGAGATGGACAGTTCCAGCAGCGTTAGCCAGCGACACTGCGCCCCTGGAACCATCGGTTATTGAAACTGATAAACAGACAAATAGCCACCCCAACCGCTTTGCCAAACCAGGCTCACGTCAGTTGGCAGGCGTTTCAAGGATTCGGCAAACGGCAACAGACGCACCAACAGTGCCTGTTCGGCCGCCGGCGTTTGCGTGGCCCAGACCCGGTAAAACCCCTGTTCCTTTTGTAACAGATAGTTACCGGAGGCTTGCTCCCTGGCCCAGCGCTGCACTTGCGCGATATCACCATGCAGATCACCGCCACCGGGTATTTTGTGCTTGATCAAAGCCAGTGAATTACCCTGATAGCGAGCCAGCTCGTCAATACGGCTGAGCAAGTCTTTAGTCACCACAAAATACACCGACCGGCCCTGAAAAGTCCTGGCAATTTCCGCCAATGCCTGATCGGCCGGCATGGTTAACCAACGCGCCAGCTGCGCCAGTCGCGGCGCATGGTCGGCATTGACCGCGGGCAAATCCCCGGCCAATGCCGACCACGGCCACTGTTGCAAAGTCACCTCACCCGGTGCGGTCAGCCAGGTTTCGCGGCCAGTGGCAAAGTGTATACGTTGACTGTCATCCCACCAACCCAGAAACAGCGCGTCATCCGGCGCGTGTTCCGCGATCACTTGACTGGCCTTAAGCCAGATTTGCTGGCGCAAATCACCGGGGTCGGCGCTAAAAACCGATGCCTTCGCCGAGGATGGATACGCAATCACGGCGCGCCGCAGATCGCCAGCCTGATAGTGGATAACCCGCCAGCGGGCGATAGGCAACTCATGATCGAGAAATTGGTAATTGAATGCTGCCTGCGCCGGAAATCGCCCGGCTTCATCAATTTCGGTCACCACTTCCCGTTCAATGCGCAACCCGCCCGCCGCAGGCGCTGTTGGCGCAGGCGCTGGCTGTTGCCAGGCCAACACCAACAGCACCACACCGGCGACCAGCGCACTTAACGCCAGCATCCATAGCGCACCGCGCCGCAGCGGATTATCATGCATCAGGGTTTGCATTATCCTGATCGTCTGCTGACTGTTCCCGATACGCGGACTCTGACGTCACCTTGGCCGGACGGGTCAGGATAAACACCACCAGACCGGCAAACAACAGCAGCAAAATACCACTGGTCAGCAGATTGGAGCTTGAGTCGCCACTTTGCGCAGGCTTATCGGTGCGCTGCATCTGCATACCGGTTTTATCGGCGCGTTTGCCATTGCCGCCGCTGCCGGTGGTCAAAGCCACCTGCCGCAAACGAGTATCTTCATCCATGATTTCGGCATAATCGCGCATCAGCTCCGACCAGCCTTCGGTGTACGTGAAACCACCTGGATTAGCATGTACCAAGCCCTTGTAGTGCTTGATCACATCATGCTCCCACATATCGGCGTAAATACGCTCAACACGACTGGGGTTGTTGCCTTTAGCCCAGAACAACTGGAAGAAACCGCCGGCGGCGTCTTTTTCCGGTGCCGGCGGAGCCGGACGATTGCCGTTCTGACCCACCAACAAGCCATCGTCATACAATTTCTGCACCACCTTCTTCGCTTCCTGCTCAACCGCCAGACCTTGAATAGTGCCTTTGTCGGCAGTATCCAGATACGCTGTCGAGAAGCTTTCTGAATGGCACAGCGTACAGGTGCCTACCCAGGCTTGTTTACGCTCTTCGAACCAGGGGTGATCGAGATTGTCGGCAATCGCGGGAGTAGGATTGAACGCCCAGCGCACTTTACGCACCAGGTTGTGCGAGTATTCGCCGTTGTATTCAAAGTGGCACAATTGACAAGTTGGCGCGGTATAGCCGCCTTTTTCAATGGCATCTTTCAGCGGTACTTCAAAATTCCAGTCTTTCTTGCCCAGCGTCAGATATTGCGTGCCATGCTTGGACAACATGAAATTTTCAAATTCGTTATGATCGACACCGTTGTGACAAGTCGAACAGGCTTCCGGTTGACGAGCTTCGACCACGGAGAAAGTATGCCGAGTGTGGCAACCATCGCATTTATTTTGCTGGTAGTGACACATGTCACAACCCTGCGCGACTTCCCGTTCGGACATCGCCGCCCAGATGGTGGTTTCGACATTAGCTTCCCAATCGGTGGCGTGTGAAGGATGGCCTTTACCCCATTGCTCCTGCGGCCAGGTTTGTTCTTTTTCCGATTCGGCTTCGGCAAATTCCTGCAAGTGACAGGTACCACATGCGACTCGATCCGGCATGATCAAATCTTTGGCGTGGTTGATCTTATCCTTGCCCACACCGCCGTGACAGTCGATACAGCCCACTGAATCGAGCCGGTCACCGCTATCCAGCAAGCCCAGCTCGACCAGATTGTCCTCAACCTGACGCAGCTTGTCTTTTTTATAGGCGCGGACATCGGTGTCCGGCAGATTGCGAATCGCGGCCAGGTCGCTGTGCGCGGATTTCTTCCAGGCATGGAACGCGCCCGGCGTTATCGCCTGGTGACAGCCCACGCAATCTTCACGGCCAACTTCGGCCTGAATGGTTTTTGGAGGGGTGTAAAAATCTTTCGGATTCCAGTATTTTTGAATGGGAATCGGCTCCCAATAATCCCCCATCGAGCCTTTGCCGGGATGAGAGGCGTAATAATCTTTTTTAAGTTGCTCAAAATCCGGCTGGGCTGCCTGCGCGGTCGACACGACCAGCATCAGCAGCGCCAACCCAGCATACAGCCAATGGCCAAGCTTGGTTATGTTCATAATGTCTCCTCAGTGTGGCTTAATACAATTCTTGATGTTGTGAAATTGACTGCCCGTCAAGCATCGCCAGAGCTTGCCGATATTGCGTATTGGCATTTCAACAACGGTAATTTGCAGTCATCGCAGGATTATTTTCACGCTACCGGCTCAGCTTATTTCCCAGCCATGCCCCAATAGCAGAAAACCTGAACCTAGCCTGAGCCGACCTGCGATGGACATAGTATCGTATCGAAACGGTGTCTCAGCAACCCTATCATTGTACTTCAATACGCCACACAGGACTTATGCGCTGATGCGTTCAGGTAATGCGTAGATGGTCACAACGTTGCCAAATCAGCGATAATATCGGTTCATTTTAGCTTCAGCATGACCATGACCACACCCCTGACGCCTGAAGACCTGCACTTTGAAGCCCAGCATATCTGGCACCCCTACGCCCCCTTACCGGCCAAAGATCCGGTTTACCCGGTTGTTGCCGCCGAAGGCGCAACCATTCAACTGGCCGATGGCCGCCAGTTGATCGATGGCATGGCCTCCTGGTGGTCAGCGATTCACGGTTACAACCACCCGGTGCTGAATCAAGCCGCTCATCAACAAATCGATGCCTTTGCGCATGTCATGTTTGGCGGCCTGACCCATCAACCTGCCATCGAACTGGCCAAGCGCCTTATTACGCTGACACCGCAAGCGCTAGAGCGGGTATTTCTTGCCGACTCCGGCTCGGTCAGCGTGGAAGTGGCCATGAAAATGGCCCGGCAATACTGGCAACATCGCAACCTGCCTGGCAAACATGGCTTTCTCGCCTTACACGGCGCTTACCACGGCGACACCTGGGGCGCCATGTCCGTGTGCGACCCGGTCACAGGTATGCACCAGCTTTTCTCCGGCAGCCTGCCGACACAGCTTTTCGCACCACGTCCGACCAGCCGTTTCGGCGGCCACTTCCAAAACAGCGACCGCGATGCCCTTGAAACCTTATTACGCCAACACCACGACACACTGGCAGCCTTGATTCTGGAGCCTATCGTCCAGGGCGCGGGCGGCATGTGGTTTTATCATCCTGACTATCTCAAAGCCGCCCGGGCATTGTGCGACCGCTACAACGTACTGTTGATAGCGGATGAAATCGCCACCGGTTTTGGTCGTAGTGGCCGCTTGTTTGCCTGTGAACATGCCGGCATCAGCCCCGATATCTTGTGCCTTGGCAAAGCATTGACCGGCGGTTATCTCACCCTGGCCGCGACCTTGACCACAGCCGAAATAGCCGAAACATTAAGTAACGGCACGGCGGGTTGTTTTATGCACGGCCCGACCTTCATGGCCAACCCACTGGCGTGCCGGATTGCCTGCGCCAGTATTGATCTTATGCAGCAAAGCGACTGGCCTGCACAAGTCAAACGCATCGAACGACAGCTCAACCAAGGACTGGCGCCATGCCAACAACTGGCCACAGTCGCCGATGTGCGTGTCCTAGGCGCCATTGGCGTGATCGAATTGCACACCGCCCCGCCGCTGGCGGAAATTCAGGCCGCGCTGATTGAGCAGGGCATCTGGCTGCGTCCATTTGGTCGCCTGTTGTATACCATGCCGCCTTTTATCATCGATGACACGCAATTAACCGCGCTCACAGCGGCGATTTACCAGGTGCTCAGCCGCCTTAACGCCAAGCAGACGCCTTGAGCAAACACAGCGAAGTTTTCAGTCAAAAAAAGGTAAAATCAATCAGCGATGCCCAGCGGTAATAGAAGAGCCTGTTGCCCTAAGTCTTATGGCACTCCCATGACGAGCGCTGCTGATCTTGACTTCTTAAACCACAACATAAGGAGAATCATCCATGAACAAACTACCCATTTTGCCATGCCTTAGCGTTATTGCGTTCAACCTGTCCAGCCCGGTTTCAGCGCAGGTGGATCTGCAAAAAATGATGCAGCAAGCCCAGCAAATGCAGGTCTGTATGGCTGGCATCGATACCGACTACCTGGAACGGTTATCGACAAAAGCTGAATCCGTACACAGCCGCGTCAAGCAACTGTGTTCCAAAGGTCAACGGGATAAGGCCATGTCCGAGGCTCTGGCTTTCGCACAAACCATGAATAATGATGCGGAAATCCAGAAATTACGTCAGTGCGGCGATATAGCCTTAAGCATGGCCTCTCAATACCAGTTCCTTGATTTGGACAATGACAGCAAACGCCAGCACGTTTGCGATGAATAACCTGCCAGCTGGCGCTATGCGCCTTTGCCGTCGGGTTTTGTAACCATCCCTGCCTGAAACCTTTTAATTCACTCCCGGATAATCATGCCTGATCATACGCCTCGCTTATATCTCTATCCCACGGTCTTCATCACCGGTGCCGTGGTGATGGTGATCGAACTCTTAGGTACCCGTTTCATTGCTCCGTTTTACGGTTCCAGCCTGTATGTCTGGGCTTCGTTGATTGCGGTAACCATGATCGCCCTGGCGTTGGGCTACTACTTCGGCGGTCGGCTGGCCGACCGTGGCAATGGCCGTGGTTTTGGCGTGATCCTGGCTTTGGCAGGGCTGTTAACCTTGGTCATTCCGCTGCTGTCCCGGCCCGTGCTGTTGATGACCGATCCTTTAGGGTTGCGCGCCGGTGCGTTTATCAGCGCCCTGCTGTTATTCTCGCCCGGACTGACTTTGCTGGGCATGGTCAGTCCATTCGCCATTAAACTGGCCACTGACCGCTTGTCCGGCGTTGGCGCCAGCGCCGGTTCGATTTACGCGGTCAGCACGGTCGGCAGTGTGATCGGCACTATTGCCTTGGGCTTTTTTCTGTTTCCGTTTATTGGCTCACGCGCCATCATGATCGGCTCCGGCGTAGTGCTGATCACGCTGGCGCTGGTCATGGCCTGGATTCAATGGCGGCAATTTCAGCACAAACCGTTAACACTGCTGACCACAGCGCTGGCCGCCTTGGGCGTGCTGGTGGCGCTGGTCAATGTGCTCGCCACCCGGGACATCGATACCGACCCTTACCAGGTGCGTTTTGAACAGGAAAGTCTGTACGGCTGGGTGCGGGTGATCGATGAGCCTAAGCGAAAATTTCGGGTGTTGACTTCCGATGCCTCGATGATTGGCGCGGCCAACCTGAACACCGGCAAAAACATCATGGGCTATCAGAAAATTGTCGGCCTGTTACCGCACCTGCGCCAAACCATGCGCACCGCCCTGGTCATCGGTCAGGGCGCCGGTCACATGGCCATGGTGCTGCATGATCAATATGGCATGACCGTGGACACGCTGGAACTGGATCCGGCCGTGGCCACCGCGGCCACGGACTATTTTGGCTTCAAGCCGTCCGGTGAATTCAGGTTGGGCGATGCCCGCTATCACATCCGCCGGCTGAAAGGCCCTTACGATTTGATTATTCACGACTGTTTTACCGGCGGCACCGAGCCGGTGCACTTGCTGACCCGCGAAACCTTACTGCAATTGCGCGGCTTGTTGTCTGAACAGGGTTTGCTGGCGCTGAACTTCGTCGCCTTCTGGCAAAACGGCGAGAACCCCGCGCTGACCTCGGTCAAGCGCACCCTGGCCTCGGTGTTTCCACAGCAGCAAACGTTCATTTCCGAACCGGGCGAGGCGTTCAACGACTTTATCTTTCTGGCCAGCCGCCAAGCCATTACCCTTGAAGGTTCAAGCTTGCCCCCCTCAGGCCAAAGTTGGCTTCAGCAACGCAAAGTCTCCATACCCGCCAGCGGCGCATTGTTGACCGACGACCTCAATCCACTGGAACACCTGCAACGCGCCAAATCCGAACATTACCGCAATGTCGTGGTGGACTGGTTCGGTACCGCGTTATTGTTGCGTTAACAGGCAGAGGCTGCGCTTAAAGCTATAATAGCCCGCCTTGACGACCTGACACACCCTTGACCACGGTCTCGATTAAGGAGTCGTCGCGTCCATAAACGCATTATTTTTTGTTTTTGATTCACGATTGCCAAGGAATTTCCCTACATGTCCGACATCGACATTGCCCAACAAGCCAACCTGAAACCGATCATCGAACTGGCGCAACAACAGTTCGGTATCGCCGCCGAGCATCTTGACCCTTACGGGCATTACAAAGCCAAATTATCACTGGATTACGTGGCCAGCCTGCCGGAAAAAACCGACAGCAAGCTGATTCTGGTCACCGCGATCAGCCCGACCCCGGCCGGCGAAGGCAAAACCACCACCACTGTCGGTCTGGGCGATGCCTTGAACCAGGCCGGCAAAAAAGCCTTGATGTGTTTACGCGAACCCTCGCTTGGCCCATGTTTCGGCATAAAAGGCGGCGCCGCCGGTGGCGGTTTCGCGCAAGTGGTGCCGATGGAAGACATCAACCTGCATTTTACCGGCGATTTTCACGCCATTGGGGTTGCCCACAATCTGCTGTCGGCGTTAATCGACAACCATATCCACCACGGCAATGCACTTGGCATAGACAGCCGCCGCATCACCTGGAAACGGGTGGTGGACATGAACGACCGGGCGCTACGGCAAATCACGGTCGGACTGGGCGGCGTGGTTAACGGCTTTCCCCGTCAGGACGGCTTTGATATTGTCGTAGCCTCGGAAATCATGGCCATTTTATGCCTGGCCACCAGCCGCACCGACTTGAAACAGCGCTTAGGCGACATTGTCATCGGCTACCGTCATGACGGCATCAGCCCGGTATTTGCCCACCAGTTGAACGCCCAGGGCGCGATGGCGGCGATGCTCAAAGAAGCGTTCAAGCCGAACCTGGTGCAAACCCTGGAAAACAACCTGGCCTTGATTCACGGCGGCCCGTTCGCCAACATTGCCCACGGCTGCAACAGCGTAATGGCCACCCAAACCGCCATGCAGCTAGCCGATTATGTGGTCACCGAAGCCGGATTCGGCGCCGATCTGGGGGCGGAAAAGTTCATCGACATCAAGTGCCGCAAATCAGGGCTTAGACCTTCGGCGGCGGTATTGGTCGCCACCGTGCGCGCATTGAAATACCACGGCGGCGTGAGCTTGAAAGAGTTACAGCAGGAAAACCTGAGCGCGTTACGGGATGGTCTGGCCAATCTGGAACGCCATGTACACAACATCACTCGCCATTACGGCCTGCCCTGCGTGGTGGCGATCAACCATTTTGTCTCCGACACCGACGCCGAACTGGCCTTGATCAAGGAACGCTGCGCGGCTTTGGGCGTGGACTGCGTGACCGCCCGGCACTGGGCCGAAGGCGGCAAAGGCGCGTTGGCCCTGGCGGAAAAAGTGATCCATCTGGCCGAAAGCAACCCGCCCGGCTGCCGGTTTGTCTACGATGATGATCTGCCCTTGTGGGACAAAATCGAAACCCTGGCCACCACGCTGTACGGCGCGGCCGGCATCGACGCCCCGGTCAAAATCAAAAAACAAATCGACGCCCTGGACCGCGATTACCGAAACTTTCCGGTGTGCATGGCCAAAACGCAAATGTCGTTCGCTACCGACCCCGCCGCGCTTGGCGCGCCGTCAGGGCACACCCTCACCATCAAAGACGTGCGCCTGGCCAACGGCGCCGGTTTTATCGTCGCCTTGGCCGGTGACATCATGACCATGCCGGGCCTGCCGAAAACACCCGCTGCAGAACGCATCGATATCGATGAACAGGGCCGGATTTCCGGCTTGTTCTGATGCAGGAGTGCTGATTCGTGCCGACACCAGGGAGACGCATCGTTCACGATAGATGCGCTTCACGATCACTCAGCAACTCCTGTGGGACTTTCCCCTGTTGCAAAAGGGGAAAGCCGGTAAAGCAGGCCCGTAACCACTTATAGGTACTGTTGTAGTTGGTAGGATGGATAAGCTTCAGCGCATCTACCGAGCGTTTGCGGTATTTTGGTGGATGCGCCTTTCAGGCTTATCCGGCCTATGAATTGACTTACTTGTTCAGTCCGTAGGCTGGGTGTCGCACCTCAGCCCAGCCTACGTGGCTATAAATTGACGCATCTTATCGGGTTGACCCCGTGCACGGTTAGTATTGGCCTAGGAGAGTTAAGGGCTTATTTTATGGTTAATAAGTTGCCAAGTATCCGTTAAAAACCCTAAGAAACCCGTCAATCCAAATCCAGCCTGCCCAGTTCATATTTGCGCATTTTCTCCACCAAGGTGGTGCGGCGCATACCCAGTAATTTGGCGGCATGGGCGACCACGCCATCGCTTTCAGCCAAGGCCTGACGTATCAACTGGCTTTCCACGTCGCTGATATATTGCCGTAAATCCATGCCTTGCTCCGGCAAACGCAATTCATTGACCGGCTCTTCTTCGGCGATGTCGGTGTCATTGGCCATTTCGGCAACCAAAGTCATTTCGGCCATCTCTTCTTCCTGACCGGAATACGCCTGGAATTTAGCAGGCAGGTCTTTGGCGGTAACCTGGCCATCCGGGTGCATGATACTCAAACGTTCGATTAAATTGGCCAGCTCGCGCACATTGCCTGGCCAGTGATGCTGCATCAACAGCGCTAATGCTGACTGATTGAGGTTAACCGTAGGCCGCTCCTCTAGGGTCATACGCCGCTGAAACTCGGCAATCAACAAGGGAATATCCTGCGCCCGTTCACGCAGCGGCGGGATTTCGATGGGAAAGACATTGAGTCGGTAATACAAATCCTCGCGGAAGCGATTGGCGAGAATTTCTTGCTCCAGGTCTCGGTGTGTGGCGGCGATAATGCGTACATTACAATGTTGGGTTTTGTTGCTGCCGACCCGTTCAAAGCAGCGTTCCTGTAAAACACGCAGCAACTTAACCTGCATCGCACTCGGCATGTCGCCAATTTCATCGAGAAACAGCGTACCGTGTTCGGCCATTTCAAAGCGCCCGACGCGACTGCTCAAGGCGCCGGTAAACGCGCCTTTTTCATGGCCAAACAATTCACTTTCCAACAATTCGCCGGGAATGGCGCCACAATTGACCGGTACAAACGGCTTCCCTGCCCGCTTTGAAGTTTCATGAATGGCTTTAGCGGCGACTTCCTTACCGGTACCGGATTCGCCCAGTAGTAACACGGTTGCCTCGGAATCGGCGACCTGCTCGATTAAACGTGCAACCTGAACAATGCTTGGGCTTTTGCCCACTAAGCCGCGTAAATGTTTGCGTGGGCGCTGCGGCGTGGTTGAGAGGGGAGCCGATGGCGCGGTGTTCGTGTTCGAATCGGTCAACCATTGCTGGACTTCACTGAACACTAAAGGCCATTGCAGACGTGGTTGAAAATCTGGCGCACTTTGATCTTTATCGATCAGAATCAGAGCAATATTAGGCCAGCGCTCAGCGAGTGCGGGTTTAAGTTGTTCGATCAGGGTAAGATTTTGCGCTAGAATCGCCAGCACCGGCTGCTTGGGGTTTTGCATCAAGTTCAGGGTTTGCTCGGCGCTCACCCGTTCGGACGCATACTGTAGAAACTGACTGATGGTTTCCACCTGGCTGGCGACCGCGTCCTCCAATTCTAAGAGCAAAAAACATCCGTTAGCCATGATTCTCAATGCAAAAGATTCAGTAAGGCTTAAATTCTAGCAGGTAAATCAAACCATAGGCGCATGCTGTGGAGCGTGTTCGGCAATGAGGGGACGGATTTACGGTACAAGAATAGCCTGTTGCCAGTGACGCGCCTTTTCCAACGCATGACGAATAGGCGTCAGGTCGGTATCGAGTAACCGAGTGCCTGCCAAATCGGCCTGGTCGAATTTGCTGTCAGTCAATTTCGCCGCGCTTAAATCCGCACCGCGCAAATCCGCTTCCGACAGATCAGCTGCGGCTAAATCCGCCGCATACAACATGCTGTTGGTCAGCTTGGCGCCGTTTAATTTGGCAAAACGCAGCATGGCGCGGGATAAATCGGCATCGGTCAAGTCTGCACCGCTGAGATTAGCGCCTTTGAGGTTGGCGCGCATCAGGCCCATGGGTTGGTTTTTCATGTCCGCGCCCCAGTTTGCGCCTTTGAGATTGGCGCCGGTCAAATCAGCGTAATCGAGTACGGCAATCACCCGGCTGCCGGATAAATCTGCGCCTTTGAGATTGGCCTTGACCATGCTGACGCCAAAAATACTGACTTTGGATAAATTGGCGTTGGACAGGTCAATACCGGTCATGACCGTCAAATCCAGGTTCAGACCGGCCAGATTCGCGCCGTGCAAATTGGCTTGACGCAAATCCGCACCCCATAAATCCGCCTGGCGTAAGTCAAGGCCCGATAAATCCACGCCACGCAAATCCTTGCGCCGCAAATCTGCCGGTTGTCGTGCGCTGGCCGTGCTTAATAACTGCACCACCTGCTCCCGGCTCAGATCTGCCGCCCATACACCAGACGCCAGAAAAAACCCGATAAACAAGCCCCATATCGTGTTCATATCGCCTCCTCAATAAAGCTGCCCAGTCCCGGGGCAATGAATGGCCAAGAAAAGCATAAACCCAAGGTAACGACTCACCCGGTTCGCAAGTGAGGGTCTGCCGGGTTGGCCGGTCTTGACGGGCAACCTCGGCACCGAAATTTGACTACAAAGCTTTTGCCCTCAAGGCCTCTCCAGGGTCTGAACGCTTTTTTAGAGTATATAACGGGTCAGGTCTTCATCCTGCACCAGCTCGCCCAGGTGATCGTCCACATAAGCGGCATCGATCAGTACCTTTTGCCCAGCGATGTCCGGCGCGGTGAAGGAGATTTCTTCCAGCAGGCGTTCCAGCAAGGTGTGCAGCCTGCGGGCGCCGATATTTTCCGTGCGCTCGTTGACTTCAAAACTCAGTTCGGCGATGCGCCGGATACCGCTTTCAACAAACGCAATGGTAACACTTTCGGTGGCCAGCAAGGCTTGATATTGTTCGGTCAACGAGGCATCCGGTTCGGTCAGAATGCGCACGAAATCCTCTACCGACAAGGCCTCTAGCTCGACCCGAATAGGAAAACGGCCTTGCAGCTCGGGAATCAGGTCCGACGGCTTGGTCAGATGAAACGCACCTGAGGCAATGAACAGGATGTGGTCGGTTTTGATCGAGCCGTATTTGGTGCTGACCGTGCTGCCTTCTACCAACGGCAGTAAATCGCGCTGCACGCCTTCGCGGGAAACTTCACCGCCACTGCCACCTAACTCTGATCGTTTGCAGATTTTGTCGATCTCATCCAGAAACACGATACCGTTTTGCTCAACCGCTTCCAGCGCTCTGAGCTTGATGTCGTCTTCATTGACGCGCTTGGCCGCCTCTTCTTCCTGGATGACTTTCAGAGCATCCTTGATTTTCATTTTGCGTGTGCTGGTGCGGTTGTTGCCCAGATTCTGAAACATGGATTGCAGCTGACTGGTCATTTCTTCCATGCCGGGCGGGGCCATGATTTCCACACCGACCGGTACTGAACGTACTTCAATTTCAATTTCCTTGTCGTCTAATGCGCCTTCACGCAGTTTTTTGCGCATTTTCTGGCGGGTGTTGTTTTCGGTTTCCGACAACATGCCGGACTCGGCGCCGGGCAATAAAATGTCGAGAACTTCCTCTTCGGCGGCATCGGCGGCCTGATGCTGGACTTTTTCCATGGCTTCCTGACGCACCATTTTAATAGCGGCATCGGCCAGATCGCGGATGATTGACTCGACATCCCGGCCAACATAGCCCACTTCGGTAAACTTGGTGGCTTCGATCTTAATGAACGGAGCGTTGGCCAAACGTGCCAGCCGACGGGCGATTTCAGTTTTACCAACCCCGGTCGGGCCGATCATCAGAATGTTTTTCGGGGTGATTTCATCATGCAGCATGCCTTGAATCTGGCCGCGCCGCCAACGGTTTCGCAAGGCGATAGCCACCGACCGTTTGGCCTGATTCTGGCCGATAATGTGTTTGTCCAGTTCGTGAACGATTTCTCTTGGGGTCATTTGGCTCATGAGCGCTCGCCTGTAAGTTCTTCAAAACGTAAATTGTGGTTGGTATAAATGCAAATATCGCCGGCAATGGTCAAGGCCTGCTCGGCGATTTCCCGGGCGCCGAGCTGAGTGTTTTCCAGTAGAGCACGTCCGGCCGCCAAGGCATACGGCCCGCCGGAGCCGATGGCGACCACGTCATGTTCCGGCTCGATGACATCGCCGGTGCCGGAAATAATTAAGGAAGCGGTTTGGTCGGCAATGGCCAGCAAGGCTTCCAGGCGCCGCAAGGCGCGGTCGGTACGCCAGTCCTTGGCCATTTCCACAGCGGCACGGATCAGATTGCCTCGGTGTTTTTCCAGTTTGCCTTCAAAATGCTCGAATAGAGTAAAGGCATCGGCGGTGGCGCCAGCAAAGCCGGCGATAACCTTGTCATGATACAAACGCCTGACTTTGCGAGCGTTGCCTTTCATGACGGTGTTCCCCAAAGTCACCTGGCCGTCGCCGCCGATCACGACATTGTTTTCGCGTCGAACCATGATAATGGTGGTGCCGTCTAGTTTCATTGTCATTGTTTTAGGTTGAAAGAGGTTGCGTTCAGGAACCTTAAAATAAAGTCCCTGGGTGATTGAAAAATATACTCATCGTAATTCAGCACGGGAACTGCCTGTCAAAGGACACCATAAATACATCCATGTAGGCAAAGCCTTTGCCGAACAGCCGCGCGCCTCCTTAGACACTGCCGACATGTCATATACGAAAACTACAGATAAAACCGTATTGCTTTTCGTGCTTTACGTCCAGAATGGCTGTATTTATGCCTTAAGGTATCTAATGTGGCGGCTTATCAGTAAATTTCAAGTGCGAGTACTGTCATCAGCAATTGTCAATTTGGAGCCTAAAAAGGTCGTTGGGAGTGCTTTTTGATGATGTCGGCAGCATGAACTGCCGTCAAGCCCTCATCGGGATGGGTTCACGACGTTCCTCGCCAAGCGCTCGCAATGTCTGAAACACAGTAAAAGCCTCTGACGTGGGCAATCGGCTAGGTATAATAAAAGCCCGCTTTTTACCCACTTTTCCGCTGGAAACATCATGACTGCCGAAGCTGAATCCTTGCAACAAGCCCGACGCTTGACCCGGGCACTGATGAACCCTGACCCGAAAATTTACTGGGCCGATTTTCTGCTCAATATCAGCCTTGGCTGGAGCGTATTTGCGCTGATTCTGTCAGAACCCAGGCTCTGGCTTCAAGTGCCTTTATTCGTAGTCGCGGTGCTAACGTTTTACCGTGCGGCAATTTTTATACACGAACTGGCGCATCTGTACCGCAATCGGGTACCTGGCTTCCGGCTGGTCTGGAATCTATTGTGCGGCATTCCGTTTCTGGTGCCTTCATTCAGTTACGATGGCGTACATAACGAGCATCATAAAAAGTCCGCCTACGGCACCGGTGATGATGGTGAATATCTGCCATTCGCACGCATGGCGCCTTGGCGACTGTTGGCGTATGCACTGCTGTCGTGGTTGTTGCCGGTATTGTTCGTCGTGCGCTTTGCTTTGTTGACGCCGTTGTCCTGGGGTATACCTCAGCTTAGACCCTGGTTGTGGCGGTCAGCGTCGTCGTTAATCATCGACCCGGACTATCAGCGCCCGGCATCAGCAATTCGGCATGATGCGAAAACCTGGCGGCTTCAGGAAACCTGCGCCAGCATTTGGGCGATTATGGTGCTGACGTTGGTGGTGACTGGTGTGTGGCCGATGTCGGTGTTGATATTGTGGTATGCAGTGATGGCATCGGTATTTTTTCTGAATTCTCTGCGCACATTGGTCGCCCATGCTTATCGAAACCCCGCTGATCAGGCTATGTCGGTCATCGAGCAATTCCAGGACTCGATCAACGTGCCGGGACATAGGTTCTGGACCGCGCTGTGGGCGCCGGTGGGCTTGCGTTATCACGCCACGCATCACTTATTTCCCAGCATGCCGTATCACAATCTGGACAAGGCGCATTGGCTGTTGGTCAATGAACTGGATGACAATCGCTGGTATCTGGCCGCGTCCCGGCAAAGTTTGTGGTCAGCCCTGGCGCAAATCTGGCGCGAGGCGGCTAATGATCAGCAAGCCACTCGATAATATGCTCTTCCGGGTCATCTTCCGGGCTTTCGATCATAGCGAAACTGCGTATCGACACGCCGGCGTCAAACACACTGTTCGGGTCGCCGGAAACTAAAGGATGCCATGTTGGTAACGGTTGATCATTGAGCCTTAACCGATACGCGCAGGTGTCGGGCAGAAAGTCAATTTCGGCCAGATTTTCCCGTTTCAGATCCAGACAATCAGGCACCAGGCGCGTACGCTGCAGATATTGGCTGCAACGGCAGGTTTTCAGATCAATCAGCTTGCAGACCAGGCGGGTGTAATACAACTGGCCGGTGTCTTCATCCTGCAATTTAGTCAGACAGCATTTGCCACAGCCGTCACACAAAGCCTCCCATTCGGTTTCGGTCAATTCATCAAGGGGTTTTTCCCAGAAATGCGCGCTTTCGCCCTGCCCTGTCAAGTGAGTCATGTCTACCAACCTAGCGCACGTTTCGCCAATTCTTCCTGGCTGATATGGCGAACATCTTCACCTTTGACAATATAAATAACATGTTCACAGATATTGCAGACATGGTCGCCGATCCGTTCCAGAGAGCGCACGGTCCATAACACATCCAGCGCCCGGCGCACGTTGCGCGGGTCTTCCATCATTCGGGAAATCAACTGCCGGACAATACTGCCATATTCCCGATCGACATTGATATCTTCATTTTTAATGGCGACCACCGCATCCAGTTCCAGGCGGGCAAACGCATCTAAGGCTTGATGCAACATGGCTTTGACCAGATTGACCAGGTGATGGATTTCGTAATATTGCTGTGGTTTCAACAAGGATTCATTTTCCTGAATGTGAATCGCCATTTTTGCAATCCGGCTGGCCTCGTCACCGATGCGTTCCAGATCACGAATGATGTGAATGGTGGCTAACACCAGTCTTAAATCAATGGCAATAGGTTGGCGTTTGGCCAGAATTTCCACGCATTCCCGGTCAATATCCAGTTCCCCTTGATTGATCACCGACTCCTGCTGCAAAACTTGTTCCGCCAGCTCCATATCCGCGAGCATGAAGGCCTTGCCGGCATTTTCAATCTGTAATTCCACCAGTCCGCCCATGAGCAAAAGTTTGCTGCGTATAGCGTCCATGTCTTTATTAAACTGGCTGGAAGTGTGTTTTTTGAATTTGTCTATTTCCATGCAAAACGTCCCAAGGTCAGGAATAAGGCAGCGATTTTACTCGGATGACGGTGTATTTGGCTACACTGCCTGGGGTTATTGGCTGGGTAATGGTCAAACGTGCCAACGCGGCGGTGGGCATGGGTTTGTCCATATCCTGAAGCTCAGGGTCTTGAACCAGGTCATGCAGCAACATTTCCAGCCCTGGATTATGGCCGACCAACAGCAGGATTTGCCCAGGACGGGCATGGTCGGCAAGGATTTGATATAACCGATTCAGATCAGCCTCGTACAGCCGCCGGTCAAATGTCAGCCATGCCTCAGGCCAGTGTGCGGCTTGACACACCCGGTCGATGGTTTCCCTGGCGCGGACTGCTGGTGATGCGACAATCCGCTGCGGGTTAAGACGTTGGCTTTTCAGCCAGATGCCCAATTGCGTTGCTGCCTTCTGTCCCCGGGCATTCAGTGGACGCTCAAAATCGGCGAGATGTTGCGACCCATCTGATTTGGCATGACGCAACAGCCATAACTCACCGGCGTTCAGCATTCACGTAACCAGACAAATTGATACGCACTCAAATGCAATGCGCCGGTTTGTGGATCGATTGCCGGCGATCCTGACACCAAGTCGATGCAATGCTGATGCTGACTTAAGCCTTTACCATGCAATGCCTCTGCGGCGATACTTTGCGCCTCGGCACTGAAGTTGGAGAGGGCAAATACGCGCTCGGAAGGCCGGGTCATATCCTGGCGTAAAAAAGCGAACACATGCGGGTTGTCCAGTTCAATCAGCCAACGATTGTTAAAATCGGCGAATGCAGGTGTTTCCTTGCGAATCGCGATCAGCTTTCTTAAGCCTTCAAAAATCGCATATTCCGGCGTGCCTTGTTTATGGCGCAGCTCTGCCTTTTGCCAATCAATGGCTGGCCGGTGAATCCAGCGGGTATCGCCATGATAATGTTCGTCATCCAGCGTGCTGTAGTCGTTCAGATTGCCGATTTCATCGCCGTAATAAAGCAGTGGAATACCGCCGAACGACAAAATGACATTGTGTATCAACAAAATTCTGCGAATCGCCAGGTCAATCAGTTCCGGCTCGCCGGAATCAATCGCTTTTTCCAGACCGACCAGCGATGCCAGGGTGCCGGCGATGCGGGCGTCGCCGGTTTTTTCGTTGGCCATGAATGGCATACCCGAGGCCATCGAGTCTGGATATTTGCCGGTGAAGAAATCAACCAGAAATTTGCGATGCGGCCCCGGTTCATAGCCCACTTTATAAACATCCTGATCATCAAAGCCCAAGCCGATATCGTCATGACAGCGGGCGTAATTCAGCCAGGTGGCGCGTTCCAGTTTATCCGGCAGGCTTTTAATACCCTGATTCAAAAGCTTGCTGTTGCGCGTGGCCATGGCATCCCACAAAAGCGCCATCAGCGTGGCGTTGTAGGCGATTTCACATTCCTTAGCAATGACCGCATCCTCGCCGAAATACTTGGTAATTTCCACCGGCGCGACAATGGCTTCAGCAATGAACAAGGCGCCGGGCGCGGTGACCTGGCAGCAGTCTTTCATCAATTGCAGCAATAAGTGCGCCTCGCGCTCGTTTTGACAGGCGGTGCCGATTTTTTTCCACAAAAAAGCCACCGCGTCCAGGCGGATGATGTCGGCGCCCTGATTCAGCCAGAACAAGATGACATCCAGCATTTCGATGAACACATCGGGATTGTGATAATTCAGATCCCACTGGTAATCGTTGAACACGGTCATCACCCAACGACCCATGGCTTCGTTCCAGGTGAAATTGCCGGGTGCGGTCTGCGGGAAAATTTCCGGCATGGCATATTCAAATTGGTCGGGAATGTCACGAGTTTCGTAGGTGTAGTAGTAATCCTGATATTTTTTGTCGCCGGCGATGGCGTGTTGCGCCCAGGCATGTTCATTGGAGGTATGGTTGGCGACCACGTCCAGCACCAGCAAAATATCTTTTTTACGGAACTCCTCAACCACATAGGCCAAGTCTTCCAGCGTGCCGACCCGGTCGTCAATCTGCCGGAAATCACTGACTGCGTAGCCGCCGTCACTTTTACCGGTCGGACATTGCAGGATTGGCATGATATGCACCAGATTCACACCCAGCTCCTGAAAATAGCCGGAGTTTTCACCGACGCCGCGCAGATTGCCGGCAAACCCGGCGCTGTACAGAGCCATGCCCACCCATTCCTGGCTTAAAAACCAGTTATGGTCTTTTTCCCGGTCGCTGTCTTGTTGTTTGAGGAATTCAGAGCGCTGGATGTAGTTACGCGCCAGCGTCTCAACCACTTTCAACATTTTTTGCCGAAAATCATCGCGGTCGCCGTACAATCGGTGAAACAAACTGTACAGACCATAGAAGTTGGCGCCCAGGCGGGTGTAAAAATGGCGCAGATCCCGCTTGCGAATGTCCGGTTTCAATTCGTCGAGAATTTCGTTGAGCAGGGCGTGGGAAATTTGTTCGTACATGGCAATAACTCAAGCAGTCCATTGGTCAAGGAAGGGGCGATAAAAGTTGGCTTCACGCACTGTAGCGCCGCGCCGAGTGACCAGCAAGGATGCAAACGCTTGTGCGCGGTGTAGCGTTTCCTCAAACGGCCAGTTTCGGCTCAGGCCCAGCAGCAACACGGCAGTAAACGCGTCACCCGCGCCCACGGCATCGATCACGTCCAGGTTATCAGGGGGTGACACCTGGTACAGGTGCCGGTCATGACAGCGCTTACCAATCGCGCCTTCTCGGCCCAAGGTCACCACCGCACCGGCCAGCGCGTGTCGCTCGATCAAACGATCCAGGCTGTGCTCCAGATCGGCGCAAGGTTCATGCAGTGCAAACAATTCATCCCGGTTCAGCTTCACCCAATCGGCACCATCCAGAAAGGTCAGCACATCTTGTTTTTGCCACCAGGGTGCACGCAGGTTGACATCCATGAACACCCGGCCACTGTAACGACGACTCAGCCGCCGAATTGCGGTCCGACTGACCGGATTGCGCAGCGCCAGACTGCCATGATAAAAAAACGCCTCATCCGGCAAGCTATCGAAATGTGCGCCACTGATAAAATCATAGGCCTGGTCGGGTTCGATGCTGTAGTTTGGTTCTCCCTGATCCAGGGTAATGCTGACCTGTCCGGTCGGGTGGTCAGAGTCCAGCTCAAGACCGGATGCATCCATCTGCCAATCGCGCATGGCCTCGATAATGGCGCGACCGCGTGCATCATGCCCAATACGGCTGATCAACACCGGTGTCGCGCCCAGCGCCTGTAAATGCCAGGCAACATTGAACGGCGCGCCACCTAGGACTTGCGTATCAGGAAAACAGTCGAATAACACTTCGCCTGCCAGCACAATGGGTACTTTTTTCATAATGTCTCCAGCCAACGTTCGGTCTCGGGCCAAAAATGTATGGCCCCTTCCAGGATGCCAGCGCTGTAACATCCATTCAAATTCCGCCAGCCACCTTGAGCTTGGTACAACGCCTTGCAGTTGCCCAGCCGCTCGGCTTCGGCCTGGGCTTGTTGTTTTATCGTATCGCTGGCGTTGGCGACCAGCACGGCGGGAATTTCACTGACCAACACGGGCAGATCATTACCGCTGTCACCGGCAAACACCGTTTTGGCCAAGGTCAATTCCAGATGAGTGCGTAAAAAATCCACGGCATGGAATTTGGTCGCCCGCGCCGGAACAATATCCAAAAGTCCGATTTGCCTGGCTTCGTCAACACTATAAATCAACTCGGCATGAACCCCGAGCCGGGTCAGACGTTGGCGAATTTGTCCCAGCAGAGGCGTTAATTGCAGCGATAACGGCAGATAATAACTGAGCTTGAAATCATTTTGCTTGGTTTTCTCCTGCAAGGTCAGTTCGGTCAGATCGACCAGCTCGCGGCTTAAATCCTGATGACTGAGATTGCCCCAGTCGGCGGCAATATCATCCCGCCAGGCATCCACAACCCGCCAGTCGCCTTGTTCCTTCCGATAAATCGTGGTGCCGACATCGGCGACCACATAATCCGGCTCGGGTAACCAATATTCAGCAATGGCCTCTTCAACCAAGCCCAGGTGCCGGCCCGTCACATAAGCCAAGGCTATTTCAGGGCGTTGCGTGAATTGCCTGAACAAATCGCGAACCCCAGTCGATTCAGGTGCATCGCCATTGGGCAACAGCGTACGATCCAGGTCGGTGGCAAGCAGCAACTGAACACCCATCAGTCGTCCTCGGTCAGAAAATGATAATGCTCGATAGCTTCCAGAATGCCCAGAGCATGGGGTTCTTTGGCGAAATAAATACGCTCAACCTCGGTCAATTCCGATAATTCTTCCCGGTAACGATTGGCCACCACCACCGCCAGCGTATTGCCTTGCATCATATCCTCATCGGCACCAGAGCCACCCGCGACCAGGATGCTTTCCAGTGGAATACGCCATTTTTGCGCGAAATAACGCAGCGCCTGGCCTTTTGAAGCCCGTGCCGGGGTGATGTCCAGATATTGCTGGAAGGACAACGCCATGGTCACGGCGAGGTCATGTTGGCGCAACAGCGTGTTAATGTCCTCCACCGGTGGTGCTTGCTCGCGGTCGTAATAATAAGAAAGTTTGAAGCGGCTCAGATTTCTTGATTCTTGCAAGGTCAACCCGGGCACATCAGCTAACAATTTGCGAATCACTTTCGGCGACCAATGATAATCGATATGCTCAATCCAGGACTGATCCAGCGTAAGGTCGGGGGCGCTGTAGATTTCCGTACCCAGTCGGGTAATCAACACATCCGGCAACGGCACTTTATGCTTTTTCAACACCGACATGGCCGATTCCAGGCTGCGCCCGGTGGCGATACCCCAAAGTACGGATTTGCGGTGACTGCGTAAATACTCGGTAAATTGCGTCAATGCTTGCGCGTCACCCAGCAAGCTGTGATCGATATCGCTGAATAATGCCTGGCTTTGATACAAATGCTTACCACGCTTGCGGCTGATTTTGATGGTACCTTGTTCGCGTTTCAAAAGCGGCGCCATTTGCTCCAGATAACGCTGGGCATGGGCTTTCCAGGCGTAAAACTGTTCGATATTGTCCAGGCCGTTTTGCACATAACGCTGACGCGAAGCGCTATCGCGCAAAATAACCAACAACGCGCTGGCAATGGCTTCGGTATCCAGTGGATCAACCAACAGGCCATTATGCAGATTGCCGATAATATCCACCGGGCCGCCATTCTCCGTGGCCACAATCGGGCAACCGCAGGCGGCTGCCTCCAGCAAGGTCAGGCCAAACGGTTCGGTCAGCGCCGGGTTGATGAATACGCCACCACTGGCAGCGGTCAAGCGGTAAATATCAGCCACGTCATCGGGGTGGTGATGTTTCGGCAGGGCCACTTTGCCATGCAGGTCGTAGGCGTCCAAGGTCAGCAACAGCTCCGTTAACACCTGTTGCGCGCCGTCGTCCAGCTCAGTAATATCATCACGATTACCGGCGATGATCAGCAGATTGGCCCAATCCTGCAAAGCTTTGGACTCACCGTAGGCGCGTAGCAGGGAAATGATATTTTTGCGCTCATCAGGCCGAGACAAGGCCAGAATAACCGGCTTGTCCGGCTCGCGCCAAAAGGGCAGCAGCGCCTGGTGGTAGGCGATATCAAGCGCGTTTTCCCGGGCGGGGTAAAATCGGCTCAGATCGGTGCCGGGCGGGATGATGATCATCCGCTCCGGCGGGTAACAATCGTAAAGCTCGTATTGCTCGTTGATTTCATGGCGAGTGCTGGTGATGATGTGATCGGCATTGGCCAGCACTTCTTCTTCAGCCTCGATCCGGCGCGCCAGGTGATAGCGCTGTTCGATAACCTGGGCATCCTGCCCGGAGGCCAGTAAACGACGGTGTTTGTCACGCCCCAGCGAGTGACCGGTATGCACCAGCGGAATACCGGTCATGTGACTGAGCCTGACGCCAACATAACCGGCGTCGGCGTAATGACTGTGCAACAAATCCGGCATACGCTTTTGTTGTTGCAGATATGTTAAAAGATTGTCGGCGAAACTGTCCAGATAGGGCCAGAGTTCCTCTTTAGGAAGATAGGCATCAGGCCCTGCCTCGATACGCACGATGCGCGCCCCGTTTTCGGGCAGGTCTTCAGCCGGTTGGGCGTAATCCTCACTGACCCGGTCATCGATCACTCTGCGGGTTATCAATTCAACCCGTGCCACTGTATCTTGTTGCGCCAAAGCCCGGGTTAAATCGACAACATACTGGGTCTGGCCGCCGGTATCGGCATCACGCCCTAACTCCAGATTCTGGCCACGAATGAGTCCATGAATACTGATCATGGCAATGTAATAGCGATTTTCAGACATGGTATTCCTCGGAGACTGTGAAAAAGAGCGCAGGCGATCCCCGCCCAACGACTCAAGCATGGTAACAATGGCTGACAGGGTCGTCCACCGACACCGGTCAATCGACCCAACAATTGCCGCCTTGCGCAAGACGCACTCGATGCGGTGGTGTCAAATAACGCCATCGTGCTTAATTATAATAGGCTTATCGGATGAACAACCAACAAAGACTAAGAACGCTAAACAATGATGCTCAAACCAACACGAGCCCGCCGCAGCCGGCGATGGGCGTCGCCGCCGTGCTGGTCAAGGCAGGTCAAGTGCTGTTGATCGAGCGTGGCAAGCCGCCGGCTGAAGGCTTGTGGTCTATCCCCGGCGGCCGATTAGAAGCTGGGGAAAGCCTGATCGAAGCCTGTCAACGCGAAGTCAAGGAAGAAACCGGACTGGACATCGTCGTTAAATCGCTGCTTGCCGTGGTCGAGCATCGTGACCTGGCGTTTCATTATGTGATCCACGATTTTCTGGCCGTGCTGGCGCCGGATAGCCCGCTTCAGCCGGTCGCCGCCTCTGATGTCCGCAAGGCGCGCTGGGTGGCGGTCAGCGATATGGCTACACTTAACCTGGTGCCAGGGCTTGAAAGCATTATCCAGCAGGCTTTGACCGGGCAAAAGGGGCTTGCCATGCGCACCGATACTGGCACCGACTTCTGGTAACACCCGACGCAGAGCGCGACCAGCTAAGCCATAGCGGTTTTTGCATAAGCGGGGCTGCGATGACTACCCATAGAAAAACCTTGGCGCTGTGAATCAGCTGTCGTTATACTTGCCAACCGTTTGTTAGGTTCGGATCCATCATGTCAATCAGAAGCTTTGAAAACCATCATCCTAGTCTAGGTGCTGCAGCTTATGTTGATGACAGCGCCACAGTCATCGGCGATGTTGTCTTGGGTGATGATGTTTCGGTATGGCCCTCGGCGGTGATTCGTGGCGATGTTGAAGCCATACGCATCGGTGCTGGCACCAATGTGCAAGATGGCGCGGTGTTGCATGTCACCCATGCCGGCCCCTACACCGCCAAAGGCGCACCGTTAACCATTGGTCAGGGCGTGACCATCGGCCACAGCGCCACGGTTCATGCGGCAACCGTAGGCGATTACTGTTTAATCGGCATCGGCGCCATCATATTGGATAACGCCGTGCTGAAAAATGAAGTCATGCTGGGGGCGGGGGCATTGGTTGCACCGGGCAAGAAGCTGGACAGTGGTTTTCTATATGTCGGCGCACCGGCCCGACCGATTCGAGCATTGAGCGAACAAGAGCGCGCCTTTTTGCATTACTCTTACCAAAATTACATCGAACTGAAAAACCGTTATCTGGCTCGCTAACTAAAAGCGTTCACAGCCATTGCCGTGCCAACCTCGCGTATCCACTCTCCTCTTTCGTAAAGAGGACGGCGCTTCTTTCACCCGCGCTGTTCCGCACCTCACAAGGTCTTGAAAGCATCCAGTGCGGCTTGGCGGGAGGCCGATAAATCGACCATCGGCCTGGGGTAGGTTTGGCCTAAGGTCACGCCGGCGGCGCGTAGTACGTCCGCAGGCGCCTCCCAGGGCGCAGCCAGAAAACGATCTGGCAAACGACTCAGCTCAGACACAAAACGACGTATATAATGTCCTTGCGCATCAAATTTTCGCGCCTGAAGCACCGGATTGAAAATCCGAAAATACGGCGCGGCATCGGCTCCTGAACCTGCCACCCATTGCCAGCCGGCACTGTTATTGGCTAAATCGGCATCGACCAAACAATCCCAGAACCAGCGCTGCCCTTCGCGCCAGTCAATCAGCAGATTTTTGACCAGAAACGACGCCGTGATCATGCGCACCCGGTTGTGCATGAAACCGGTTTGCCATAACTCGCGCATTCCGGCATCCACCCAGGGGATACCGGTCTGTCCGCGCTGCCACAAGGCTAAGGCCTCCTTATCCTGGCGCCAGGGAAAAGCGTCGAACTTACTCTGCCAATTGCACTCGGGCAGCTCAGGAAAATGGTATAGCAGATTGTGGCTGAATTCACGCCACACCAATTCGCGGCGAAACGCCTCGACCTTATCATCCGGCGCCACTTCAGACACAGCCTGCCAGATTTGCCCAGGCGACAGCTCGCCAAAATGCAGATGCGGCGACAAGCGTGATACCGCCTGACAGGCTGGAAAGTCACGCTCGGCCTGATACAAAGGCAAACCTTGCTGTAAAAAGTGGCGTAATGCAGCTTGCGCGCCGGTTTCACCGATCTGCCAATGTGGGGCTAATGTTTGATACCAGGGAATATCAGGCAACAAGGGCAATGTCTCAAACGACGCGCCCGGCACTGTTTCCGCCAAACGTAGCTCGGGCGCGGGCAAAGGCGGTGTTGGCGCGGGTGCATGCCGGCATCCTCGTTGGTAAAACGGCGTGAACACCCGATACGGCGTACCATCGGCTTTCACCACCTGCCACGGCTCCCAAAGCAAGCTGCCGTTGTCGCTGTGTACCGTCAAACCTTGCCCACGCAAAGTGCTTTTTAGCTGGCTATCGCGCTGACGTCGCCACGGCTCGTAGCAGCGGTTCCAATAGATACCGGCAATATTGAGGTGTTGCTGAAGATGAGTAAATACACGCTGCGGTGCGCCCCTGAAGCAACATAACCGCCCGGACAATGATTGATTCAACGCACTCAGCGAATGATAAAGCCACCAACGACTGGCCGAGCCGTGACGCCAGGCGCCGGCGGCCTCATCATCGAGAATGAACACCGGCAACACTGTTCCGGCACGCGCTGCGGCTGTTAACGCCGGGTTATTGGCCAGCCGCAAATCCTGCCGGAACCAGTGCACCACCGTGTTCATGGCCATCGCCCGATCAGGCCTCGGCCGTGGTTGGGTCGATCACGGTTTTGACCTGGGCAATACGATTGGCCGGAAAACCGCCTTGTTCGGCATGTTCACGAATCGCTTGTTCGTTGTCGGCAAGATAAACACAGTAGATTTTGTCATCGGTGACATAACTTTCCTGCCATTGAATTCTAGGACCTAAGGTGCCGAGTACCTGACAGGATTTTTGCGAAATAGCTTGCAGTTCATCGGCACGCAATGCGCCAGCGCCTGGAACGTCTCGTTCGATAATAAATTTGGGCATCACGCCTCCTGAAAGGTGCAGTATAAAATTAAATTAACGTGCAAAGTGCCATGGCATGATAAACACTCTAACGCACAGGCTCAATCGTTGACGGTCAAGACCATGTGCGCATCACGCAGACTCAACGCCGTGCATGTCAGTAAAGCCTTGTCAAGGGTATACCGCGTCAGTCCGATTACTGGTATATTCACCCATTACATTAAATAACCCTATCAAGCGGAGTCAGCATGGCTAGAATTACTGTAGAAGATTGTTTAGAAAATGTTGAAAATCGGTTCAAGCTGGTGTTGTTGGCCAGCCAGCGAGGTCGCCAACTGGATAGAGGCGCCCAGGAATTTGTCAATAAGGGCAAAAACAAAAACTCTGTCGTGGCGCTAAGGGAAATTGCCGAAGGTCATGTAACCCCTCAAAACGTCGGTGCATTGCATCAGGTGGGTGAAGACAGCTACGCTGAGCGCCGCTGGTAATCCATGCCTGCCGCTGCCACAGAATATTTGGCCCTAGATAGCGCTGAACAGAAATTGTTTCAGCGCTTATTGACCACGCTGTCCGATTACCTGAGTCAGGAAGCGCTCGAACAGATCACCAAAGCTTTTCATTTTGGCGCCGATGCACATCAGGGACAATACCGAAAAAGCGGGGAAAACTACATCTGCCACCCCCTGTCAGTTGCCATTACTCTGGCTGAAACACGCATGGATGCCAAAGGTATTATGGCAGCTATTCTGCACGATATTCTCGAAGACACCCCGGTCACCAAGCAAGAACTCAGCAAACGTTTCAGTGAGGAAGTCGCCGAACTGGTCGATGGCGTCACCAAACTGGGGCGTATTGATGACAAACCCCGCGCCGAGGCGCAAGCGGAAAGTGTTCGTAAAATGTTTTTGGCCACGGCCAAAGATTTACGGGTGATCATGGTCAAGCTGGCCGACCGGCTGCATAACATGCGCACGCTGGACGCCATGCCACCCCCCAAACGCCGTCGCATCGCTAAAGAAACCTTAGACATTTACGCACCTATCGCGAACCGTCTGGGTATGAATCACATGCGCCATGAACTGGAAATCCTAGGCTTCAAGGCGCTGTATCCGAACCGTTATCGCATTCTCAAAAACGCGGTAAAAAAATCCCGGGGTAACCGCCGGGAAATCATTAAAACCATCGAAAGCGCCATTGAAACACGGCTACAACAAACCGGCCTGAAATGTGAAGTGGTTGGCCGGGAAAAAAACCTGTTCAGCCTGTACCGAAAGATGCGCAACAAAAAGATTTCCTTTAACGATGTCTATGATGTTTACGCATTTCGCATTTTTTGTGACCAGGTTGACGATTGCTATCGGGCGCTAGGTGTCGTGCACAATCTTTACAAACCGGTCCCGGGGCGCTTCAAGGACTATATCGCTCTGACCAAGGCCAATGGCTACCAATCCCTGCATACCACTCTGAAGGGACCTTACGGCGTGCCGATTGAAATTCAGATTCGCACCCATGAAATGCATCACCTATCCGAATCCGGTGTCGCCGCACATTGGCTGTATAAATCTCAGCACGAAAGCTCGGAACACGCCCGCGCCCGCGCCAACGAATGGCTGCGCGAACTGCTGGAAATTCACAAAACGGCAGGTGATTCGCTGGAGTTCATCGACAACCTGAAAATCGACCTTTTTCCACAGGAAGTGTTTGTATTCACGCCGCAAGGCAGTATTTTCAAACTGCCTCGTGGCGCTACCGTGGTGGATTTTGCCTATGCCGTACATACCGACATTGGTAATTCCTGCATCTCCGCCCGCATCGACAAACAGCTGGTCTCGTTGCAAACAGCATTGGAAAACGGCATGACGGTAGAAGTGATAACCTCATCCTGGGCCAGGCCCAGTCCGTTATGGCTAAATTATGTGGTCACCGCCAAAGCACGCGGCAGCATTCGCGCCTATTTAAAACATTTCAAACAGCAGGAAGCGATTAGTCTGGGGCGAAAACTGCTTGAAAAAGAGCTGTTTGCTTTGGATATGAATCTGGCTGACATACCTGACGACCGTGTACAG
>JAVVEW010000013.1:0-48106 GCA_032251045.1 Methylococcales bacterium
CGATTCGATCAGAATTTCTTCCGGCACACCATCGACCGAAAAATAAAAATGCCGTAAAGTCTGATTCTTCGGGCTGGTGCCGGTGAGTTTGATGTGGTAAGACTCGCCGTGCAGCGCGACATTGAATTCAGTCGGCGCTTTACGCACGCCATCACTTTCGCCGCTACTCAGTTCCAAAGGCTCGGGAACCAGGTTGTCATTGGAGCGCTGAGTCAGAAATTCCTTGCCAACTTCCGGGAACATGGCATAAGTCAATACATCTTCTTCATTACCAGCCAGATGGCCGATTTCCGAGCGTAAACGCTCAAATTCCGGTTTCAACAGATCGGCTGGGCGGCAATCAATCACTTCTTCCCGGCCTATGGCCTTGCGGCGCAAGTCTTCATTGACCTGGCCCGGCGCCTGGCCGTAACCGCCTTGCAGATAGCGTTTCACTTCGTTGGTGATGGTTTCGTAACGCTTGCCGGTCAACACGTTGAGTACGGCTTGGGTGCCGACAATTTGCGAAGTTGGCGTGACCAGTGGCGGGAAGCCAAGGTCTTCGCGCACTTTGGGAATTTCTTTATAAACCTCATCGATGCGATCTAAAGCATCGCGTTCGCGCAGCTGATTGGCCAGGTTGGAAATCATACCGCCTGGCACCTGGAACACATGCACCCGGGTATCGACGCCAGTGAATTCGCTCTCAAAACGGCGGTATTTTTTACGCACTTCGGCGAAATAGCTGTTAACGTCTTGCAGCGCCAGTAAATCCAGACCGGTATCGTACTGGGTGTTTGCCAGCGCGGTGACCAGGCTTTCGGTCGGTGGGTGGCTGGTGCCGCCGGACCAGGACGACAAGGCGGTATCGATATGGCGACAGCCAGCCTCGACCGCTTTCAGGTGACACAAATCAGCCAGACCTGACGTGGCATGACTGTGCAGATGAATTGGCACTTCCACGACATCGGTCAAGGCGCTGACCAGGTCATACGCGGCGTAAGGCGTCAACAAACCGGCCATGTCTTTGATGGCAATGGAATCACAGCCCAGATCAATCAGATCCTTGGCCAGTTTGATGTAGCCCTCGATGGTATGCACCGGACTGACCGTGTAACAGATAGTGCCCTGGGCGTGTTTGCCGGCGTGCTTGGTGGCTTCGATGGCGGTGCGCAGATTGCGCACATCGTTAAGGGCATCAAAAATGCGGAATACGTCCATGCCGTTGGCCGCTGCCCGCGCTATGAATGTACGCACCATATCATCGGAATAATGCCGATAACCCAAAAGGTTTTGCCCGCGCAACAACATTTGCAGCCGAGTGTTAGGCAATGCTTCGCGCAACCGGCTCAAGCGCTCCCACGGGTCTTCTTTCAAATAACGCACACAGGCGTCGAAGGTTGCGCCGCCCCAGCACTCCAAAGACCAATAGCCGATTTTATCCAGCTTTTCGCAGGCTGGCAGCATATCTTCGGTGCGCATGCGCGTGGCGATCAGCGATTGGTGCGCATCGCGCAGGATCAGATCGGTAATGAAAACTTTAGACATAAGAAACCTTTATAAATTACAAGCCGGTATGCGCGGCCACTGCGGCCGCCAGTACGCTGGCCAACACTTCCGGGCGTGGTTTATTGGAATACTGGATCAATTCCGGATGTGCTTCGACAAAGCCGGTGTTGAACTGGCCGCTGCGGAAGGTTGGGTGACGCAAAATCTGCAGATAATAGGGAATGGTGGTTTTAATACCAAACAAGCCCATGTCCTTGAGCGCACGCTCGCCGCGCTGCAGGGCATCGGACCAGGTCAAACCGTTGACAATCACCTTTGCGACCATGGAATCGTAAAACGGGGGGATTTCATAACCGGTATAAATGGCCGTGTCGGTACGCACGCCCGGGCCGCCTGGTGCATAATAACGGGAAATGCGGCCAAAACTGGGCAGAAAACCGTTTTGCGGGTCTTCGGCGTTGATGCGAAACTGCAATGCGAAGCCACGGCGGACAATTTCCTCTTGCTTGAAACGCAGTGGAAAGCCGGCAGCGATGCGGATTTGTTCCTCGACGATATCGACCCCGGTGATGGTTTCGGTGATGGTGTGTTCAACTTGCACCCGGGTATTCATTTCCATGAAATAGAAATGACCGGCATCGTCGAGCAAAAACTCCACCGTGCCGGCGTTGGTGTAACCCACCGCCCGCGCCGCCATCACCGCCAGCCCGCCGATATACTGGCGCTGGGATTCATCCAGCTGTGGCGAGGGCGCGATTTCAATCAGCTTTTGATTGCGCCGTTGAATAGAGCAATCGCGCTCGTACAGATGAATAGTGTTGCCATGATGGTCGGCCAGCACCTGCACTTCGATATGGCGTGGATTGACAATGCACTTTTCCAGAAAAACCTCAGCGCTACCGAATGCCTTTGTGGCCTCGGAAATCACCCGCTGATAGTTTTTGCGCAAGTCATCGGCACTGTCACAACGCCGAATACCCCGCCCGCCGCCGCCGGATGTGGCTTTAAGCATCACCGGATAGCCGATTTTTTCGGCCAGCGCCAAGGCTTCATCAAGATCAGCCAGATTGTCGTCAGAACCCGGTGTAACGGGAATGCCGGCCGCCTGCATGGCTTGCCGGGCCTGAGTTTTATCACCCATTTGGTGAATGACATCGGCGTCAGGGCCGATAAATACAATGCCGCGTTCCTTGCAGGCGCGGGCGAATTTAGCATTTTCCGACAAAAAGCCGTAGCCGGGGTGGATAGCATCGCATCCGGTGGCCACTGCCAAGTCTACCAAAGCATAGATGTTCAGATAGCCGGCAACAGATTCCGAACCGATGCAGTAGGATTCGTCGGCTTTTTTGACATGCAGGGAGAAGCGGTCGGCATCGGAATAAATCGCCACCGAGCGTATGCCCATTTCCGCGCAAGCACGAATAATGCGCACGGCGATTTCCCCGCGATTAGCAATCAGAATTTTTCGGAACATGGGTAATGTTGTCTCGTTGCTGAAGCTCAAACCTACCTATTATCCGTGTCAATACGCTAATTGCAAGCTACAACAGTATCTGGCCTGCCATTCAGTCTGACTCGGGAAAAGTTAATCGAAGATGCCGCAAACTTTCCATAGCAGCTTGAGTGTGTCTTGCCGGGCACGAGGACGTCTCGCCCTCGATAAAGATCCTCTTAGCCTAGGTTACCTAAGTCCAAGCACTTCAGGCATGTCATACAGGCCAGGTTGACGGTTGTGTAGCCATAACGCAGCGCGAACCGCGCCATTGGCAAAAGTCATGCGACTGGAAGCTTTATGGGTGATTTCCAGACGCTCGCCAGTGCTGGCGAACATCACAGTGTGTTCACCGACAATATCTCCGGCGCGCACGGTAGCAAAGCCGATTTTGCCGTCGGGGCGTTCGCCGGTATACCCTTCACGTTGGTAAATGGCCAGTTCCGACAAAGGCTGCCCCAAGCTTTCGGCAATGACTTCGCCCATGCGCAGCGCGGTGCCGGATGGCGCATCGACTTTATGTTTGTGATGGGCTTCGAGAATTTCAATATCGCTGTCAGCGCCTACCACTTGACTGGCAATTTGCAGCAATTTCAGCGCCAGATTGACGCCCACACTCATGTTAGGTGCGAACACAATCGGCAGGGTTTGAGCAGCTTGGGCAATGCGTTGTTTTTCAACGTCGCTGAAACCGGTGGTGCCGATCACCATGGGTTTATTGGCCGCCTGACAAATATCCAGATAGCTCAGGCTGGCTTGTGGACGCGTAAAGTCAATCAGCACATCGAACTGCTCGACCGCGGCAGCCAGATCAGCACTGATAGTAATGCCGGTCGGTGCTAATGCCGACAGGGTACCGGCATCATGACCGATAGCAGAATGGCCGCTGCGGGCAAAAGCCGCACCCAGCTGCGCGCCGTCGGTATCGGCAACGGCACGAAGGAGATTAACGCCCATTTTACCAGTGGCGCCAACGATTGCGATGCGAGTCATGATTAACCTGTCAATTTGTCAAAAAAGCTTTTTACCGTATCAGTCCAGGAGTGTTCCTGCGGGCTGTGTTGCTTGCCGCCGCCAGACAGGGAGTCACCCAGTTTAGCGACCCACTCACGTTGCTCGCGAGTCAGATGCACCGGGGTCTCGATATGAACACGACATAGTAAATCACCGACCGCGCCACCACGCACCGGCTTGACGCCTTTGCCACGCAACCGGAATACTTTACCGGTTTGGGTTTCCGGTGGAATCTTTAACATCACCTTGCCATTTAACGTAGGCACTTCCAGTTCACCGCCCAGGCAAGCGGAGGGGAAGCTAATGGGAACTTCACAGAACAAGTTAGCGCCATCGCGGGTAAAAATGGGATGGTCACGCACGCTGACTTGAACATACAAGTCACCGGAGGGGCCGCCGTTTCGACCAGCCTCACCTTCACCGGCCAGGCGAATGCGGTCGCCGGTGTCAACGCCTGCGGGTACTTTAACGGATAGGGTCTTGTTTTCCTGAACCCGACCCGCGCCGTGACAGCTGCGGCAAGGGTCTTTGATTTGCTTGCCACTGCCGCCACAACTAGGGCAGGTCTGTTGCACCGAGAAAAAGCCTTGCTGCATACGCACCTGGCCGTGGCCATGGCACATACTACAGGTGACTGGCGACGAGCCTTTTCGCGCACCAGAACCGCCGCAGTCTTTACAAGCGACTTGCACCGGCACGCGCAGCTTGGCTTCGGTTCCGGCGACCGCTTCTTCCAGGCTCAATTCCAGGTTGTAACGCAAATCCGAACCGCGTGCCGCGCCACCACGCTGCCGACCGGCCGCGCCGCCAAAAATATCGCTGAACACATCACCAAAAATATCGCTGAAGTTTTCTGCACCAAAGCCACCGCCCGGACGCCCGCCCATGCCGCCCTCAATGCCGGCATGACCAAATTGGTCATAGACGGAGCGTTTTTTCGGGTCGGACAGCACTTCGTAAGCTTCTTTGATTTGCTTGAACTTGGCTTCAGCACTCTCGGGATTATCCTTGTTGCGGTCGGGGTGAAATTTCATCGCCATGCGCCGGTAGCTTTTCTTGATTTCGGCATCGCTGGCATTGCGATCGACACCTAGCAGTTGGTAATAATCTTCTTTGGCCATAAGCAAAAATACCGCAAGGGTCGCGGTTGATGTTCAAAATAAAGGTGAGCGGTTGTGGGCTATTTTGCCAGATTCAAGTCGGGTTGACCCCGACTTGAATCTCAGCGAGTGAAGTCTTTACTTATCGTCGTTGACTTCTTCAAACTCGGCATCGACAACACCATCGTCCTGAGTTTTATTGGTGCTGTCCTGGCTAGCCGTTTCCGGGGCGTCAGGTTGCGCACTGCCTCCTTGTTTGGCGTAGACACGTTCGGCAAGTTTACCGGAAAGTTCGGTCAATGCCTCGGTTTTCGCGTCGATAGCGGCTTTGTCATTGCCTTTAAGGGTTTCCTGCAGGTCTTTAATCGCCGTTTCGACGTTGCCGCGCTCGTCAGCAGCAACCTCATCACCGAGTTCTTTCAGTGACTTTTCAGTGGCGTTGATCATACCTTCGGCATGGTTGCGGGCGTTGACCAACTCGGTGTGTTTACGGTCTTCATCGGCATGCGTTTCGGCATCGCGTACCATGCGTTCAACTTCATCGTCAGACAAACCGCTGGATGCTTTGATGACGATGGATTGTTTTTTACCGGTGGCTTTGTCACGCGCCGAGACATTCAAAATACCGTTGGCGTCGATATCGAAAGTGACTTCGATTTGCGGAACGCCGCGCGGTGCCGGTGGAATGTCAGTCAAATCAAACCGGCCCAGGGATTTGTTGCCACTGGCCACTTCCCGCTCGCCCTGCAGTACATGCACGGTGACGGCGGTTTGGTTGTCGTCGGCAGTGGAAAAGACTTGGTTGGCATTGGTCGGAATGGTGGTGTTTTTTTCGATCAGTTTGGTCATCACGCCGCCCAGGGTTTCAATACCCAGCGATAATGGCGTAACATCCAGCAACAGCACATCTTTGACTTCACCGCCCAAAACACCGGCCTGAATAGCCGCGCCTAAGGCGACCGCTTCATCCGGGTTCACGTCTTTACGAGGTTCTTTGCCGAAAATGCCTTTAACAAATTCCTGCACCTTAGGCATCCGGGTTTGCCCGCCGACCAGAATGACATCGTCAATTTCAGACGCTGACAAGCCGGCATCTTTCAAGGCCATCTGGCAAGGGCCTTTGGTGCGCTCGATCAACTCCTCGACCAATGCTTCCAGCTTGGCCCGGGTCAGGCGCACGTTCAAATGTTTAGGCCCGGTTGCGTCAGCGGTGACGTAAGGCAAATTCACATCGGTTTGCTGCGCTGAAGACAGTTCGATTTTGGCTTTTTCCGCCGCTTCTTTCAGACGCTGCAAGGCCAGAGCATCGTTGTGCAGGTCGATGCCGTTGTCCTTTTTGAATTCATCGGCCAGAAAATCGATGATTCTAAGGTCAAAATCTTCACCACCGAGGAAGGTGTCGCCGTTAGTGGACAACACTTCAAACTGGTGTTCGCCTTCAATTTCGGCGATTTCAATGATGGAAACGTCAAAAGTGCCACCACCTAAGTCATAAACGGCGATTTTGGTGTCGCCTTTAGGTTTATCCATACCGTAGGCCAGTGCCGCGGCAGTGGGTTCGTTGATGATGCGTTTGACATCGAGACCGGCAATGCGTCCGGCGTCTTTGGTGGCCTGACGCTGTGAATCGTTAAAATAAGCCGGCACGGTAATGACCGCTTCGGTGACTTCCTCGCCCAAATAGGCTTCGGCGTCTTTTTTCAATTTCATTAACACCCGTGCCGACACTTCGGGTGGCGCCATTTTCTTACCGTGTACATCGACCCAGGCATCGCCATTATCGGCGCCGACAATTTTGTACGGCACCATTTTGATGTCTTTTTGTACCACATCGTCCTTGAAGCGGCGGCCAATCAGGCGCTTGATCGCAAACAAAGTGTTGTCCGGGTTGGTCACCGCCTGACGCTTGGCGGACTGACCGACCAGAATTTCATCGTCTTTGGTAAAGGCGATGATAGACGGCGTGGTGCGTGCGCCTTCGCTGTTTTCAATAACCCGTGCGGTGTTGTTTTCCAGCACGGCGACACAGGAATTGGTGGTTCCTAAATCAATACCAATCATTTTTGCCATGGAATTCTCCGGTTGATAGTGTTGTAATTAATTCGGATAGTGGCCAGCATGGCTGGCTCAGTATATGAAATATGTGGGGGACGTTGCGGCAATATCAAGCCTGCGTGTCTATTTTTGGCTCAGCATCTTGCGTCGGCTGGGAAACCACAACCATCGCTGGACGAATCAGCCGGCTATTCAGGCTGTAGCCTTTCTGAAACACGGTGATAACGGTGTTTGGCGCGTGTTCTGCGGAGGGCTGCATGGACATGGCTTGATGCCATTCGGGGTTGAAAGGTTGTCCGGCCGGGTCGATCACCTCGATTTGGTGCCGGGATAACACATCGTAAAACTGCTTCAAAGTCAGCTCAGTACCTTCACGGAATTTAGCGACTTCATCGCTGTCGCCGGTTGCCGCATACAGGCCAAGTTCCAGGCTATCTAAAACCGGCAATAAATCCTTGACAAAGCTTTCCAGAGCAAATTTGTGTGCATTTTCCAAGTCTTTCTGTGTGCGGCGGCGCAGATTGTCCATTTCCGCCTGCAAACGCAAGGCGCGCTCCCAGTTCTCCCGGGCTTTCTCTTCCAGCTCTGCCAGTTGTTCGGCGCTGATGCCGGCAGCTTCGGTGGGCGCAGGCTCAGCAGGCGCTTCAGCGCCAACGGGTGTTTCCGGGGTGACGCTCGGATCCAGAGTAGTGTCAGATTCTTGTTGCATAAACATGCTCCTAAAGGTTCAAAAAGGTAATTAAACGAATTATGGAGTCTGTTCGTGTGAATTCAAGGCGGCGCTTAATAATTTTGCCGTGACATCGACATAAGCAATCACTTGCCGATAGTCCATGCGCGTCGGCCCGATCACACCCAGCACACCGACCGCTTGGTTGCCCAGCGCATAAGGCGCGGTGACCAGGCTGCAACCGTCCAGAGGGTGGTAGCCGGACTCTTCACCGATAAAAATCTGCACCCCGCGTGCGGTCAGGCATTGATCCAGCAAATGAATCAGGGTGCGTTTTTGATTGAATGCTTCAAACAAGGCGCGTAACTGGGTCATGTCAGCCAAATCAGACAGTCCCATCAAGTTGGTTTCGCCGGTCAGTAAATAGTCGTCCTCATCCGTTTCGGTGTCGGTAAACGCGGTTTGCGCCATACTGACCACGTCCAGCATCTGTTGATTGACTTGCTCGCGAGTTTTTTGCAACTCCTGCAAAACCGCCGAGCGAACTTCGCTGAGGCTGCGACCGGTGTAACGCGCGTTAAGGAAATTGGCGGCTTGTTGTAATTCGGCAGCGGAAAAGCGCCGCGCTGTGTGGATAATTTTGTTATGCACTTCCTGTTCGTTAGTAACCAGGATCACCAGAATACGTTGTTCGGAAAGTGGCACGAATTCAATATGACTTAAGTCTACGCGCTCGCGCTTGGGCAGAGTGACCACGCCGGCCATGCGCGTTAGCTCAGCCAGCATTTGCGAGGCCCGATTCAGCACCGCCTGCCGCGAACCGGTATCTGCGGCCAAAGTCTCTTGCAGTCTTGAGACTTCAACATCGGTTAATGCGTCTACGGTTAACAGAGAGTCTATAAATAAACGATAACCGCTGGCCGTAGGCACCCGGCCTGCCGAAGTATGCGGTGAATTGACCAGACCCAGCTCTTCCAGATCAGCCATGACATTGCGAATAGTCGCCGGACTCAGGCTCAGAGCCGCATCCTTGGCCAGTGTTCTGGAGCCAACCGGTTGGCCATCCTGAATATAATGCTCAACCAAGTTTTTCAGCAGGGTTAACGATCTTTCGTTCAGTTCTGGTTGTTTATTCATAAGACTCTCCAGCCTGTGGCTGATTGGCACTCTATCAGTTAGAGTGCTAAGACGGCGAAATTAACAGCGACAGCCTGGTCTGTCAACGCTGAACACTCGCTGACAACCATTCTGACAAGGACAGTGTACTGATTGCCGCAGTCATCGGTGGAAATCCATATCATCTTACACTCGTGATATAAGTTGGCCGATATCTGTTGAACATGGATCATGCGCGTGGTGGATCGACAGGTCGAGGTAGACTGAACCGATCAGGGTTATGTTTCAGATAACCCGCCTCTGGACTCAGCAAGACCGGCTCTATCTCGCCGTGGTGATCGATTTGTTTTTCCAGAAAAAAGTCATCAGCGAAATCCCCCCTAACCCCCCTTTACGAAAGGGGGGGGCTTTTTTGTGCCCCTTTACGAAAGAGGGGCTTTTTTGTGCCCCTTTATGAAAAGGGGGAGATTTTTTGTGATTTTTTACAACAGCAGGGGTTTGGTTGTGCTTCTTATTAACCAGGCTTAGTAAGGTATGCGGGCTTGGCTTTGCAGCCAGCTATGAAAGGGGCGGTCGTGGCCAGTTATGGCCAGGTGGGTCATGGGGATGCTGCGCTGTTCCAGATCGGTGGCGATTTGTTGATAAATCATAGCGTCATCAAAACCGGCCTGCGCTGCTGTAAGCCGATCGGCGGCGAAATAGACGGCTTTAAGACGCGCCCAGTAAATGGCGCCTAGACACATAGGACACGGTTCGCAGCTGCTGTATAAGATGCAGTGGTGCAGTTGAAAATCATTAAGCCGCGCACAGGCGGTGCGTATGGCCTGTATTTCGGCATGGGCAGTGGGGTCATGATTGGCGGTGACCTGGTTGGCGCAGGCGGCAATGACCTGACCTTGATATACGATCACCGCGCCGAATGGCCCCCCCGCCAGGCTTTGTGCGTTACGCTCGGCCAGCTCGATGGCTTGCTCAAGAAAGTATTGATGGCTGCTCATAAGTTCAATGGATTGTCCGGGTCGATACCCGGCATGAAAGGACGGTTACGATCCTGGTGGGTGATTTGGTAAATCTTGCCCAGCCAGTTGTTAAACACGGCGCGGGCGGTGTCTCGCCAGGTGATGTCGATAATCGGCAGCAATTCAGTCTCTGGAAACGGCGGCAAGGCATGGCCAGGGGCGCGGCGCGCTATCACAGATTGTTGGTAGGCGGCGAGCAACTGTTGCGCCTGGGTATTGAAATAATGGTCGGGAAACGGCGGATACACATCGATTTCGCGCAGATGAAAACGCTGTACTTCGCGTTTGTATTCTTTCAGCAAACTGATGTCGTCATATTCTGGATGCCCCTGGAAGAAGACAATGCGAAAACCGTCTGGACTGGTGGCTAAATGAACGCCGGCGACATCACTGGTCACCAGGATTCTAAGCCCCGCCGCTTCCAGGTCAGCGCGAAAAATTTCGTTGAAGCGTGAGTGCGGCACATCGAAACGGGTGTTGATTTCCGCTGTCAATGGATGCCTGCGGTCAATGACTTGATGCGCGAACACCCCCCAGCGCTTGGCGTCCAGAGGGGTGCGCCGTATGCCGTAAAGATGCTGGACAATGGCATGGGTGGCCAAACAGGAACACAATACCGAGGTGACATTGTGTCGCGCCCAACTGAATACTTCCAACAACGACTGCCAAAAGGCCTCTTTTTCGAGCTGGTCTCCGGTGACGTTGGCACCACTGATAATCAGGGCATCCAAGCCTTCCTGACGGATTTTTTCAAATGGCTCGTAATAGCGGTCAATGTGGGCCTGGGCTTTGGCACCACGCGGTAAACCGGGAATGGTGAATGGGTGTACATAAAATTGGCTGATTTGATTGCAGGCGCCAACCAGACGAAAAAATTGCCGCTCGGTGGCTTCCAGCGCCTTGTCGGGCATCATGTTCAATAGGCCGATGTGTAACGCCCGAATATCCTGATGCCTGGCCCGGCGCAGGCTGAGAACTTCTTCGCCTTCTTCACGCAGGCGCTGAAACGAGGGTAAATTGGTGTGTGCGACTAGGGGCATGATAGCGGTAAGCAGTCAGGATACGACCGGCGACGCAGGCGCTTGCTGAGCATCGATAGCCGTGGCAATCAGGTCGATAAAGTCTTGCTCGTCGCGTACCTGGTTGGCGTGCTCTGCGCTGATGGTGTAGCCATGAGCTTGGGCCAGCTGTTGATAACGCGGCTGCCGATAGGCTACCAGTTTAGGAAAGACCCAACGTGCGAAAGCATCGGGAACCATCTGCTCACTGCTGGCGCAGCCGGTTTCTTGCAGAAACGCGGCGAGCTGAGCATCGAGGAAGTTTTCATTGAAATAAAGTGGCTTAGGATGCTGTTTGGCGCGCTCTATAATGGTTTGCTGCAAGGAATCTGGAATGTCCAGATAAACAATCAGGGTGTGTTGTACCAGGCTTGCGATCACTTCGGGGCTGTCCAGCTCACAGAGGCTGCCACCGGCGTCGTTGATGAAATTGGCATAGCCGTAAATGGTCTTGGCTTTGTGCATGAACTCAGGGACATCGAGCATGGCGGCAATTTCTGCCTGGCGGTGTAAACGCTGGCGGCGTTTGAATTCGGCCAGTGGCAAGCCGCCGCATTCAGGCTTGCCAACCTTGCCGAGAAAGCTGGAAATGGGTGCCAGATTATCGACGGTGATGTTGTTGCGAATGTAGATGGAGTCGGTCAACAGCAGTTCGCGAAGACATGGCACGGCCATGGCCTTGGCCTTGATGTCGTCCAGAATGGCCTCTTCCAGATACTTGGTGCCAATCCGGTAGTCACCTGAATAATGAAACCATTTTTGTTTTGGCAATTTGCTGGCCAGCGTGGTTTTACCGGCACCGGACATGGCTAATAAAGTAATCGCTTTGGATTTCCAGGCACGAAACGCCTGCGCGCTCATTTTCATAAATCAGGGCTTAGTCGAGATAGTCTTCAATATCCAGGCCATCGTTTTGCAAACGATGCTGATCCGGGTCACTGTAACCTAGATCGTCGCTTTCCACCTCAAACGGCGCCGACCAGTCTTCCGGCTCTTCGATGTAGTCAAATGTGGACGCGTACCAACTGTCACGGTCATATTCACCTATTTCGCCACTCAGATATTGCACCTCAATGGTATCGGCATCTTCATCGATGGCAACAACTTTGAACAGGTAGTCATTTTCCAGGTCTTTATACCAGCGATCGATGACCGGGTCGGTAATAGTAGTCATATCGTTCCCTTGAAAGCAGAGTGTTTGAACATTCAGCAATCCTGACACATGCAGGCTTGCCGGGGCGCTAAACGCCATTGCCGATCGCGCTTGGCAATTATGAATTGAAGTCAGCTCATGGCTTCAACATACGCGGCCTATGTTAATCTTTAGCTTCGGCTGCGGCATACGGTCAATACAAACGGTCATGACAACATCTCGACCGAGCCTAAGCGCTACATTAACCTTGAATGAAGATTGCCACTATGACACTAACACAATCCAGCGCCACTGCGGCTATTATACCGGCACAGGACAAACACACCCACACCGTGTTCTGGTTACATGGCCTGGGCGCGGACGGCCATGACTTTACCCCTTTGATTGCGCAGCTAAGTGACACCGCCCGGGCTGGCGTGCGCTTTATTCTGCCACATGCGCCGGTGCAACCGGTAACCATCAATGGCGGCCTGGAAATGCGTGCCTGGTATGACATTCGCACGCCCAATCTCACCGTTGCCGTGGATGACGATGGCATTACCCGCTCGGTGACATGGCTTAATGAGCACATTGCGGCGGAAATCGCGCTAGGTATCCCAAGCCACCGGATTCTGTTGGCTGGTTTTTCACAAGGCGGCGTCATCGCCTTGCAGACTGGCCTGACTGCGGCTGAGCCACTGGCCGGCATTCTGGCGTTATCCACTTACCTGCCCACCTGGCCACATGTCCAGGAGCATTTAACCGAGGCTAACCGGCAAACACCCATTTTGCAAATGCATGGCCGTGATGATGATATTGTGCCCTGGCATGTCGCGCACAACGTGCATCAGCAACTTGACCGCTTAGGTTACCCCAGCCAATGGCATGACTATGCCATGGCGCATTCGCTGTGCGCGGAGCAAATTCCGGTGATTTCGACTTTTATCGAACATTGCCTTGGAGGGCGTGATGACTGAGCGGGTGCGTCAAATCGTTCTCGATACCGAGACCACTGGCCTTGAACCGAAACAAGGTCATAGAATTATTGAAATTGGCGCGGTGGAGCTGGTCGGGCGACGCCTGACCGGGCGCACTTTTCATGTTTATCTCAACCCCGAACGCGAGGTTGAGGCCGGCGCGGTGGAAGTGCATGGGCTTAGCAATGACTTTCTGGTCGATAAGCCGCGTTTTGCCCAGGAAGCCTTAGCCTTGCTGAACTTCATCAGCGATGCGGAATTGATTATTCACAACGCACCGTTTGATGTTGGCTTTCTCGATCATGAATTGAGCTTGATGGGTTCGGACTATCGGGTCAGTCGCGACAACGCCATTTTTGATACCCTGGTCTTTGCCCGGCAAAAGCATCCCGGTCAGCGTAACAGCCTGGATGCGCTGTGCAAACGCTATGGTGTTGATAACAGCCACCGGGAGTTACACGGCGCGTTATTAGATGCGGAAATTCTCGCGGACGTGTATTTGCTGATGACCGGTGGCCAGCGCTCGCTTTTGGCCGAGTCAGACGGTGCCGAAAACAGCGACATCCAGTCTCGCCAGCCAATCGCACTGCCCCCGGGCGAGCCCTTGCCGGTGCTGCATGGCAGCGCCGAGGAACTGACCGCCCATGCCAAGCAACTGGAGTTGATTGCTAAAACGGCCGGGCATTGCTTGTGGCAAACGTAACCGTTCACAGCTTGAAAAAAATCCCCCTCGATCCCCCTTTGAGAAAGGGGGAGGCCGGTCAAACAGGTTCTCTCTTCAGGGTCAATCCCATGAACGCTTAGGTTCAACCCAGCTTACGGACTGGAACTTCCATCATGAGAATTGCTGGAAGCCACGACCAAGCCACGCCAAATAACCGTCGGCGCGGTTATAATAGGCGACTTTTTCTCAGCACTTATTTTTCATGGCAACAAAAAAACGAGGTTTGCATCGCGGCCTGGATGCACTATTAGGCGATGTGGTACAGCAAACGCAAGCCCCGGTCAGTCAACAAGGCGTGCAACAATTACCGGTGGAATGGCTGAAACGCGGCCGCTACCAGCCGCGCAAAGACATTGATCCCGGCAAAATCCAGGAACTGGCCGAATCGATCAAGGCGCAAGGCATCATTCAGCCGATTATTGTCCGCAAACTAGAAGAACAGCACTATGAAATTATCGCCGGGGAACGACGCTGGCGCGCCGCGCAGTTAGCACAACTTTCTGATGTGCCCGTACTGGTGCGTGAACTGGACGACCGTACCGCACTGGCCATTGCCTTAATCGAAAACATTCAGCGCGAGGATTTAAGCCCGCTGGAAGAAGCTGACGCCTTACAGCGTTTACTGGATGAGTTTGGCATGACTCAGCAAAGCCTGGGCGCGGCCGTGGGCAAATCACGCGCTCAGGTAGCTAATTTGTTGCGCCTGCTGGATTTGGAAGCAGAAGTTAAAGCACTGCTCAATAACAAAGAGCTGGATATGGGACATGCCCGGGCGCTGCTGGCCCTGCCTGGGAATCTGCAAGTGCAAGCAGCGCGCAAGGTGGCACAGCAAGGCCTGACCGTCCGGGCAACTGAAAGCCTGGTCAAGGCTTTGTTGCAACCAAAACACCCGACAGCACAAACGGCCAACCATGATGCCGACACGCAGCGCCTGATTGACCGGTTAACCGACCGGCTGGGTGCCGATGTGATGCTTAATCATCAACCTAGCGGCGCGGGCAAGCTGGTGGTCAACTACCGCTCGGTAGATCAGCTGGAAGGTATTTTGCAGGTATTAGGGGTTAGTGACGAAGACGAGATCTAGCTAACCGTCTTATGATGCAGCGCTGAGCGCCCTGCCCGCCTTTTGATCTCACCGTTAATCGCAACAATGCCGGCCTGTTTTTGACAAGGATTGAGGGCGGCTTCAATTATATCGATTGACTCGCGCTTTGTTCTGCCGCGACCACAGTGTTGGCGACCAACATAGTGATGGTCATCGGGCCGACGCCGCCCGGAACAGGCGTGATATAGCCGGCCACTTCCTTAACACCATCGAAATCAACATCACCGACCAGGCGACCATCATCGAGACGATTGATCCCGACATCGATCACCGCCGCCCCCGGCTTCACCATGTCGGCGGTGATGAGATTAGGCCGCCCGGTGGCCACAACCAAAATATCGGCCAACGCGGTGAATTGCTTCAAATCCCGCGTTTTAGAGGTGCAAATGCTGACCGTGGCATTTTTTTGCAGTAACAACATGGCCATAGGCTTGCCGACGATATTGCTGCGCCCAACCACCACGGCATTTTGCCCTTCAATCGCGATACCCGATTGCTCTAGCAAGGCCAATACCCCAAAGGGCGTACACGGCGGAAAGATACTACTACCCGACATCAAAGCGCCCATGTTGTAAAGATGAAAACCATCGACATCCTTGGCAATATCAATCGTTTCCAACACGCGATTCATGTCAATGTCAGGTGGCAATGGCAATTGCACTAAAATGCCGTGAATATCGGAATTGCGGTTCAGATTGTCGATCGTCGATAACAACATGGCTTCAGAAATATCCGCCGGCAACTCAATCAATTCGGAACGTATGCCCACTTCATGACAAGCACGGATTTTATTACGCACATAAACCTTAGAAGCCGGATTTTCACCGACGATAATCACCGCCAGCCCCGGTAAAATTCCTTGCTGTTTAAGTTGCGTGACGCGCTGTTGCCATTGCGCACGCGTTGCCAAGGCAATTTGTTTGCCGTCAATAATTTTTGCAGTCATCGCTTTATGTTGGAATTGGTAACTTTCAGGCATAAAAAAACCCGTAACGGATGTGTACGGGTTTTTTATTTTTGTTGGTGCCGAGGGTCGGAATCGAACCGACACCCCCGAAGGGACCGGATTTTGAATCCGGCGCGTCTACCAGTTTCACCACCCCGGCAATAGTCGCATAGAATATCACGCCTGGATAAAAATACAAAGCCTGAACAAGCGCTATGCACGATTAACTTCTTCAGCTTGTCACAGGTTTCGGTTAAGATTGCCGGTTCACAACAATAATTCAGGGGTATTTATGGAAACACCATTATCAGAACAAGAACGCGCTGAAATCCTTAACAGCAAACCGGTCGGCACCTGGGCCTTGCTGCTGGTGGTCGGCGGCGGCATGTTGGTCGCCTGGCTGCTGATTTATTTCGGCATTTTCGTGCCCCGTGGTCTGGTGCAGTGAGGTTAGCCATGCATATCGACGTATTGGAAAAAAAATGGAGCCAACTGGCTTTGGGCGGCATCGGTGTATTGGTGCTGATGATTTTGTTCAGCGCCGTGTTCCAGGGCATGCACGCGCCCAGTCATGTGGAAACCATTGATTCGGCGAAACTGCATTTATCGGAAGAATTCGCCGAGGATAACTTAGGTTTGAGCATCGATGAACAAGGCCGACACTGGGTGCGCATGGTCGCCGGGCGCTATAACTTTTTCCCCGGCTTCATCGAAGTGCCGGCACAAACCCAAATTACTTTTCGCTGGGTGAGCATGGATGTGCTGCACGGCGTGCATATTCCGATGACCAACATGAGCACCATGATCGTGCCCGGTTATGTGGCCGAAGTGACCACCGTGTTTCCCCATGCCGGTGAGTACCCGGTACTGTGCAATGAATATTGTGGCATGGGTCATGATTATATGTGGAGCAATATCCGCGTGGTTCCCAAACACGAATGGCAAGCCCAACACCCTGAACAAGGAGCGCAATCATGAATCTGGCAGCGGAAAAAAAATTAACCCTTTGGCATTTCTGGGTGGCGTTCGGCGCTTTCGCCCTGGCCAGCGTGATGGGCGGCTATCAGGTGATCGAGCGCAGCGGTCTGTTTCCGTTTCTGGAATCGAAAGCCTTGTATTTTGGCTCGGTCAGTACCCACGGCGTGTTGATGGCCTATGTCTTAACTACGTTTTTCATCATGGGTTTCAGCTATTATGTGGCCAGCACCAGCCTGAAACAGCCGGTGTGGAACCTGAAATTTGCCTGGGCTGGCTTTGCCGTGGCATTAATCGGCGTCATCATGGCAGCGATTCCGCTGTTGACCGGTAACGCCTCGGTATTGTTCACGTTTTACCCGCCGCTTAAAGCCCATCCTCTGTTTTATCTGGGCGCGACTTTGCTGGTGGTCGGCTCCTGGTTCTGGGTGGCGAGCATGCTGATCATGGCGGCGCGCTGGAAAAAAGCCCATCCCGGCGAGATTCTGCCGCTGGCCATGTTTGCCACCACCGGCAATGCCATTCTGTGGCTGTGGACCAGCGCCGGCGTAGCGGCGGAAGTGTTGTTTCAGATTCTGCCCTGGGCCTTGGGTTGGGTGGATACCATCGATCCCGGCCTGGCGCGCACCTTGTTTGCCTGGACCTTGCACCCGATTGTCTATGTCTGGCTGATTCCCGCCTACACCGCGTTTTATGTGTTCGTGCCGAAACTGGCCGGCGGCTATTTATTCAGCGATGAAATGGCGCGGGTGGTATTCGTGCTGTTAGTAGTGTTCAGTCTGCCGATCGGTTTCCATCATTTATACATGGACCCACAACAAGGCTATGGCTGGAAAATCCTGCACAGCATCGGCACCTTCATCGTCACCTTGCCAACCTTCATTACCGCATTCACGGTGATCGCCTCGCTGGAAATCGCCGGTCGCCTTAACGGCGGTAAAGGCTTGTTCGGCTGGATCACCGCCCTGCCCTGGCAAAATCCGATGGTACTGGCTATTTTGTTATCGTTGATGATGCTGATCTTCGGCGGCTTCGGCGGTTTGATCAACGCCAGCTATGCCATGAACGCCATGGTGCATAACACCGCCTGGATTTCCGGGCATTTCCATCTGATTTTCGCCGGCACCACGGTGATTATGTATTTCGGCATCGCCTATTATTTCTGGCCTGTCTTGACTGGCAAAGCCTTGTATTCGAACAAACTGGCGGTCATTCAACTGTGGACCTGGTTTGCCGGCATCAGCGTGATGACCACACCCTGGCATGTACTGGGACTTTTAGGGCAACCACGGCGTATTTCCCAGGCCACTTACAACAATGTGTTGAGTCTGTCCTGGGAACCTTATGAACTGATCATGATTTTCGGCGGCCTGATCATGCTCGGTTCCGCGGGGCTGTTGATTTACATTCTGTATCAAAGCCAACGCGCCTCAACCAAGCCTTATGACGGCGACATCAGTTATGCCGAACCCATTCATCCGGTCACGGAAATGCCGGCCATCCTCAATGATTTCAAACTCTGGAATTATGTGATCGCCGCGTTCATGCTGATTGCCTTCGGCTATCCCATCCTGCAATTTTTCCTGATGCCGACCTTCGGCTCGCTTGGCTTTGGAGTGTAATATGCGTATTGTTTTGTTATTGCTAAGCCTTATGGCAAGCGGCGCCGTTTTAGCGGCGCCTTCTTCGCAAGTCGCCTGGACACCTGACGCCGTTAACGCCGTCAAGCAAGGCAATGCTCAGCACGGCCAGGAACTGGCCGCGACCTGCGCCGCTTGTCACGGCGACAACGGCATCGCCAGCCTACCGGATACGCCGTCACTGGCCGGCCAGAAAGCGACTTATCTTTACAAGCAACTGACCGATTATGCCAACGGCGACCGCGAACATGCCATGATGAATGCTTTGGCACAAGGTTTAAGTGATACGGATAAAGCCGACCTGGCCGCCTGGTATGCGGCTCAAGCCGCCCCAGTAACAACCCGCAATAGCTTGTTAAAGTCCAAGCAAGCGCAATTATTGGCTAACCAGGGCGATAAGGCGCGCGCTTTGGCACCGTGTTCGGTTTGTCATGGCGACCAAGGTGAAGGCGGGGAAATCGATATTCCGGCGCTGGCCGGACAATCGGCCAGCTATCTGGCGGCAACGCTGAACGCCTATCGCAATGGCCAGCGTGGCAACGATTTGTACCAGCGTATGCGTACTATCACCGCCAAGTTAACGGATAAGGAAATCAAGGCACTGGCTGAGTATTATCAAGCTCTGGACTGACAAGTCTTTGCCCCCCGGCCGGCCAAGGATCGGCCTGTCGGGGCTTATACGGTGAGCATCGCATCTAATGCGTGACGCGCCAGACCGGCTTGGTCTTCAGGCACTTGAATGCGGTTGACCACATGGCCTTCGACCAGATTTTCCAAAACCCAGGCCAGATGCTGGGGATCGGTGCGGAACATGGTCGAGCACATGCACACGGTGGGCGACATGAAATGCACGTTTTTACCCTGCTCTTTGCACTCTTCATGCAAGCGAGTGACCAGGTTCAGTTCCGTGGCCACCAGCCAGCGGGTGTCCGGCGCTGACTCGCGCACGACTTTGAGAATGGTTTCCGTAGAGCCGATGTAATCCGCTTTTTCGCACACCTCAAAACTGGCCTCGGGATGGGCGATGACTTGAGTTTCGGGATATTGTTCAAGAAAGTTATCGATATGTTCGGGCTTGAACATCTGATGCACCGAACAATGCCCTTGCCAGAGAATGATTTTGGCAGCGCGAATTTGCTGTGCGGTCAAACCGCCCATCGGTTTATTGAAATCCCAGGTGACCATCTGTTCCAGTGGAATACCCATTCGGTAGCCGGTGTTGCGGCCTAAATGCTGATCAGGGAAAAACAACACTTTCTCGCCACGCTCGAAACTCCAATCGAGTATTTTTTCGGCATTTGATGAGGTGCAGACAATGCCACCATGCTCACCGCAAAAGGCTTTCAGATCGGCAGCGGAATTGATATAGGTTACCGGTGTGACCTCAGCTTCAACATCGGTTAATACCTCGGCCAATTCCTGCCAGCATTTTTTAACCTTGGCCAGATTGGCCATGTCGGCCATCGAGCAACCGGCTGCCAGATCCGGCAAAATGGCAATCTGCTCGGGCCGTGACAGAATGTCGGCGACCTCGGCCATGAAATGCACACCACAGAACACAATGTAGTCGGCTTTCGAGTCTGCCGCTTGACGCGACAGCTTCAGTGAATCTCCGAAAAAATCGGCATGTTGAAAGACCTCATCACGCTGATAATGGTGACCTAAAATCACGCAGCGCTCACCCAATGCAGACTTGGCGGCGCGGATTTTATCGTTGCACACATCATCATCGAGCAAAGCATAATCTTGAAACGGTTTGACTTCAGACATGACGGTTAACCTGATTAAAAAGTGTTTTGTCCACGAAACACAGCTAGCAAGGTGAGTAAGCCTGAAGGGCGCATCCAGCACAGAGGCGGATCCGGTGGATACGCGCCGCTTATCCACCCTGCGAAGGGTGATAAGCAGTTACTTTTCAAGTTACTCGCCCCTTAGGTTAATTGCAGGGACTGGCGTGTATTTCGTGGTTTTATGGACTGACTGCCGCTTAGGCTTTCTCGACTTTATCCTTAGCGGTTCGCAGTTGGATACCCAATTCGCGCAATTGTTCCCGGCTGACCTTGGCCGGGGCATCGACCAACGGGCAACCGGCATTTTGCGTTTTCGGGAAAGCGATGACCTCCCGGATGGACTGCGCGCCGGTCATCAGCATCACAATACGATCCAGACCGAAGGCTATACCACCATGCGGCGGGCAACCGTATTTCAGGGCATCGAGCAAAAAGCCGAACTTTTCCCGGGCTTCATCTTCACCGATACCTAACAAGGCAAACACCGCCGATTGAACTTCGGGACGGTGAATACGAATCGAGCCGCCACCCAGTTCAGTGCCATTCAATACCAAATCATAGGCTCTGGATAAGGCTGCACCCGGATCTTTTTGCACGCTGTCGATATCGCCTTTAGCAGCGGTAAAGGGGTGGTGAATGGCTACCCAACGATTGTTGTCGCGCTCGAACATCGGAAAGTCCACCACCCACAACGGCTGCCAGCGACCTTGAATTAAATTTAAGTCATGACCCAGTCGCACTCTAAGCGCGCCCATGGCTTCATTAACGATTTTAGCTTTATCCGCGCCAAAGAAAATCAGATCGCCGACCTGGGCGTCAACTTTAGCCAACACCTGCTGCCAGACCGCTTCCGGGGCGAATTTGACAATCGGCGATTGCAAGCCTTCTAACCCCTGGTCCAGCGCGTTGACTTTGATATAAGCCAAGCCTTTAGCGCCGTAAATACCGACAAACTTGGTCAAATCGTCAATATCTTTACGGCTCAATGCACTGCCGCCGGGTACTTTCAAGGCCACCACTCGGCCATCGGCATCGTTGGCAGGCCCCGAGAACACTTTGAATTCGACCTCGCGCATCAGCTCGGCAATATCGGTCAGTTCAAGCGGAATACGCAAATCCGGACGATCACTGCCGAAGCGGTGCATGGCTTCCTGATAGGTCATGCGCGAGAAGGACTCGGGCAGGGTTTCACCTAAGGTTTCCTGAAACACTTTCCGGATCATATCCTCCATCAAAGTCATGATCTGGTCTTCATTCATGAATGAGGTTTCAATATCCAGCTGAGTGAATTCAGGCTGCCGGTCGGCGCGTAAATCCTCGTCCCGGAAACAGCGCACGATCTGATAATAACGCTCAAAGCCGGACATCATCAGAATCTGTTTGTACAGCTGTGGTGACTGCGGCAAGGCGAAAAAGGAGCCTGGGTGGGTCCGGCTGGGCACCAAATAATCGCGAGCGCCTTCCGGCGTGGCCTTGGTCAGATAAGGTGTTTCGATTTCGTAAAAATCGTGCTCGTCCAGGTAATTGCGCAGACAGCGAGCGATATTGCGGCGGATTTTCAGCTTTTCCTGCATCACAGGACGACGCAAATCGATATAACGGTATTTGAGACGGGTTTCTTCGTTGACCTCGATTTCGCTGTCCAGTGGAAACGGTGGCGTTTCCGCTTTGTTAAGAACCGTCAGTTCTTTGCCCAACAGCTCAATTTCGCCGGTGGCAAGATTGGCGTTAAACGTCCCGTCAGGGCGCGAGCGAACCCGGCCTTTGATGCTGATGACAAATTCACTACGCACCTGTTCCGCAAGATGAAAGGTTTCCGGAGTGTCCGGGTCAATCACGACTTGAAGTAAACCTGAGCGATCACGTAAATCGATAAAAATCACTCCGCCGTGATCGCGCCGACGATGCACCCAACCGCAGACTTCCACGGTTTGCTCGATAAATTGACTGTTCAGCTCCGCACACTGATGACTACGCATGTTCTGGCCTTCCCCAAAGCGTCTAAAAAATTGATCAATATTACGGACGTTACTGACAGGATGCAAGCCAGCAACACGCAATTTAGAATACCCACAGTGCTTTAAGGTAGCTATGGCAAGGATGTCGGCGCCATGGATGAGCTTATGGAGTCTCCCGACCCAGCAACCGAAGCTTTGAACGTAATAAAAACATTGCTTGGCTGGTTGCCACCTGGGAGATTTTTAAGATGACTGACAGGGAAGGCGGGCCAGGAAATTTACCCGAAAGCCAGTCATTAAAACGCATTTCCCACCTGCGCCGTGATACACCTTCGTCCTTGAACCGAAGGTTCAAGTGGGCTTGCGCTGATATTTTTCAGGCTCCCCGCTAAACTGCGGGTTTGCACACCAAATAACAGATACAACGCCCGGGGTAAATATAGGTTCAGGAAATACCCGGCGCACCCTCGAACGCGGCAGGAAATACGTTTACATTCTACCGCGTTTATTGATTTTCCAAAACCGCTTGCAACTTGTCATCGAGTCGCTGAACATGCGTTTTCAGCTGCTGCTCCAAAGATGCGATGCGCTGTTCGGCAGTAAACAGGTCATGCGCCATATTCAAGGCTGCCATCACTGCAATTCGTTCATTACCGGTAACCTTGCCGGTTTGTTTGATGTCGCGCATTTGTCGATCCAGCCAGCGGGCAGCGGCTTTCAGATCATCCTGCTCCTGGGGCGGGCAAACAATGCGATAATCTTTATCCAGGATAGTAATAGCGACAATATTGGCAGGCTGATTCATAAATTGGCCCCCATCGCTTTCAGGCGGCTGATCATGGCTTCCACCCGGCTTTTGGCCTGGGTAGTTTTTTCCATCAATTTGGCTTTCTGGCGCACCAATTCCTGTTGTTTATGTTTGAGTATCTGATTTTCTTGCTGAACCCGGCTGTATGCCTGCACGAGTTGATCGAGCTTTTGCTCCAGCCTGACTAAAGCTTGCTCAGCATCGGAACGGGAATCGGAAGTTGACATGCCACTGCCCTCAAAAAAACACAAGTTTATCGCTGGAATGGTAGCATATTCCGGCATAATTTCCGCTCATTGAATCTTTATGAATGTATCTCACACCGCACAGGCCACCGATTTACCAGGCTCCGACCTTGAACGGTCAACCTGGCAAGGCCAGGTAGCCGCGCTCAGCTGCCTTGGCTTGTGCCCTGGCCATTACTGGTCACAACTCAATCCAGAGCAACCTTATGACGATCAGCTAAAAGCCTGGGCAGAGCACACGGATGAGCAAATTCGCAGCGATGATGCTGAATTTGCCTTGTTACTGCCAGACGATGACATGCATTTAGCATTGCGCATTGGCTGCTTGCGAGCCTTTTGCCAAGCCTTTGTCGATACCATGGCGCATATCGCCAGCCTCGACCCACCCCGGGCCGAGGCATTTGCGCGCCATACACCCGGCGAAATCCTGTATGACATGATCGAGATCAGCAAAATCAGCCCGCATACCGAACAAACCGATGCAGACGAACGCGACTTCATGGAACTGACTGAATATCTCCGCGTCGCGGTGCGTGTGTTTGCCCTAAACTACCCTTCAATCTCATCATGAAAGTTACCGAATTCAAAAAACGCCGCAAAGCCCTCCTGCAACACATTGGCAAGGGCAATATCGGCCTGATTGCCAGCGCTAATGAACAAGTCCGCAACCGCGATGTACACTACCCGTTTCGTCAGGACAGCGACTTTTATTACTTGACCGGGTTTAACGAGCCCAACGCCCTGGCGGTGTTCATTCCCGGACGCAAGCAAGGTGAATATATTCTGTTTTGCCGGGAATTCGACGAGCAGAAAGCCCGCTGGGAAGGCGCCCATGCCGGCCTTGCCGGCGCCACTGACGTGCATGGCGCTGATGATGCGTTTCCGATTGACGACATCGACGACATTTTGCCGGGTCTTTTGGAAAATAAAAATAAAGTGTTTTATCCCATGGGCCGGGACAGCGAGCTGGATCAAAAGCTCCTGGAGTGGATCGGTCATTTGCGTCAGCAAAGCCGCACCGGGGTCAGCGCGCCTATGGAATTGGCCTCGCTGGAACAGATTGTCCATGAACTGCGGTTAATTAAAACCGCCCCGGAAATCAAGCTGATGCGCAACGCGGCAAAAATTTCCGCCGAAGCCCATATCAAAGCCATGCGCGCCTGCCGTCCGGGCGTTTATGAATACCAGTTGGAAGCCGAGTTTATCTACCATCTGAAAAACAACGGCTTGAAATCGGAAGCTTATCCCTCTATCGTCGCCGCGGGCGCAAACGCCTGTGTGCTGCACTACACCGACAATCAGGCGCGGTTGGAGCCTGAGCAACTGATATTGATCGACGCCGGCGGCGAATGCGACCATTACGCCGCCGATATCACCCGCACGTTTCCGGTTTCCGGTCGCTTCAACGACAGCCAAAAAGCCTTGTATCAACGGGTGCTTGACACTCAACTGGCCGTGATCGACTTGGTGCGTCCGGGCCTGCCCTGGCAGGAACTACATGAATTGTCGGTCAAAATACTGACCAAGAGCCTGGTGGAACTGGGCATTCTATCGGGCAAGGTCAGTAAACTGATCAAGGATAAAGCCTACAAGCCTTACTACATGCACCGCATCGGTCATTGGCTGGGCATGGACGTGCATGATGTCGGCAGTTACAAAGTCGATGATCAGTGGCGGATTCTGGAGCCGGGCATGGTGCTGACCGTGGAACCTGGGCTGTACATTCCGAAGGACGATAACAACGTCGAAGCCCACTGGCGCGGCATCGGCATTCGTATCGAGGACGATGTGCTGGTCACCAAAGACGGTTACGAGGTGTTAACCGATCTGGCGCCGAAAAGCATTGCCGAAATCGAACAATTGATGGGAGCTAAGGGTGTCTGAAACGTTTGACGTACTAATCGCCGGCGGCGGCCTGGCCGGTCAAAGCCTGGCGCTGGCATTGAGCGACAGCGGCCTTAACATCGGCCTGATCGAAGCGCAAACCCGCGATGAACAAGCCGGCTCGGCGATCAGCAACCGCGCCCTGGCGCTGGCGCACGGCAGTTGTTTAATGCTGTCGGCGCTGTCGGCCTGGGATGCGGTGGCCGATCAGGCCAGTCCCATCGAACACATCCACATTTCCGACCAGGGTCATTTCGGCCATACCCGCCTGAACGCCGCCGATGCCGGGGTGCCCAGCCTGGGTCAGGTGATCATCGCCCGGCCACTGGAGCAACACCTGAATGACCGGGTCGAGCAGACAGCGGTCAAACAGTTTCGTCCGGCACGCTTGACCGGGCTCAATGTTGGCGAAAATGCCGTGATTGTGTCGTTACATCAAGGCCATGATGTAGTCACGCTCAGAACCCGGCTGTTGGTGGCGGCCGATGGCGGCCAGTCGCCGGTGCGCCAATATCTGAATATCCAACAACAAATCACCGATTACCGGCAAAGCGCCATCGTCACCACGGTGCGTGGTCAACAGCCGCACCGGCAAACCGCGTTTGAACGCTTTACCGCGCACGGCCCGTTGGCACTGTTACCGCAACGCGAGCAAAACCTGGCCGTGGTCTGGAGTCAACATAACGAACGGGCGAAGGCACTGGGCCAGTTATCCGACGCCGCGTTTCTGGCGGAACTGCAACAGGCGTTCGGTTACCGGCTGGGCGCGTTGCAACTGACTGCGCCGCGTCATCAATTTCCCCTGGCGCTGATCAAGGCCGAGGTCATGGTCAAGCCACGGGTGGTATTGATCGGCAATGCCATGCACCAGTTACATCCGGTCGCCGGGCAAGGCTTTAATCTGGGCTTGCGTGACGCGGCCAGGTTAGCGGAATGTTTGCTCGATGACCCTGGCCTCGACCCCGGCGACAGCGGGCGACTGAACGCTTACGCGGCTGGTCGGCAACAGGATTTGCAGCGCGTGATTCAGTTTACCGACCGCTTGGTCAAACTGTTTTCCAACAACTGGCCGCCATTGGCTCACGCCCGTTCGGCCGGGCTGGCGCTGCTCGATAACCTGCCGCCGGCGAAAACCTGGTTGAGCCGCCAGGCCATGGGTCTTGGCGATGGTCTGCCGCGCATTGGCCAGTGGCGTTAAGCGCTACCAGGTTCGTACTGCGCCGGTATCGATATGGACGAAGCCCGAGCCTGGATAATAGCCTACGCCGCCTTTGCGCATGGTTAGCGCAGCGGCGCGCAGCCGACTGACGCTGACGCCTTCAATTTGCAAATCCACCGCCCGGCCCTGCATGTGCAGGCTATTCTTGGCCACGCCGCGTGATTGTTTGCGCAATTGCTTGTTGGTGAAAGGCGATCGATAACCGGACAGAATCTGCACCGGTTTGTGACTAACGCCTAAGCGGCGCTTCAATTCGTGAATCTGATCCAGCAAGGCGCGATCGATGCGGTGCGCCTGATCGGTTCGGTAATCGCGCATCAGCCATTCAATCTCTTTGATGGCATCCGGCAAATATCGACCATGCTCAAAATAAACCGCCTTGATTTTTTCGCCGGTGTGTAAATTGGCCAGAGCCAAGGCTTTATGAGAAGGATAACGGGATTTAGCGGCATAGGCCTCGGGAATTGCCATACCACCAGCTACTGCACAACCGGCCAGTGTTTTCAGGAAGCGGCGCCGATGTTGATTAGCCGGCAATTCATGCTCCAGCAGCAAAATTTCCGATGTCGTTGTTTTTTGATTCATAACTGTTTGGATTAAGCTCAGGATTCTAAAATGACGGCGTTATTGCACAAAACAACTGCGCTCGGCATCGTTCTCAGCCGCTTCGATTAACTTGCGCAGACGTTTCGCCTCCGCAGGGTCTCGGAAAACACCACCGGCCTCACCGGGCGTTTTACGCAAAAACCCAAATGTGCGCGCCTGCTCAAAATCGGCAAAAGTCATTTTTTCCGCCAACTTATCAAGTTTACAGCTACAGCCGTATTGACTGATATAGGTCAGACCGCCTTTACGGGCAATACACTCCAGTACATAATCCACCCGGGCCTGAGTCGGATAATCATTGACAACCTCAGTCGTCACGCTGTCAGTTTGACTAGGCGTGCTCACGCAACCTGCCAAAACCGCCAGTGATAATAAACACATAAGCTTTTGTAGCATACAGCATCCTAAAATTAAGGTAAAAAAATAACTTATCGAGGTAACTACTTGACTGAACTGGATAGAAGTTTAGCACCAATCCCCCCATTCGTTAATGTGACCGGCGTTATTCTGGCCGGTGGCCGAGGCTCCAGAATGGGAGGTGCTGACAAAGGCTGGATTGATTATCAAGGGCGTCCGCTGATAGAGCACGCACTATCGGCGCTGCACCCGGTCGCGTCTAAAATGATAATCAGCGCCAATCGCAATATTGCCGCCTACCAAGCGCTGTGCGCTCAGGTTGTGACGGACTTGGACAGCCATTTTCAAGGCCCTTTAGCCGGTATATTGGCGGCGTTAATGCAGATAGACACGGACTATGCGCTGATCATACCTTGTGACGCACCTCATATTACGCCCACGGCATTACGCCAGTTGTTTGTTGAGCTCCAAGCAAATCCGGCATTGAACCTCACCATTGCCAGTGATGGGATACGCTTGCAACCGGTATTCATGGCGCTTAGAACATCGGTTACAACGGATCTGGAAACCTTTCTGGCCAGCGGACAACGCAAGCTGATGAGCTGGGCACATAGCCAACATCATGCAGTGATACCCTTTGATAACCCAAAACTGTTTGTCAATCTTAACAGCGCCGACGATCTGACCCGGCGGCACTGATCGCAAAGCCCTGAAAAGCCCTCTCCTCCTCTAAAAAAGAGGGGGCGCCGATAAAGCAGATCCTTGCCAGCCATATAGGTTGTGCTAAGCAATAGCGCAGCGCTAGCGGATACGGGCCAGCCGACGCTATCCCAACTTATGAATCGCCAGAAACTTATGGTTTTCATCCAGGCGCAGCTCAAAACGGCCCTGGATACCGGTATGGGTCAGGAAAGGCTTGAGTTTTTCAGCCGGCAAGCGCACTTGCCGGCCATCTTCGGCCTTGATCTGAACCGTTTTTGCCGCGCCCTGATACACTCGGGCAAATTGCTCATAGCTGATGCGAATGGCAAAGCGGATGATCAATTCAGCCATACGGGGCAATGTTAAGAGTGTTGTTGCAAAGCAGCAATGCGCTTTTCCAGTGGCGGATGACTCATGAACAACTGCATCACACCACCTCCGTGAATGCCAAATGCCGCCAATTGGCCAGGTAGCGCTTCCGGCTCCTGAGCGCGCTGCAAGGCGCGCAATGCGGCAATCATTTTATCGCCCCCGGCCAACTGCGCACCGCCGGCATCGGCACGAAATTCACGCTGACGAGAGAACCACATAACCACCATGGAGGCCAGTATCGACAACACGATCTGCATCACCATCTGCACGATAAAATAAGCCGGCCCATGACCACGCTCGGTTTTGAAAATCGCACGATCCACCAGATGCCCCACCACCGACGCCAAAAAATACACAAACGTATTCACCACGCCCTGAATCAGCGCCATGGTCACCATATCACCGTTGGCGACATGGCTGATTTCATGCCCTAGCACGGCCTCGACTTCGTCAGCCTCCATGTGATCGAGCAATCCGGTGCTGACCGCGACCAACGCATTGTTTTTATTCCAACCGGTGGCAAACGCATTCGGGTCGGGCGACTCAAAAAAACCCACCTCGGGCATATCGATACCGGCTTGTTGCGCCTGGCGCTGAACGGTTTGCAGCAACCAGCGTTCCGCATCGGATTGCGGCTGTTCGATGATCTGCACCCCCATAGCGCTTTTTGCCGACCACTTGGATGTCAATAAAGAAATCACCGAACCGGTCATGCCAATGACTGCCGACATAACCAACAAGCTGTTCAGGTTTAGATAAATACCTTGAGCGCCCAGCATCGACCCTAGGCCCAGGATGTTGAACAGCAGACTGATGACCAGCAAAATGGCCAGGTTTGTGGCTAGAAACAACACAATACGCATCATGATGACACCTCATGAAAAAGAAATGTTTGGATTGCATACCCTACCTATATGGCATAGGTGATTTTTAATCCGGCTCACTGGCACAATAGCGCCAATTCAGAAGGTTTCAAGCCCTGCCCCACACGCCAAGTCAACGCTCATCAGCGAACAACGCCCGCGCCAAGGCTACACGCTGTTCGGGATGGGTGGGAATTTCAGCCAGCTTTTCCACCGTTTTCAAGCGCGGCAACAAGCCTTTTTTATTGGCTAGTTGAATACTCAGGCCAGGCCGGGCATTAACTTCCAGCATCAACGGCCCCAGCTTGGCGTCCAGAACCATATCAACGCCGATGTAACCTAAAGAAACCAGCTCCTGACAGGCGGCGGCCAGATACAGAATTCGCTCCCAATGTGGAATTTGCAGCCCCTGAATGGCGTAACCGGAATCAGGATGGCTGTCTACCGTGTCATTACGCCAGACGCCATGCGTCGTCAGGCCAGTGGCCAGGTCGATACCTACGCCGATCGCGCCTTGATGCAAGTTAGCCTTGCCGTCGGATTGCCGGGTCGGCAACCTGAGCATGGACATCACCGGAATGCCTTGAAAAACAATGGTGCGAATATCCGGCACGCCTTGATAGCTGACCTGGTCGAACACGGGATCGAAATCCACCCGATATTCGACCAAGGCGGCATCAGGTTGGCCACCTAGACTGTACATGCCGCTGAGGATATTGGAGACATGATGTTTGAGTTCTTCGATGCTGATCAGCACGCCGGACAGTTTTCGGTAGCCGCGACTGGAACGCCCTTTAATGATCAGTATGCCCTCGCCGCCGCTGCCGTGGGCCGGCTTGATGACGAACTCCTGATACGCGGCCAGTTGCTCGGGCAACTCATGAATCTGTTGTTCGGTTTCAATCTGGGCGTACAGTTTAGGCACGGCGATATCAGCTGCCTGAGCCAGTTTTTTGGTGCGCAATTTATCATCCACCAAAGGATAAAACCGGCGCCGATTATAACGGGAAATGTAATCGCCATTGCGCTGATTCATGCCTAAAAGGCCTAAGGTTCTGAAACGCCAACCTGGAAAAAACCATAACGGCAAACGCATCTTAATGCCTCAATAAGACTCTGAATCGCCACAATTCAGTGAGCCGGTAACCGGTGTAACGACCCAACCACAGAGTCAGCGCCAACAGCGCCAGCATCAGCTCGGGAAACACAAACAACAAGTGTTCCAGATAGAGATTGGTCATCAACAGAAAACTCAACGAAGCCACCAGCATACTGCCAATATACTGCTGCAACGCCTCTTTTGGTCCATGCTCTTCCCAAACCAGTGACATGCGCTCGATGGTCATGGCCAGAATCACCATCGGAAACAAGGCCACGGACAAACCCCGATCGATCCCCAGCTTATGGGTCAATAAACTCAACAGCGTCATTAAAATAATCACAATAATCAACACCGCCGCCAATCTTGGTACCAACAACAAACGCAGATATTCCAGATAAAACCGAATCAGCAGGCCGAACCCGACCAGTACGCTGAAAAGAAACACGCCCCACAACAATTCGGTTTCCCGAAATGCCATGCCGATCAGAATTGGCATGAACGTGCCAAAGGTTTTGAAGCCAACCAGATTGCGAAGCATTACAATCAACAAAGCGCCCATCGGCACCATGATCAGGATTCGGTAAACATTTTGTGTTTGCACCGGTAGACTAAACAAGGAAAAAGCCATCACCGCTTCGTGATTTTTTTCCGCCCGCAATTGCGCCAGCTGAGTCATACCGTGAGATTGTCGATGTACGGAAAAGTCAACCTGACCACGACGTCCACCGTCCACATTCAGTAAAGGCTGATTGCCGTAATACCAAATCAGGGCGTTGGCAGGATAGCCACTGGTACCGGTATCGGGATTAAAGGCCAGCCAACGCTGGCCATTGTAAACTTCAAGCCAGGGCGTTAATTGGCCATGGCGCATGCCATCGTTGAGCATCAACAGATTGACCTGCCGGCAAGCAATGCGCGCACCTTTTAATATCAGCATGATGCGCTGCACCCAATCTTGCTGAGTTCGAATATTTTCTTTCAGCAACTTGATATTGTCATTCACTTCGGTCTGATTCAAGCGAATCAGCAATTCATGCGTGAATGTTTTAATATCCGCAGACTTACTACGCACCTCATCCAGCAAAGCCGTTATGGCCGTGCCCCAGCTTTCAGGGTAGTTTTGTGGTTCTGAAAATGGCTTACTCTTCACGTCTTTAGACTTTGATGCCTCCGGCGTGACCTGCAAACGGTAATACACGGTCTGCTCGCCTTTAGGACGCCTCAAGGCCCATTGCGCAATACGCTGGCCCTGCACATCCTCAACCGTTAAACCATAACGGCCCGAGACAAAGTTTTCATCCAGCACCGCATGGCGTTCCCCTTTGATGGGTAATATCAAGCCGATTTTAGCCGGCCCGCCAACAGCCTTATAGACCACTTTCGCTTCCACCAGCCAGACTTCCGATTGCTGCACCGGTTTAAGCGGCAATTTCAATTCAATGACTTTGTACGCTACCACCCCCGCACTGACCAGCAACAGCAGCACAGCAAGTATATGAACATGCAAATTTTTCAAGGCCAACCCTCCCGAATGGACTAATTTTCTATTCCGGGTTGGCATGCACCCGAGTGAACTTGCTTGGGCTGAGTGAATTGAGTGGCAGAATCAACCAATAACCGGCCTTTCAGGAATCTGCGACCCAGCAGCACCGGATAATGATAGTTACTACGATCAGCCAGCGTAAATTGAGTGACGTAATAATGATCATTCAGGCAAAACCCTAAATGAATCACCGGACGTTCAGCCGATGGCAATGTATGTCGTTTGATTTTCACCATTCTGTGCAATTTTGCTTCAATGGGCTGGTTTTTATTGCCTTGCTTTGTTTCGACGGGCAGGACAAAGCGAACCCAATCCTCGCCATCGCGTGTGAAATAGCCAATATCCTGAGCATGAATCGAAGACGTTCGGGCACCGGTATCGAGTTTAGCGGTCAGAATAAACTGCCCTTCTTCCAGAACAACTTTCTCAACCCAACCGGCAATACGTTTTTCGCCGACATGTACCGCCTGCGCGGATGCGCACAGCCCCCACAATCCAGCCAACACCATAAAACGTGGCAAACCATTGAACGACATAAAAATTAACGCTCCTGACCCATAAACTGACCACCCGCGACAAAACGCCGCATTGGCAAATACGATTACGCAGATACACTGCAAAGTAATTTAACAATCCCCCTCTATGGACACTCGGCTGTGTTTTGCACAGCCTTTTTTTTGCCCGCATACCTGCGATTTTTAGGGCTCTCTGGCAAAGGATGTCGGGGTACAGAGTGTGAGCGATGTAAAAATCCCGGCTAGACCGCAGTCGATGCGTTTATTTTCGAACAAACGCCTAAATCTGATGATAACGCGGGCTAAGCTCATGCACCGCCTCGATCATCGCGCCGACATGCTCAGGGTTTACATCTGGTAAAACACCGTGCCCGAGATTAAACACATGCCCACTGCCCCGACCAAACTTTTCCAGAATCTCGGCCACTTTAGAGGCAATGACAGCGGGCGGTGCATAAAGCGCTAAAGGATCGAGGTTGCCTTGCAAGGCAACCCGGTCACCTACGCGGCGGCGTGCATCGCCCATATCGGCTTGCCAATCCAACCCTAAAGCATCAAAGCCAGCCTCAGCCATTGGCTCCAGCCATTGACCGCCGCCTTTGGTATAAAAAATACAGGGAACCTTTTGTTTGTTGTCCTGTGCGGTTAACGATTCACGAATGCGCCGGGCATAGGCCAATGAAAAGGTCTGGTAATCCTCGCCGGTCAACACGCCGCCCCAGGTATCGAAAATCATCACCGCTTGTGCGCCGGCGGCAATTTGCGCATTCAGATACAAGGCCACGGCTTTGCTGAGTTTATCCAATAAAACATGCAAAGTTTCCGGCTGTTCATACATCAAACCCTTAATCTGGCGGAAATTTTTGCTGGCACCACCTTCGACCATGTAAGTTGCCAATGTCCAGGGGCTTCCGGAAAAGCCAATCAACGGCACCTTCCCGGCCAGACTGGCCCGGATCAGACGCACGGCATCCAGCACATAACGCAGTTCCTGTTCAGGGTCTGGTACCGAAACTTTGTTGATGTCGGCACCGGTTCTCAATGGCGATTGAAAACGTGGCCCTTCGTTTTCGGCAAAATAAAGCCCCAGCCCCATGGCATCGGGAATGGTTAGAATGTCGGAAAACAAAATGGCCGCATCCAACCGATAACGTGCCAGTGGCTGCAGCGTTACCTCGCAGGCTAATTGCGGGTTTTTGCACAATTCCAGAAAATTACCGGCCTGGGCGCGTGTTTGCCGATATTCCGGCAAATATCGACCCGCTTGACGCATCATCCAAACCGGCGTGCGCGGCACAGGCTTTTTTAATAACGCATCAAGAAACACAGTATTGAGGTCATCAGTCATGCAAGGATTCCTATATCGCAGTCAATGCTGCGGCTGGGTTATTGAAACAGTAATAACAAGGTGAGACAGGGCAGCCTCGCCTACCGCCACCTTAAAGCGCTGGTGATCGTCCAAATTGAGCAGGATTCAGGTTTAACGCCAGCCCAGGTCAGTCTTCAAGCGAGCACTATTGCGCACCCAGGCATTTTTCAGCTTGTCCGGTAATGTCACTACTTTTGCCTTGGCTTGCTCATAATCGGCAAAGTCACCGTAGACAATATAGTATTGCTCGGCAGAACGACTCTTAAGTTGGTAAAGGGCGTTTTTCAGTTCGGGATAACGTTCACGCAATTGCCAATCAGCGCCCGGGTATGTCAACACCATCAGCTGTACTGTGTAATGATTATCAGGCAAGTGTTGTAGCCACTGTTCAGCCGCATCAGCTGGCTTGGCGACTACAGGCTCTGCGACCGGTGTCGCTAGCGGTTCGGATAACTCAGCTTTAGTGTTGTCCGTCGCAGCGGGCGCCACAACCGGCTCGGACAATGCGGCAGGTTGCTCCTGTACTTTGCTTGCAGGGGGCGGCGCCACAACCGGCTCGGACAATGCGGCAGGTTGTTCTTGTACTTTGCTTGCAGGGGGTGGCGCCTGGACAGGCTTAGACTCAGATTCAGCCACCACCACAGGTGAAGACGACAACACTGTCGGCGCCTGTGCTTCCGGTTGATGCAGTTGCTGTGAACCGACATGAAAAACCAAATAGGTTACCAACACCAAGATTAAAACCACCAAAGTCAATACATACAAGGTGTTAAGTTGTTGCTTTGGCGTTTGATTGAGTGCAGGAAATAACAGACTGATTCTGCCGGGCACGCCGCTGCTATCCTCAAACAACTGCCGTACCAAATCGTCATCGATGTCCTGGAAAGACACCGGGATATTAGGCAATGCGGATTGGGCAATAAGAAAATCGCGTATTTCCCGCGCTGATAAAGGTGGAATATCAATAAAACGGCAAGCTTCCAGGTTCGGATCCGTATGCAGCTTAAGCGCGGCATCGTCCTGACTCATAGCATAAACCAGCCTTAGCGAGGCAAACTCACTGGCCCACAGGTTAAGGGCATCAATCAAACCTGGTCGGAATACACCTGCGTTATCAATCAGCACAATGATGTTTTGCTGCTGCCTGGCCAGTTGCTCAAAATACGCAGTCAGCCCCGGAAATGGCTGATCACCGGCTCTTTTCTCCAGCACACGTAACAGACGCCCCTGCAGTGCCTCCAACCGGTCTTGATGATCGGCCTCTAACAAACAACATTGCGCTGGCAAGTCCGGTAAATTGGCCAGCGTCTGCAAAAATGTCGTTTTGCCAATGCCAACAGGGCCAGAAATCACCACGGGTTGCTGTTGCGTGGTCAGAACATGCCAGGCCAAATTGAGTTGCGTCACACGCGGCTGACTGAGCAGCGTCTTGAGCAGGCGCCCCTGAGGTAATTCAGCGCCCATATGTCTCCAGAGTTGCTTGCAACAATGCAATATCCACCGTCATAGCGGGTGTCGCCTCACCTAAACACCGTAGTAGAATCAGGCGTATCTGGCCATTCAGATTCTTCTTATCCACTCCCATCCAATGCAGAAATCGCTCACTGCTCAAGCTTTCAGGTGGCTTGACAGGAAGCCGTGCGCGCTGCAACAAATGCGCAATCCGCTCCACCTCCGCATCATCTAACCAACCTAAACGCCGGGATAAATCCGCCGCCTGGCACATGCCAATAGCAACGGCCTCACCATGCAAATACTGCCCATAGCCCATGCCCGCCTCAATGGCGTGTCCAAAGGTATGCCCCAGATTCAAAATCGCACGCAGTCCAGCTTCTCTTTCATCGGCTGCCACCACGGCGGCTTTCTGTCGACAAGAATGCTCAATGGCATACATTAAAGCCTCGGGATCGCGTGCCAACAAGGCCTCGATATGCGCCTCCAGCCACTCCAGGAAAGCGACATCGGCAATCAGGCCGTACTTGATCACTTCGGCAAGACCGGCGCTTAACTCCCGATCCGGTAGCGTCGACAAAACATCGATGTCGATGACGACGCCGTGCGGCTGATAGAACGCGCCAATCATATTCTTGCCCAAGGCATGATTGACCGCTGTTTTACCACCCACCGAAGAATCAACCTGAGCCAGTAAAGTGGTTGGCATTTGCAAATAGGCAATACCTCGTTGATAACACGCGGCGGCAAAACCTGCGGTATCACCGACCACCCCGCCCCCTAGAGCGATAATGGTACTGTTACGGCTGAATTGCTCGGTCAGCAACTTGTGCCAAATGCTTTCCAGCGCATCCAGATTTTTATAGCGTTCGCCATCGGGCAACACAATCTCGATGAGCTGATAATCACTCAATTGCTCTTTCAGCACGTCCAGATACAACGGCGCCACTACCGTGTTACTGACCAAGGCGATTTGCCGTCCCGGCAAGCCGGTACGCCAGACTTCACCCTGGCTTAACAAACCACGACCCATCCAGATCGGGTAGCTGTTACTGCCCAGCTCAACATTCAGCTCAATCATTGATTTACCGGAGAAAAATGCGCGATGATTTGCTTGACTGCCGCTTTGGTTCGAACCTGGCCGGAATCGATGACAAAATCGGCACAAGCCTGATATAGCGGCTGTCGTTCAGCCAACAAGCGGGTCAAGACCGCTTTAGGATTTGCTTGCTGCAATAAAGGTCGCTGCTTGTCATGCCGCGTGCGCTCCCATAGACGCTCCACGCCGCACGACAAATACACCACCTGCCCCCGGGTGGTCAGGGCCAGGCGGTTGTCGGGATTCAAAACCACGCCGCCGCCTGTTGCCAGTACGATGCCATCTAAAGCCGTCAGTTCGGCAATCACCTTCTGCTCACGCTGGCGAAAGCCTGCCTCCCCTTCAATCTCAAAAATGGTCGCGATGCTAACGCCTGTTTGCTGCTCCAAAACCTTGTCACTGTCATAAAAGGTCTTGTGCAAGGTCTTGGCTAGCAATTTGCCAATGGTGGTTTTACCGGCCCCCATCAACCCGACCAAGTAAATGTTATCCGACTTCATGCCGCAAAAGGTCACAAAAAAGGGGCATTATGCCCCTTTTCGATAGTGAATTAAAGCCAGGTTTCAGTTCAACAGGCGATTTTTCATGACTTTAGGCGTCACGAAAATCAGCAGCTCTCGGCGATCGTTTAATTCGCTCTTCTTGCGAAACAAAAAACCCAGTCCAGGAATATCACCAAAGAAAGGCACTTTGTTGGTCACATTACGGCGCTCACCTTCAAAAATCCCCCCCAGCACGACGGTCTCGCCATCTTCCACCTGAACATTAGTGATCACGCTGCGTGTGTTAATTTCCCGGTTACCGTTAGGCGCCGGAGCGCCGGGCGCGTCCTGATTGATTTGCAAATCCATGATAATGCTGCCACTTGGGGTAATTTGCGGCGTCACCTGCATAACCAAGGTAGCGTCTCTGAACTCGATATTGGTACCTAGCTGACCGCTGGACGTTTGAAATGGAATCGACGTTCCCTGCTCGATCGTGGCGGTACAGCGGTCGGTGGTCAACACTCGAGGATTGGACAACACCTCGCCTTGACCTTGATCCTGCAGCGCAGACAATTCCAGGTTTAAGACATAATCGGCACCGCGCATCAAGGTCATCGCCAGGGAACCACCACTACTGGCTGCAGCCGCAGAGCCCAGATCAACGAGCAGATCTTGCACCTCGGTTTCACCTGTCACCACATTACTTGAGGTGCCAGAGCCACCAATGCCAAATTGCGTGTCATCGCCAATCTGCCCCACTTTGGCAGCGCCGAACTTAACCCCAAGCTCACGGGCGAAAGTATTATCGGCGACAACCACCCGCGATTCGATCATGACCTGCCGGACAGGCACATCCAGACGATTGATCAGATCGCGGATTTCCTGCATTTTTCTGGTTGTTTCCCGGACAATCAAGGTGTTGGTTCGGCCATCCACCACCACCGTGCCACGCGGCGACATCAACGACAAGCTATTTTGGTTATTACCGCCGCCCTGGCCGCGTCCGGCTGACAAACCACCACCGCCGAAGCCACCACCAAAGCCGCCTCCGCCACCGAAGCCTCCGCCACCGCCAAAGCTTCCGCCGCCAGCTCGACTCCCCCCCCCGGAACGACCACCGACAGAACCCTGGTTACCGCCCATGATCCCACATTGACCAAATGACCCGGAGTCCAAGCCATAGAGGAGATTGCGAAAGTTTTCGGCACGGGCATAATTGATTTTGATATATTCCGTTTTCAGCGGCTCCAATTTCTCAACCACCTGCTCGGTTTCCTGTTGTTTTTCCTTATATTCCTTAATCTTGTCGATAGGTGCTATCAGAGTAATGTTACCGGATTTGTATTTCTCCAGATTCTTGGAAATCATGATGAAATCCAGCGCCTCATCCCATGGCACATCATCGAGTTTCAGCGTAACCGAGCCGGTAACATCATCGCCGGTGACAATGTTTTCTCCGGTAAATTCAGCCAAAATTGCCATGACACTGCGAATCTCAATATTCTGAAAATTCAGTGACAAGCGGTCTCCGGTATATTGATTGCGCTGATTTTCCTTAGCCAACACCTCGGCATCGGTCAACGGACGAAACTCGATCGTCATTTGACGCTCGCCTTGAAATAACGAGTATTCATAAGATGAATCCTGCACGTCAACCGTCATGCGTGTCTGTTGATTCTGTTGTACGGTATCGATAAACCGCACCGGCGTTGCAAATTCAGAAACATCCAGGCGTCGCGAAAGCTTGTCTGGCAGGCGGGTATTGGCAAAAAACAATTCAATCTTACCGCCCATTTCACGAGCATTGACCAGTGTATTGGAATTGTCCAAAGACACTAAAATTCGGCCCTCGCCATTGGGGCCACGCTTGAAATCGATATTATCAATACCCTGCTCGGGAAGTAACGAGGAAATCACATTGGATCGGGCACGGGTAACCACTGGCGACAAGGGTTGCGTCGGCTCGGCCTCCGTCGGCGTTGGATTGCCTCGGGCGCTTAGCAATACCTCGATAACATTGTCTTTACTGTTAGTCTGATAAGGAACCGCTTCTAACAGGTTAATCACAACCCGTGTGCGACCACCGGCCTCGGCAATATAGATACTATCGGTCACCCCTTGATTCAGCTGAATTCGGCGCTTATCAAGCGCACTGACCACACCCTCTAAATCCAGTGCGATACGCGCAGGTTTGTCGGTATGAAAAACCTTCAAAGGTTGTTCCAAGGGACGATCCAGCATTAGACGCAATAACAGATTGCCATTGGCTTGACTGGCTACATCGAGACTCTCCAAGCGCACCTGGGCAAAGGTCAAGGTAGAAAATCCCATTAAGCCCAGCAACAGAAAAAAAAGCGTGGTTTTATTGATGAAGATAGTGTGCATGCCATGCATAAGCGTTTTCATAGAAAATCTCATTGTCTTTCGACCAAAGCTATTGTCGTCTGTTGTTCGCGCCAGGTGCCTGGCTTTATATCCGGTACCAATTCCAGCAGACTGATACGGTCTTCGCCAATTTCCAGAATCTTGCCGTGATTTTTGCCCATATAATTGCCTGCGCGGACACGATGAATAGTACCATCCGCACCAACGATCAGAGCCCAGCGCAACTCGTCCTTGACCAGCGTACCGACCATACGCAAGCTATCCAGCGGGAACATTTCCAACTCCTCCCGTGGTCTGGAAAAATCAGGCCGCACCCCAGACCCCACCTCTTCAGCTATTTGTTGCTCATCCAACACGACATCCACAGGCACGAAGGGATTGCGCAAGCCAGTCGGGTCAAACAAAAAGAATTCAATTTCCTTCATTTTCGGTAACTCGCCGATGGATTGGCCAGGACGTGCCTTCACTTCGGTAATGTAACGCTGCAAATCCGCTGTATCGGGATCAGAACATGCCACCAAAAACATTGCAGCCCAGGATGCCAGCACAGGAAACATCCACTTCATTTCATCGACCTCGCTTCGGCTTGGGTTTCTGGGCAGGTTGATCTGCTTCGTTGTAGGTTTTAATCGTTGCATCCATGACCAGAGCGTTAGACGCCTGCTTATCACCCGTGCGTGGCGTAATCTTCACATCATGGATAGTGACGATTCTGGGTAGCGCGGCAAGACCGCTGACAAACAAGCCTAATTCCTCATAATCACCCACGACCTGAATGGCAATGGGCAATTCGTAGTAAAAGTCCCGGCGAATGGGCTTACCAGGACGAAACAAACGAAATTCCAGGCCACTGGCCATCCCGGTTTGCGAAATATCAATCAACAAGCTGGCAACTTCCGCTTTGGTTGGCATCAGCTTGATCATTTCCGCCAGGGATAATTCAATCTGGGCAAGTTGTTGCTTGTAGGCCTCAAGATTCGCGGCCTTCTTTTGTTTAACTTCAAACTGCCGCTTCAGATCGCCCTCTTTGCGCTGATCGGCTTCCAGCTGCTCAAATTGCGGCATCGTATCGTAATAAACAGCAACACCAACCACCAACAACGCGGCCAACACAATCGCCGCGATACGAATGGACAATGGCCATTCGCCAGCTTCATTGAAATCCCAGTTGATTTCATTCAGATTCATGGCTTCTCCGCATTGGCTTTTTTCTGGCGCCCAAGTTTGGCCTGCAAGGTAAAGTCACTTAAGTGATTGACCTGAGTTTTATCCTTGGACTGAATGATGTTGAGACTGGGAGAATGCAGCCATTCAGAGGCCTCAACGGCCCGCATGAATGCTGAAACACGCGCATTGGATTCTGTTTTGCCGTCAAAAACCAGACTCTTGCCCTTTTGTTGGAACTTAGCCAAAAATACGCCCTCAGGCGTCAAACTGGCTATTTCATCAAACAAATGCACCACTTCGGGGCGGCTTTCCTGCAACTGCTGGATCACATTGATTTTGGTCAGCAATTGATTTTTCCGGTCTTCAATCGTGTTAATTTCTTTAATTTTGCTATCCAGTTGGGCAATTTCTTTGCTCAGCATGGTATTGCGTTGCTGCTGATGTTCGATAAGCCCCTGCATGTGCATGTGCATGGCCAGCATCGTCAGGCCGGCAACCACCAAGCCCATTACAATCTGTATGATAAAAGCCTGCTGTCGCTGCTTTTTTTGTTCCGCCCGCCAAGGCAACAGGTTAATTCTGGCCATCAGTCAAAACTCCTGAGCGCCAGGCCACAAGCAATCATCATAGCCGGTGCGTCATTACTTAAATTTTGCGGTCGGATACGACTGGCTAAGGCCATGTTTACGAAAGGATTGGCAATCGTCACCGGCATGCCAAGATGCTGTTCCACCAAGTTGTCACAACCTCGGATTGATGCACAGCCACCTGCCATGACAATTTGATCAACGCTACGGTTAGCGCTGGAAGACACAAAAAATTGCAACGCACGCGCAATTTGCTGCACCATGGCTTTTTTGAAGGGTTCCAGAACATCGGTCAGATAGTTATCAGGCAAGCCACCATGGCGCTTGGCCAGACCTGCTTCTTCAAATGACAAACCATAACGTCGCTGAATCTCCTCGGTCAGTTGCTTACCACCAAAGCCTTGCTCACGGGTATAAATAGTTTTACCCTCATGAATGACATTCAAGGTGGTAATCGTTGAACCAATATCAACAATAGCGACGGTATTTGCTTCCCCTTGGTCAAGTTGCGAATTCACCAAAGCAAAGGCATTTTCCATGGCAAATGCCTCAACATCAACAATAGCCGCCTTCAGCCCGGCCTTATCAAGCGCGGCGACACGATCCTCGACATTTTCCTGGCGCGACGCCACCAACAAGACATCGATCATGTTATTGCGCTCTGGGTTGGCACCTTGTATTTCGTAATCCAGGCTTACCTCATCCAGAGTATACGGCACATACTGATCCGCTTCGATCATCACCTGTTCAAACAAGTCCGCCTCTTCCAGATCAGCCGGCAAAGTAATGACTTTGGTCATCACCGCCGACCCTGCCACCGCCACGCAAGCGCTTTTAAGTTTGGTGCCGGAATTTTTCACGGCCAACTTTATAGCGTCACCAATAGCATCGATGTTAGCGATATTTTTATCAATGACCGCATCCTGAGGCAAAGGGGCCACCGCATAACTTTCCACTCGATATCGGTTGCCTTGTTGGCTAAGCTCCAACAGTTTAACTGCCGCGGTACTGATATCGATGCCAAGCAACGCTTTTTGACTACTTAAAAAGAAACCCATGCAAAAAACCTGATAAAAAACTGACAACAATGTGTCTTGTAAGCACACCGACAGTGTGGCGCTCCCCGCTCTGTGCGAAGCGCTGGCTTTTACGCATCCAAGTGGTGCCTGGAAAAATTGCGGTGCCAAACACAAAATAATGCGAACTTGCGAACTGGGGCATCAGCCATCGACGCTATATGACAGCGCTATAACTTAAATAGGCTCTTCTATCGCACTCCAAAAAACAGCACGTCCCTTTGGGTGCCGGGTGTTCGGCAAAGACCTTGACAGCTGAGGATGCCGTGAAAGACTACGTCTGGCCGACACCCGGCACCGAAATTTGACTCACAAAGGGTTACAACACAGCAGCAAGTATAGACGGGATTCATGAGATTGCGGAAATTCTCTGTCATACACGGCAAGGCTCAATTCAGCATTGACCGGCATCAGAACGCATGTACTGTCGAAGATGGTTGAGTCACACAAGCCGATGTGATGCCTTTGCATGCTTCACATCGGCCGGAACTTAAGAGGGTCGGGTATTCGGCTTAGGGGATGACGGCGGCTGCCGTCAAACCAATGAGCATATCGAGCGCTCAGGTGCCTTGTTCCAGCACCGGCTGAATAATGGCCAGCAGTTCGGCGCGACTTAATTCACCCGGATGACGCGCCAACACCTGACCATCGGGGGCGATCACTACTGTAAATGGCACTGCGCCCACCTGGTTGCCCCATTGCCCGGCCAAGGCCATGCCGGCATCACCCGCAATGAGCATGGGATAATTGATGTTGCTCATTTTGGCATATTCAGCAACCGGCTCGACTGCATCGATAGCGATACCGACAAACTGCAAACCTTGACTGCCGTATTGCTGTTGCAAGGCAACGAATTCTGGAATTTCCTTGCGGCACGGTGGGCACCAGGTCGCCCAGAAATTGAGTACCAGAATTTTGCCACGCCATTCATCAAGCTGGCGGGGCTTGCCTTCGAGATCCGGCAAACGCAAAGCGGGCAAGTCATCCCAGGCGCCGATCGCACTTGAATCGGCGCTGTAAACCTGTAAACCCAAACCACCGGCAAACGCCAGCACCCCGGCGATAATTAACAAGAACGAACGTCGCATGATTGCTTTACCTGCGTTAAAGTCGTTAAAAATTGGCCGGCATCCTGATAGCCGATCACCCGATACCGCGCCAGCTCCTGACCTTGCTGAAAAAATAAAATGGCCGGCGGCCCGAACAAATCAAACTGTTTCAGCAAAGCCTGCTGTTCTGGCGTATTTTCCGTGACATCGGCTTTGACCACGCGCATGGCTTGCAGCTGGCGGCGCACAGCAGGGTCGGTAAAAGTAAACGCCTCAAGCTCTTTACACGACACACACCAATCCGCATAAAAATCCAGCATCACCAATTGTCCCTTGGCCTGACTTTCCGCCAAAACAGTTTGTAACTGCGGCATGGATGTCACCACCGTCATCGGCATGACCGGCGCTTCCTTAAACGCCTGCCCCTGAACATTCAGCCCCGCCAATGGTTTCAGCGGATTCTGATTACCCAGACTGACTCCGATCAATAGCATCACGCCATAGCCCAACATCACCACGCCCACACCTTTCCACAGCCGCTGCCAGCCAGACGCCCCGGCCGCCAACGGCTCCAGAGCATTTAGATAGATCGCTGGAATAATCAACAACAACGCCCATAACAACAGCGTGACCTGACCGGGCAGAATCCGATCCAGCATCCACACCGCCATGGCCAGCATCAATACGCCGAACACAGCTTTAGTGGCATTCAGCCAATGCCCTGCCTTAGGTAACAATTTACCGGCCGAGGCCCCTACCAAGACCAACGGCGCGCCCATACCTAAGCCCATCATAAACAAGGCCGAACCACCCAGCCAGGCATCACCGGTTTGGCCGATATAAATCAACGCCCCGGCCAGCGGCGCAGCCACGCATGGCCCGACAATCAAGGCCGATAACGCGCCCATGATCGCCGCCCCCCAATACGAACCGTCGCGATGCTGTTCGCTGACATCGTGCAGTTTTGCCTGCCAGACTTTCGGCAACTCCAGATGATAAAAACCGAACATGGACAGCGCCAATGCGACGAACAAACCACTGAATAATACAAGAATCCAGGTTTGTTGAAACAATGCCTGTAAATTGGCACCAAACAACGCCGCCAACACGCCAAATACGGTATACATCAAAGCGGACGCCAGCACATAACTTAGCGACAGTAACAATCCCCGGCGCATACTCACCGTTTCACGCTTGCCGACGATCAAGCCGGACAAAATCGGCAGCATCGGAAACACGCAAGGGGTAAACGCCAATAACAAGCCAAAACCAAAAAAACTTGCCCAGATCCACAGCAAACCGTCGTGCTTCAGCAAAGCCACCACCCGGTCCTGCTCCGAACCTTGAAAGTCCTCGACCAGCGCAGCCTCCGCCAACGCAGGCAATGCCAGGGTCACGGTTTTGTTCATCGGCTGATAACACACGCCGCGTACCGCACAGCCTTGATAGGCCACATTCAAGGTGAGCGTTTGCGCATCAGCATTGGCGCGTTGCAACAACGCCTGGGCCAAAACCGACTGATAATAAACCTCCACCCGACCAAAAGTTTCATCCTGCTCCCAGTCACCTTCAGGCAATTGCAACGTATCAACGCGCACCGTATCGGGCGACATCACTGTCAGCGCGATTTTGTCGCGATAAAGATAATAACCCTCGGCAATTTGCCATCTAAGCTGTACGGTTTGAGCATCGTTGGACTCGACCATAAGTTGAAACGCCTGGTCGGGTGGCAACAGCGCATCGGCAAACAGATTCAACCCCGAACCATTAGGCTTTAACAGACTTGCCACCGGGTCGTTGCCACTGCTTGACGTCGCCAGCGCAGCAGGCAGAGGTTGCGCCAATTTGATGGTCAGTGTTTGCTGCTGCGGAGGGTAACACACGCCCACATCGGCACAGCCCTGATACCCCACTTTTAGCTTGAACGTTGCCGCAGGTGCGCTCGTCACCGGTAAAGTTACCGGCAAATCGTGGTAATACACCACCACATCGCCGAAGTTCGGATCATGCTTCATCTTACCCGCCGGCAAATCCGGCATGCCTAACACAACATCTGCGTCCTGCGGAGTAAATTTCAGCTTATTGCGATATAGATAATAGCCGTCGGCGATCTGCCAACGCAGTTCGATACGATGGGGTGCGACTACTCGATGCGACAGCTTGAACGCTTCCTCCACGCGCAACAAATCGTCGGGATTGATCGCCCACGCGGGCAAAACATGCAAAATCAGGGCAAAAAACAGCCCGAACGTTATTTTTTGAGACATGAATCCAGCCATTGCAAATAAGTTGATGAGCCGTGCGTGATAGGTAGCGCAATAATTTCCGGAACGTCATAAGAGTGCTGTTCCAACAGTAACGCTTCAAGCTCGCTGTAACAGTTTTGGTCGGTTTTAATCAGCAACAAACATTCAGCATCGCACTGCAACGCGCCCTCCCAATAATACAAAGATTCAAGCCCTGGTATGACATTGACACAGGCGGCCAATTGCCGGACCAGCAACATTTCCGCTAAATGCTTGGCCACGCCCCTATCAGGACAGGTACATAACACCAGTTGATGCGCGCCTGGTTCATATTTCATCAGCAATGCCCTTTAAAAGTATGGTGAGGATGCAGCGTCCAAGAAAACGCTGTGAATAGCGAGGTTTGGCAGCAGCCACCTTTTTCACCATCAAGCTCACCGATAGTGTTCGGTTGATCACTTGAAAATAATGAATAGTGCATGTTGCCACTGGCCAATAGCGATCGAATATGTTTTAGTTAAGGAACTTCCGATTACTTTGGCTTGGAGCCTTGATACCATGCGATTAGTTCCTGTTCTGACCGGCGCGTTCATTATTGTGCCATTTATCGAAATTTATTTACTGCTCACTCTAGGCGGCCTGATTGGCCCGGCTGCCACCATTGCTCTGGTTATTTTCACTGCTGTGCTAGGCGCCGGGCTATTGCGCCAACAAGGTTTTGCCACCCTGAAACGGCTGCAACAACAGCTCGACCAGGGCATTTTACCCGCTTTTGAACTCATTGAAGGCCCGATGCTGTTGGTAGGGGGAGCGCTGTTACTCACGCCCGGTTTTGTCACCGATGCTTTTGGCTTTGCCCTGCTGATTCCCAAACTGCGCCGGCAACTGGCCACTTTGGTACTGTCGCGAGGCTGGATTCGCCCCGTGCCAAGCGATGCCAGCGAATCTGGCCGCACTCTGGAAGGCGAATACCGGAAAGACAACTGACCCGGCTCACCGCCTTAGCCAGTGCTTTTTATCAAGGCCCGGTGATAACAGCCACTGTCACAACCCGCATTAAACCTCTGTCGCCGAATAGGCCTCAAAAAGAAATACCGCCTTGCACCCAGATTTTCTGGGTGTCGTTGCGAGCGAACGTCGGGGCGTTGCTGTCGGCATCGTAATAAGCATATTTGAGCAATACCGAATAATGCTTGCCGAAAGTCTTGACGATCAGGGCATCGTATTCATCGCCGAAATCAGTGCCTCCGGTGTCATCGCTGAAATGGTGATAAACGAACATCAGTTTGGCGCCCAGCACCGAACTTGCCAGACTGGCGTTGACATCGCGAATACCGTCGGTCGGTGTGGTCAGGAAGCGGTCGGCCCAACCTTGGAAGGCATGGTTGGTGCCCAACGGAGTCTGAAACGCATTTCGGCCATTGCCGTCCAGTTGCTCGAAACCGGCCTTGAGCGTCACGCCGTAAAGCGTCGCGCCGCCCATGACATGGTAACGGTCAAGATCGAAATCGCGGGGATTGTTCTGATAGTCGGCCTGAAAACTGTATTCAGCTGTGTAATGCAGGGTCAGGTCTTCATTGATTTTCGGTGAGCCGACCAGGCGCAAACCATAAGATTGACTGGACCGCCCTTTCAGCGCCGGATCGTCGGTATATTTCAGCCAATAGCCATAGGCGGTGGCACTGCCGAACCGGCCCAGGTTGTAATTGAGATTGATCAGCGGCAGTTCGGTGTTGTCGGTCAATGACAAAATGGTGCGCACTCGGCCAATATAGCCGGCGCGGGCGGTCAGGTTCGGAATCGAAGTGTTGGTAACCAGCACTGAATCGTAAGTCGCCTCCATTTGCCGCCAGCCGACGTTGCCGATGAAGCGGTCGTCGTCCAGCTTGATGCGCTGGCGGCCGCCTTTGACCACGGTGTCGGGTATGGCGTTGAAAGTCAGCCACAACTGGTTCAGCTCATGCCGGTCGGCCGGGTCGGCGACCACATGAAAGTCCCGATCACCGGCGCTCAGGGCGTTGAAATCGGCCTGCGCGGCGAACACGTTTTCATATTCGACAAAGCCTTGCCAGCCGTAAAATTGCGGCGTCAGATAGCCTAAGCGCAATCGGAAGGTATTGGCGTTAGCCGGTTTCGGCGCGGTGCTTTGGGTGTCGGCGTGCTCATAGCGGTAATTCAGATCGAACGTGATCCGGCCATAACGCTCATCCGCCTGGCCGAAGTTCAAGGCGTTTTCGATGCTTTGGTCTATCGTTTGCGCCGGGACCTTAAACGGCAAAATCAATCCAAACAGCCATAACAAGGCTTTGTGTTGCATCAGTTTTCTCCAGAAAAATTATTCAACAACGCGAGGGTCTGTTGGTCTTTCATGTTTATCCCTATCACTGTTCCAAACAGCGCCCATTAAAGCTGTTTCGCCTGTTCCACCAGCCACTGAATATAAGCCAGACCGCTGTCTTCGGCGCGGGTTGCCAGATATAACGTTTTCGGTAGCGGCTTGTGTGCAAACGGCAGACCGACCAGGGCAAGCTCACAGTGTTTCAGCAGCCAACCCGGCAGCAAGCACACGCCGCGACCGGCCGCTGCCATTTCCAGCATCAAATCGGTTTCTTCCACGGTTTTATGGGCTTTGACTTCGATATTGTAAGGCCTTAACACTTTCTGAAACACATCCAGTCGTTCCTGGGCCACAGGATAGGTCAATACGATTTCACCG
>JAVVEW010000014.1:0-43215 GCA_032251045.1 Methylococcales bacterium
GAACAACGCCTCACCCTGCCCGGTACGCTGTTTCGTAAAACCGGCCTGGGCAAGGATGTCACCAACAAAGCGCTGGGTGGACTGCCGGGCATACAAAAAGAAGGTTGCGACGGCCTGATCACTTCGGCGCGCTGGATTGTGCATGAAATGCCCAAAGTCACGCGCACCTTTTGTCTGGAATTTTATGGTCAAGTGCGTGAGGCGGTACCCGCCATCGTGGAAATCCGCGATTCATTGGCCGTTTTGCCTAAACAAGGCTCTGAACGGATCATGCTGGCCGGCCTTGAGCATCTGGACGAGCGTTATATCAAAGCCGTGGGCTACACCAGCAAAGCCAAGCATCGAGGCCGCCCGAAAATGGTGTTGATAGGTGATGTGGTCGGCGACCAAGAAACCGCCGTGGCTCAGGCGGTGGCCGATGTGGTACGCCTGGCCAACGCCCGTGACGGTGAAGGTTTTATCGCGGTCAGCGCCGAGGCGCGGCGCACCTTCTGGCTGGATAGAGCGCGTACCGCCGCCATCGCCAAACACACTAACGCCTTCAAAATCAATGAAGACGTGGTCATTCCACTGCCTCGCATGGGCGATTATTGCGACGGCATCGAGCGCCTCAATATCGAACTTTCGCTACGCAACAAACTCAGCTTATGCCAAGCTTTACGGGCGTGCCTGCATGGCGAATTCACGCTCCGGGCCTATGACGACAGTATCGACAACCAAACCTTGCTAGGTGACCGCCGCGAACAAGCCGAAGCCGTTATTGGCGAGGTCGAACAACACTGGCAATGGCTGTATGAGCATCTGGATATGCCATTAACCGAGGCCGAAGCGCACTTTGCCGAGCTGGGCATCGAGGCCGGTGAACTGAATAATCAGGCCCAGCCTTTAACCTTGTTTCACCGTTTACAGGATCATTCCGTGCGCGTGTCCTGGAAACAGGAATTAAAACCTCAATTGGCGGAAATTTTCCAGGGCGACACCTTCCGTTCCGTGCTCGAACGCATCGATCAGGTTCATAAAGAGGTGTTGCGTGGCCGGGTGTTTATCGCCCTGCACATGCATGCCGGCGATGGCAATGTGCATACCAATATCCCGGTCAATTCCGAAAACTACGCCATGCTCAACGCCGCCAATCAAGCGGTACATCGCATCATGGCGCTGGCCAAGGATTTAGGCGGCGTGGTCTCCGGCGAACATGGCATCGGTATCACCAAATACGAATTTCTGACCGAGGCCGAACGCACCGAATTTCAGGACTACAAACAAAAAGTCGATCCTAACGGCCATTTCAATCGCGGCAAATTATTGCCCGGCGCTGATTTGCGTTCCGCTTACACCACATCTTTCAGCCTGTTAGGCTATGAATCGTTGATCATGCAGCAAAGCGATATCGGCGCCATTGCCGATTCGATCAAAGATTGCCTGCGCTGTGGTAAATGCAAACCGGTGTGCGCCACCCATGTGCCGCGCGCCAATATGCTGTATTCGCCGCGCAACAAAATCCTTGCCACCTCTCTGTTGATCGAAGCGTTTTTATACGAGGAACAAACCCGGCGCGGCGTGTCGATCAGCCATTGGCAGGAATTTGAAGATGTCGGCGACCACTGCACGGTCTGTCACAAATGCTTCAACCCTTGCCCGGTGGATATCGATTTCGGCGATGTCTCCATGAACATGCGCAATCTGCTGCGCAAAATGGGCAAACAAAGCTTTAATCCGGTCAAAACCGCAGCCATTTACTTTTTATCCAGCAGCCGCCCGGCCACGGTTAAAGTGTTGCGCGAATTACTGATTGTCTGGTCTTACCGCGCTCAGCGACTGGGTTATTGGCTACTCAGACCTTGGGGCAAGGCTCAGTTGAAACAACCGCCCGCTTCCACCGGCCAGCCTTCGGTGAAAGAATACGCGATTCATTTCACCAACCGGAAAATGCCGGGCAAATTGCCATCGAAAACGGCGCGCGCCTTGCTGGGCATCGAAAACAATCAAATCGTACCGATTATTCGCAACCGCGACAAAACCCGCGTTGACTCCGAAGCGGTGTTTTATTTTCCCGGCTGTGGTTCCGAACGTTTGTTTTCCCAGGTCGGCCTGGCCACCCAGGCCATGCTGTATGAAATTGGCGTGCAAACAGTCTTGCCGCCCGGCTATTTGTGCTGCGGTTATCCGCAGCGTGCCGCCGGGCAATTCGACCAGGCCCAGAAAATCACCACCGATAACCGGATTTTATTCCACCGGGTGGCCAACACCTTGAACTATCTGGATATCAAAACCGTGATTGTCAGCTGTGGCACCTGTCAGGATCAATTGGCCGATTATGAATTCGACAAAATCTTCCCTGGCAGCCGAGTGGTCGATATTCATGAATATCTGCTGGACAAAGGCGTTAAGCTCGATGGCGTTAACGGTCAGCAGTATCTGTATCATGACCCCTGCCACAGCCCCTTAAAAAACCAGGACCCGCTGCGCACCGTGGGCGATTTGCTCAACGCACCGGTCACCAAATCCGACCGCTGCTGCGGTGAATCCGGCACCCTGGCGGTGGGTCGGCCAGACATTTCCACCCAGGTTCGTGATCGCAAAGCCGAGGAACTGAGAGCAAACGCAGCGCAGTTGCGTGAACAAGGTCAACAAGGCCCGGTCAAGCTTTTAACCTCCTGCCCGTCCTGCGTGCAAGGTTTACAACGCTATCATGGTGATGTCGAACAACTGGAAGTCGATTACATCGTGGTGGAAATTGCCCGCCACAAACTCGGTGACGATTGGCTGAAAAACTATGTCAAACACGCCAGCAAAGGCGGTATCGAGCGGGTTCTGGTTTGAACGATTCACGGCTTCAATCAACGCATGCCTGCAATGCGCTAAGCATCAGGTAGCGCGAAAACACAGCATACGCGGCATGGAAGCCGCGCCAATCTGGCCAATGCAATCAGCCATCGCCAATGAGAACATGCTGAAACCCACCGGAAATTCTTTTATACTGACCCCGTTTTGAAAACCAGGGCGTGCACAACCAAGCATCAAACTGTTTGGCCTGGCGGCAAAGACCGCCAGTGAAAATGTTATGGCTTAAGCCTGCGCTGCCCGTAACTCCCAAAAAAATACGCTTTATCTTAAGGAACTGTCATGGAAAAACCTTTTATTCTGCACATGATCACCACCGCCAAGAACTTAAGTCCATTCGATGTCAATATGGCCATGGATGCCGGCTGGGTCAGTGCGGTCCCTTACATCAATGTCGAACCCAGTGAGGTTCGCGGCCTGGTGCAAGACGCGATTTTCTCCCGTGGCCCCAAGGGATTGAAAAAAACCGGCATTTTTATCGGTGGCCGGGAAACCAAACAAGCAATCGACATGCTTAAACTGGCCAAAAATTCCATGGTGCCACCATTTGAGGTTTCGGTTTTTGCCGACCCCAGCGGCGCGTTTACTACCGCCGCCGGACTGGTTGCCGCTGTTGCCAAGGCATTGGATAAAAATTTTGGCGAAACCTTGCAGGGTAAGAATGTGATCGCGCTAGGTGGTACAGGCCCTGTGGGCCAGGCTGCCGCTGTACTGGCCGCCCAAGCGGGCGCAAAAGTGCGCATTATCGGCCGTCAACTCAGTAAGGCCGAGCGTATCGCCGACCTGTGCAGCACTGAATTCACCGAAGCTGAGATTGATATTCAAGCCGGTGCGGATGCCGACAAGGCCGAGTATATGAAAACCGCTGATGTGGTGTTCGCTACCGGCGCCGCTGGCATTGAATTGTTAAGTGAAGCACTGATTAAAAACGCACCACAGTTGAAAGTTGCCGCCGATGTCAATGCCGTCCCTCCGGCAGGCATAGCCGGTGTTGATGCGTTTGATAATGGCAAAGTCATCCCCGGCTCGCCTTCGGGCGCGGTGGGTATCGGTGCCTTGGCCATCGGCAATATCAAGTACCAGGCGCAACGCAATTTACTGACCAAAATGCTGGAATCTGAACAACCCATGTATCTGCATTTTGAACATGCTTATCAAGTTGCCATGGAATGGGTGAATCAGGATTCCTGAGCAAGCGCTGTCAGGTTAAACGGTGCGTTGTCAGTCCATTATTATCAGGCGCTGACAACGCACCTATCGGCCCGAAATAGCACAAGCCATACGGCAGGTCACCTGCCTCGTATCAACTCTCTGACCGTCACCCGCGCCAAGCGCTAAGGTGGCGACACCCTGAATTTCCGTTTTTTTTGTCTTTTCAGTGAGCGTAACATCATGGAAAAACGCAGCATCTTGCATATGTTAGACCCAATGCCTCATAACAGCCCGTTTGATATCAATATGGCTGTGGACGCAGGCTTTGACCTTTTGATGCCTTACAATAACGTAAAATTGGAAAGCGTCGGCAGCCTGACCCAGGATGCGATTTTCTCGCGCGGCCCGGCTGGCGTGAAAAAAACCGCTTTGTTTATTGGCGGTCGGGATATCGGGTTGGCTATTGATATGCTGGACAACGCCAAAAGCGCCATGGTGCCACCGTTTACCATTTCGGTGATGGCTGACCCAAGCGGCGCTTTCACCACCGCTGCCGCTTTGGTTGCCGCCGTGGAACAGCAACTTCAGCAACGTCATGGTAAAGCTTTAGCAGACTGTAAAGCTTTGGTCTTTGGTGGCACCGGGCCTGTTGGTATCGCGACCGGGGTGATTGCCTCTATTGCAGGTACTGACACCACCTTGGTGGATCATTTATCTGCCGATACCGCCAAAGATACGGCAAAAGAATATAACCGCCGTTTCAAATCAAACCTGAAAGGTAATGTAGCCAGTGATAACGCGCAGAAAATCGCGCTTATCCAGTCCGCCGATGTGATTTTTTGCACCGCTAAAGCAGGTATTCAGGTTATTTCCGCAGAAGTTCTCAGTCATGCCGAACATTTATTGGTGGCCGGGGATGTGAATGCCGTACCCCCTGCCGGCATCGAGGGCATAGACCTGCAAGATAACGGCAAGCCTTTACCGGACTCACAGGCCGTAGGGGTAGGCGCGCTGGCCGTTGGTAACATTAAGTATAAACTTCAGCACACGCTGCTTAAATCCCTGCTGACGGCCGAGAAGCCCGTTTATCTTGATTTTCGGGCTGCCTTTGAGCAGGCGCGTGTGCTATTACAAGCGTAAAGAGGGATTGAGGGGATTTTTTAGGCTGTGAACGGTTACCAACAACCCCCTTTGCAAAAAAAGGGGCTTGAACTCTTGCAAACGTTAACTTGCCACGCCAACCGCGCCTAATACGGCGCAGCCTAACGCCAGACTTACCTCTAACCCTCTGACATAGCGGTGTTGGCCGCGACCCAGCATAAAGCCTGTCATGTGTAACAGTACACTACCCAGTAAAAAACCGGCACCGTAAAACAATGCTTGCGCATTGGCAGGCATTTCCGCGGCATGGGCCATGCCATGACCCATGGCCAACAGCAGCGCCAAGGTACCTGCCAGGCGTAAGTCGATGTTTTTCCAGAACACCAACACGCCTGCAAACATTACCAATGACAACGCAATCCATAGCTCGGCAATAGCGGCACTGAACACACCCAGGGCCTGCAGGCTGGCGCCCAGCACCATGCCGGTTAAAAATAATGAGGGCAATAGCCAACGCCCACGGCCCTTTTTCCGCCCTGCCCAAAAACCTAATGCCGACATGGCTAGCAGATGATCCGCGCCTGACCAGGGATGCCAAAGCCCTTCGGCAAAACCCAAGCTTGCCGTCCAGCCGACATGCGCCCAAACAGGTGAGGCCGACATAATTAACAGTAACGCCAGACAACCACGTTTTGCTTGCATTATTTTCTCCAGAAATACACAGGTAAGCATTCGTTAACAGAACTTCTGATAAAGCTCAAGATAGCGCTGAGCGCTGACATCCCAGGAAAAGTCCCCCTGCATACCGGTGATTTGTAATTGCCGCCATAACGGCGGATTAGCATACACCAACAAAGCGCGTTTAATGGTTTCCAGTAACGCGCCGGGGCTGATTTCCTCGAACACAAAACCGTTGGCGCTGCCGTCCTGCAAGCTTTGCGGCAAGGCATCGGTCACCGTGTCGGCCAGGCCACCGGTCTTACGCACCACCGGAACCGTGCCGTAACGTAGGCTGTACATCTGATTCAGTCCACACGGCTCAAAACGTGACGGCATCAGAAAAATATCGGCCCCGGCCTCGATTAAGTGCGCCTGCGCTTCATCATAACCGACCATCACCGCAATCCGCCCGGGATATAGCGCAGCCAGTTGTTGCAGGCGTTGTTCAAAGCTTTTATTGCCACTGCCTAACACCACAATCTGCAAAGGCATTAACACCAGCTCGGATAAGCATTCCAGAAACAGGTCAATGCCTTTTTGCTCCACCAGGCGACTGATCAAACCCAACACAGGTGTTTCCGGCGCAACCGGCAAGCCCAGCGTTTTTTGCAATTGGGCTTTGTTCACCGCCTTGCCCGACAAATCGTTGGCGGAATAATTGGCCGCCAGGTAGCTGTCGGTTTCAGGATTCCAGTATTCACTGTCGATACCATTGAGGATGCCGGTCAGAAAATCACGGCGATGACTGAGCAAGCCTTCCAGGCCACAGCCAAAGGCTGAGGTTTGAATTTCTTCTGCATAGGTGGCGCTGACCGTATTGATCCAGTCCGCATACCCCAAACCGCTTTTCAGGAACGACAAATTGCCGTAAAACTCAACGCCATACAGCCCCCACAACATGGTCGGCAAACCCAGGCTGTCAAACATGGCCCGGGGGAAAACGCCTTGATAGGCCATGTTATGAATGGTGAACAAGGTCGCCGGACGACTGGCTTCCAGCGATAGCAAGGCCGGCACCAGACCGGTTTGCCAATCATTGCAATGCACAATATCCGGATGCCAATCCAGAAACGCCCGATTCATGGCAACTTCTGCGGCAACACGCGCCAGCAAGGTAAAGCGCTCGGCAATATTGGCCCACGGTTGGCCTCGCTCGTCGACGTAAGGATTGCCAGGCTGGTGAAACAATTGCGGACAATTGACCAGCCAAACCGTTACCGTAGAATCCGGCAAAGTGGTTTCCCGGATTTCGACTTCATAATTGAATACACGAATCCGGCAACGATGACGCACCGGCTCGGTGATATGAATGGCCTGATACTCAGGCAACAGTAGGCGCACATCCTGTCCCAGCTGGGCGATTGCCTTGGGCAAGCTACCCGATACATCCGCCAGACCACCGGTTTTGATCATCGGATGCGCTTCACTGGTCACGAACAAGATTTTTTTCATAGCTCACGCTTCCGGTTCAGCATCCTCAGTGACTTGAACGCTATCCGCCTCATCGGGCAGACACTCGGAACCGGGTACATGTTTCAGCACCAAAGCGCCCAGCGGCGGCAAGGTTAATTGCAAGGATTGCTCCTGGTTCATCCAGGCAACGGCTTCAGTTACCAGTTCGGCATTACCGATGTTACTGCCGGCATAATAGGTTGAATCTGAGTTTAATAGCTCGACATATTCACCCGCCTTAGGCACGCCGATACGATAGTCATGACGAACCACCGGAGTGAAATTCAGAATCACCAGAATTTCTTCTCCGCCATCCTGACTGATGCGGCGATAACTGAGAATGGATTGTTCAACATCATGACAGTCGACCCAGTCAAAGCCTTTATGATCAAAGTCCAACTCATAAAGCGCAGGTTCTGTGACATATAAGCGATTGAGATCCTTGATTAGCGTGTTAAGACCCTGATGCAGCGGATAATCCAGAACGTACCAATCCAGCATTTGATCGAAATTCCATTCCGTGCCCTGGCCAAATTCACAGCCCATGAACAATAATTTTTTACCCGGATAGGTAAACATCATGCTGTATAGCATTCTGAGATTGGCAAAACGCTGCCATTCATCACCCGGCATTTTCGCCAGCATCGACCCCTTACCATGCACGACCTCGTCATGAGAGAACGGCAATACAAAGTTCTCGGTGAAGGCATACAGCAAACCAAAGGTAATCTGGTCGTGATGATAACGCCTATGAATAGGGTCGTGCTGCATGTATTGCAAGGTGTCGTGCATCCAGCCCATGTTCCATTTAATGGTAAAGCCCAAGCCTCCGGTCCAGGTGGGTCGTGTCACCTGTGGCCAGGCTGTTGATTCCTCGGCAATCATTAACGTGCCGGGATGTTGCTGATGCGTAACCTCATTGAGTTCGCGCAAAAAATCGATGGCTTCCAGATTTTCGTTGCCACCGTACTGATTGGGAATCCAGTCATGCGCTTCGCGGGAATAATCCAGATATAACATGGACGCAACAGCATCGACCCTAAGCCCGTCAAGATGATACTCCTCCAGCCAGAATACCGCGCTGGCCAACAGAAAGTTGCGTACCTCATTGCGACCGTAGTTATAGATCAAAGTACCCCAGTCGCGGTGCTCGCCTTTACGTGGATCTTCATGTTCGTAAAGTGCCGTACCATCGAACCGGGCCAAGGCAAAAAAGTCTTTGGGGAAATGTGCCGGCACCCAATCCAGAATCACGCCGATGCCGTGTTGATGGCAATAATCGACAAAATAGCGGAACTCGTCGGCGTCACCATGCCGCCGGGTGGGGGCGAAATAACCTGTCGTCTGATAACCCCAGGAAGCATCCAGAGGATGCTCGGTAATCGGCAACAATTCGATATGGGTAAAGCCCAACGGCTTGACATAATCGATCAGCTGATGGGCCAGCTCACGATAGCTCAGAAATCCGTCCTGTTCATCACGACGCCACGAACCTAAATGCACCTCGTAAACTGACATCGGTTTATGTAGCCAGTCATGCTCGGCACGCTCCGCCACCCACTGGGTATCTTGCCATTGATAGCTGTCCTCACGCACGATCACCGAAGACGTTTTCGGACGCTGCTCAAACATCAAACCGTAAGGGTCGGTTTTCAGGAAAATATGTTTACTGTGGGCATTGACGATTTCATACTTGTAAAAATCGCCTTCGCACAAACCGGGTATAAATAACTCCCAGATGCCAGAGCCTCCCAGGATACGCATGACATGCGTTCGGCCATCCCAGCGGTTAAAATCGCCCACCACGCTGACACGGCTGGCATTCGGCGCCCAGACCGCGAATAACACGCCGTCAATGCCATCAATCCGAGTAAGATGCGCACCTAGCCGCTTGTAAATATGCCAATGCTTGCCTTCTGCAAATAAATGCCGATCAAATTCCGGCATTTGGGCGGCGAAGGTATAGGGGTCATAATATTGATAGCTGTTGCCGTCTTTATCTTGGCACTTGAGTTGATAGTGTTGCGGCAGCTGTTGCGTGGTAATGCATTCAAACAAGCCGGTATCGGCGATACGATGCAGCTCATCTCCCGTTTCCACCAGCACCAGCGATTCGGCATGGGGATGATACACACGAATCCGGGTTTGTCCTGCGGCCATGGCATGAGCGCCTAAAATGGCAAAGGGATCATGGTGCTCGGCTAGAATAATCTTATCTAAATCGGGATCTTGCGTATATGACATGTTCACGGGTAGGCGCCTCGAATCCAAGTGAAAGTTCCTGGCAGCTATTCTTGTCGTTAGATTTCTGTGATGGAATAGCTAGGGTTTTCTTGCGGTAATCTTTATACTAGATGTTACCAAATTCAGTAACGCTTGTAATTGCTAAATCCTGAGGGGGGAAACCATGTCCGACAATAGTGCTCAAAACGAACGGTTTGTCAGCCACCTGACACGCAATACCGTCGCCCTGATTCTTGCCGGTGGCCGGGGTTCACGGCTGAAAAATATGACTGACTGGCGTGCTAAGCCTGCTGTGCCGTTTGGCGGCAAATTTCGCATCATTGACTTCCCCCTTTCCAATTGTATCAACTCAGGCATTCGTAAGATCGGTATCCTGACACAATACAAGGCCGACTCCCTGATCCGCCATATCCAGCAAGGCTGGGGGTTTTTACGCGGCGAATTTGGCGAATACGTCCACATCATGCCCGCCCAGCAACGCATTCAGACCTCCTGGTACGAAGGCACGGCCGATGCGGTATACCAGAACATCGATATTTTGCGTACTCAAAAACCGGAATATGTACTGGTTTTAGCCGGTGATCACATTTACAAAATGGACTACGGCGCCATGCTGGCAGACCATGTCGCCAACAGCGCCGACCTGACCATTGGCTGTTTGGAAGTCAGCCTGGAAGATGCCAAGGAATTTGGCGTCATGGGCATCGATGAAAATCGCAGAGTGCAATCATTTGTCGAAAAACCGGACAATCCGCCTGCAATGCCCGGCAAGCCAAACAAGGCATTGGCATCCATGGGTATCTATGTATTCAATGCTCAGTTTCTTTTTGAGCAGCTGATTCAAGACGCCGATACTCAACATTCCGACCGTGATTTTGGTAAAGACATCATTCCGGCCGTGATCGGTAAATACCGTGTCAATGCTTATCCCTTCCTGACCCTGCAAGGCGACCAAGCCTACTGGCGTGATGTTGGTACAATCGATGCCTACTGGGCAGCCAACATGGAGTTAATCGGTGTTAAGCCCGATCTGAACCTGTATGACAACACCTGGCCTATCTGGACTTATCAGGAACAAACGCCACCTGCGAAATTTGTGTTTGACGATGACGACCGCCGCGGCCAGGCAGTTGATTCCATGATTTCCGGCGGCTGTATCATCTCCGGCGCCAAAGTCCGTCATTCACTGGTATTTTCCAATGTCCGCGTCAACTCCTACAGCGAAATCGAAGATTCGGTTATTTTGCCCGAGGTGACTATCGGCCGGCATTGCAAAATTAAAAAGGCCATTATTGAAAAAGGCTGTAGCGTACCGGAAGGAACTGAAATCGGTATCGATCCTGAGCAAGACAAGCAAAAATACTTTGTCAGCCCAGGCGGCGTGACCCTGGTAACTCCGGACATGCTAGGCCAGATACGTCATCACGTTCGCTGATGGCGCAACATGGCTGAGCGATACCGCTTCAGGTACCAAGATGCTGTTTGAACGGCATGGCGTTTGGCTAACAAACGTCATGCCAAAAATGTGTCCGCAGCACAGCGCTTTCTGTCAAACCCCCATTAAACAAATCCATAGTGGACGTTTTTTATGAAGATTTGATCAAGATTTTGTAAAATGAACGAACCATGAATACCGTATAGAAAATTTCCAGGGTTGTTACGTGATCGACATTCTCCATACACGCCGCGCCGGGCTACTCCTACACATCACCTCCCTCCCGGGCGCTGAACAAAATGGATGTCTAGGCAAGGAAGCGCATCGTTTTATCGACTTTCTGCATGACTTAGGCATTACCGTCTGGCAAACCCTGCCCCTTAACGCCCCCCACGAAGACAATTCCCCCTATCAATCCTTATCCGCTCATGCCGGCAACCCCGCCCTGATCGATTTGGACTGGCTGGTGGACAAAGGCTGGCTGAACAAAAATGAACGCTGCCAGGATTGTGGCGGCAGTCCACAATTTACCCGCTGCTGCCGCTTAACCAAAGCCTATCACGGCTTCAAAATAACCGGCAAACCGCAAGATCAACGTCATTTTGATGTTTTTTGTCAGCAACAAGCGTTCTGGCTGGAAGACTACGCTCTATTCATGGCGCTTAAGCATGAATTTTCTAACAAGCCCTGGAATCTTTGGCCAGCGCCTTACCGTCTCCGCGACCCGGAAACGCTAAGCGCTGCCCGAAGCCGTCTTAAGATTGAACAAGAAACGATCAAATTTGAACAATTCGTCTTTTTCAGTCAGTGGCAAGAACTGAGAAACCATGCCAGTCATAAAGGCGTGCTATTGTTTGGTGACATTCCCATTTTTGTTTCTTACGACAGCGCCGATGTCTGGATGCATCCTGAGGTATTCAAGCTCAACGAGCAAGGTGAAATGATGGTCGTGGCCGGCGTGCCACCGGACTATTTCTCCGCCACCGGACAACGCTGGGGCAATCCTCATTACAACTGGGAGCATCTGGAAAACAATCACTTTCAATGGTGGCAAGAACGGATGCGCACCCAGATTGAATTATTTGACATTGTGCGTATCGATCACTTTCGTGGCCTGGAAGCCGCCTGGGAAATCCCGGCCAATGAATCGACAGCGATTAATGGCCAATGGGTTGAAGCACCCGGCCAAAACTTACTGACAACCTTGTTTGAAGCACTAGGGCCCATCCCGCTGGTTGCCGAGGATCTTGGGGTTATCACGCCGGAAGTTGAAGCCTTGCGCGACCAGTTCGGCCTGCCTGGCATGAAAATCCTGCAATTCGCCTTTTCCGGCGAAGCCAGCAATCCCTATTTGCCCGGCAATTTTGACCATAATTGTGTGGTTTATACCGGCACCCACGATAATAACACCACGCTGGGCTGGTATCAGAGCTTAACTGAAGCTGAGCGCGCTTTCGTACACGACTATCTGGGCGAGCAATGCACCAATACCATGCCGTTTATCCTGGTGCGTCTGGCCTTGGCATCGGTTGCCAATCTCGCCATCATTCCAATGCAAGATTTACTGGAGCTTGATGCCGAACATCGCATGAATACCCCCGGAACCAGCTATGGCAATTGGCACTGGCGCTTTGACTGGGAGCAGGTTAAACCTGAACAATGCCAGAGACTCAAGCACGCTATTGAATTATTCCGACGCAATCCACTATAAGCACCGTGGTGTTTGAAGGCTCCCCAAGCAACCGCTTTACCTGGCGTTACTTGGCAACATTGGCTGAGCAATATCGCAGCCAGATTATTCAGGCGCATGGCGTTGCCATCCTGGCCACACTGGCCAGCGTCCCCGTGCCACTGCTGATGCCGTTGCTGGTCGATGAAATTCTGCTCGACAAGCCGGGCATGACGGTCAACCTGATCAACCAACTGACCCCTGGCACCTGGCAAACACCGGTGCTATATATCGGCGCCGTGCTGTTGCTCAGCCTACTGTTACGTCTGCTGGCCATTGGTCTGAATATCCTGCAGAACCGCTACTTCACCCTGATCGCCAAAGAAATCATACTGCACCTACGCACCCGCCTACTCAGCCATTTGCAAACCCTGGCCATGACCGAATACGAAACACTGGGCACAGGGCGCGTGGTCACCAACCTGGTCACCGATCTTGATACCCTTGATCAATTCATCGGCACCACCATCAGCCGCCTGCTGGTGGCACTGTTAACCATTATCGGCACGGCGGTCATTCTGCTATGGATGCACTGGCAACTGGGCTTATTCATTTTGCTGCTCAACCCGCTGGTGATTTATTTCACTCGGGTGGTTGGCGGCAAAGTCAAACATCTAAAGAAAAAAGAAAACAGCGCCTATGAAATATTTCAACAAGCGCTGACTGAAACCCTGGAGGCCATTCACCAGATTCGCGCCAGTAACCGCGAGCGCCACTATATCGGCCGCCTGATTGACTCCGCCCGCGACGTCAAAACCCATGCCTCGGCTTTCGCATGGCAAAGTGATGCGGCCAGTCGATTGAGTTTCCTGATTTTCTTATTTGGTTTCGATATTTTTCGAGCGCTGGCGATGCTGATGGTGTTTTATTCAGACTTGAGCATTGGCCAAATGCTGGCTGTGTTTGGTTATTTATGGTTCATGATGGCGCCGGTACAAGAAATCCTGGGCATTCAATATGCCTATTACAGCGCCAAAGCAGCGCTAGAACGCATCAACAGCCTCACCGAGCTACGTCAAGAGCCCGCCTACCCACATCGCGACAACCCATTCCGGCGCGGACAGGCCATCACTATTTGCATTGAGCAACTCAATTTCGCTTATGGCACCGAACCTGTGCTCAATAACATTAACCTCACCATCAAGGCCGGCGAAAAGGTCGCCCTGGTCGGCGCCAGCGGGGGTGGCAAATCCACCCTGGCACAAATACTGATTGGCCTTTACACACCGCAAAGCGGGCAAATTTTTTACAACAATATCCCCATCGAACAAATAGGTCTGGAAGTGGTGCGCGAACATGTAGTGACCGTACTGCAACACCCCATTCTGTTCAATGACACGGTACGCGCCAACCTAACCTTAGGCCGGAACCTGGATGACGCCAGCTTATGGAAAGCCTTGAAAGTCGCGCAAATCGATGATTTAGTGCAGCAAATGCCCGATGGCCTGGAAACCCAGATTGGCCGTTTTGGCATGCGCCTCTCAGGCGGTCAACGGCAACGGCTGGCCATCGCACGCATGATTGCCGCCGACCCGAAAGTCGTCATTTTAGATGAAGCCACCTCGGCGTTAGATACCGACACCGAACGTCGTCTTCATCAATCCCTCGCTACTTTTCTCAATGGTCGCACCACACTGATTATCGCCCACCGACTCAGCGCCGTCCGTCAGGCCGATCATGTCTATGTCTTTGAAGACGGCGGCATTGTCGAACAAGGCCGCCATGAAACCTTAATCGAACAAAACGGCTTATATGCCAGCCTTTACCAAGATTACTTATGACCTCTGTTTATGACCTGCATTGCCATTCCACAGCCTCCGATGGCCTGCTCAGCCCGACCGAATTAGTCAACCGCGCCGCGCGCCAAGGCGTCACGCATCTGGCACTAACCGATCATGATACCCTGCAAGGCCAGGCCGAAGCCCAGCTTGCCTGTCAAGCTCAAGGCATAACCTTTATACCCGGTATTGAATTATCCGCAGGATGGCGAAAATTATGCGTGCATATTGTTGGCCTGCATATCGACCTAGATAATCCACGCCTGCGTCAAGGCTGCCAGGCTTTAGCGATACAACGCACCGAACGCGCCCGACTCATCTCCACCAAACTGGCCAAAATAGGCATTCCAGATGCTTATGAAAGCATCCAACAACACATCGGCGTCAGTATGCCCACCCGCGCCCATTTTGCACACTTTCTGCTGAAACAAGGCCATATCAGCCAGCTACAGCAAGCGTTCGACCGCTATTTAGGTCAAGGCAAGCCCTGTTATGTTAACGGTGAATGGCCCAGCTTAAACGAGGTTGTCACCTGGATTCACGATGCCGGCGGGATCGCGGTTTTAGCGCACCCTCTGCGCTATAGCTTGAGCAAAACCCAGACCCGGTTATTATTGACCGAATTCACCGTAGCCGGAGGGCAAGCCATAGAAGTGGTGACCGGACAAAGCAATCATGACCAAATTCAAACCAGCGCCCAATGGGCCAGACGCTTTAACCTCGCGGCCTCGCAAGGGTCAGACTTTCATCACCCGGACAATATCTACGTCGAACTGGGTAAATTGGCAGCCATGCCCACTGATCTAAAGCCCGTTTGGCTGCTGCACTATAACCAGTAAAGAGTCTGGTCATTGGGCGTCTGTCTGAGAATAGACCGATCGCCCCCGGACAGGTCGAATGTAACCGTTCACAGCCTGAAAAAATCCTTCCCACACTCTCATGGAGGCTTGAGGTACTGCTCCTTCACACAGAAAGTCAGTACCCCTGTGACAAGCGGGCGCTGCACGATCAGGCCATCTGTACCGGAATCCGGTCACTGCTGCGAACCACCTGGTTGTGGTCATTGAAGTATAAAAGGTTGGGTTTGAAGCGCTCATGCTCACTGGCTTCAAACATGGCATAAGCACAGACAATGATTTTATCGCCAGGACAGGCCAGACGCGCCGCCGCGCCATTGACCGAGAAAATGCCACTACCGGCCTCGGCGCGGATCGCATAGGTGGTAAAGCGCTGACCATTGTTAACGTTGTAAATATGAATCTGCTCATATTCAAAAATACCAGCGTGATCGAGAATATCGCTGGCAATGGCGCAAGAGCCTTCATAATCGAGTTCGGCGTGCGTCACCGTAGCTCGATGCAGCTTCGCTTTTAGTAAAGTAATCTGCATATCCTGCACTAATCCATAAAAAAACCGCCAATTTTACCAGAAAAACGCCGCACTTCGTGACCGACGAAATATGTCGTCAAGGCTATCGGCTGTGACATGAAATAATAGCGCTGCCTGTTGTCAGACCACTTTGCGCATCGCATAAAGAGCGAAAACCAGCATCATCATGCTAGGTATCAGCGTCATCAACAGCGGATTCCAATGATAAATTACACTCAAATGACCGACCATTTTATCGACAATGTTAAAGGTCAGGCCGATCCCTACGCCGATCATCAGGCGGGTGCCAAAATTGATGCCTCGCTTGACACCAATCACAAACGGCGCGGACACCATCAGCATCACAAAAATCACCAACGGATTGATCAGCCGCGACCAGAACGCCAGCTCAAAAACCTGTGCACGCTGTTGGTTTTTCTGAAGAAAATTAACATACACGCCCAAATCATACAACGACATATTTTCCGGCGACACCGTCACCACATCCAGCACTTTCGGGTTAATCGACGATGGCCAGTCGAGCGTGGGGTAATGATGCTGACTCAAGTCCAGCCCATTCAAGCGCTGAATATGCGCGGACTCCAGCAACCAACGCCCAGATTGCTGGAAAACGCCACGCTCTGCGGTGATCATTTGTTGTAATTGCTGCCGAGCATCGTAACGATAAATACGCACATCCTGTAATTCGCCGGCTTCAGTCAATGACTTGATATTGATAAATTGCTGGCCTTCACGCAGCCACAGCCCGCTTTGGCCTTGCACCAGGAACTGCTTGCCTTGAGCGGTGGAACGCAGAATCTGCGCGGCCCGTTCGCTGGCCGGCGCCACCCATTCACCCACCAACACCGCCAGCGTGGCCAACACCGCACCGGCCAGCAGCACCGCTTGAATGATTTGCAGCACCGACCAGCCGGCAGCGCGCATCGCGATCAATTCACGGTCATTGGCCATATTACCCAGGGCAAACAAACTGCCCAGCAAGGCGCTGGAAGGCACCAGCTCATAAAATACCCTTGGGCTGGTCAACAACACATACTGAAAAACAGCCATTAAATCGTACTGACCTTTGCCCATGTCCTGTAGCTCATCGCTGAGCGTGAACACATTAAACAACGCCAACAAGAACAACAACGCGATCAAGGCGCTTTTCAGCACTGCCCGCGCAATATACCCCGTTAATACGGTCATGACCGCGCCTCGCGCCAGCGGGTCAGCCAATAACGCCAATTGTAGTACCGCGCCAACAAGGCCATCACGATCAGCGACAGCGCAAAATACGCCCACCCATAGCCCGGCCATAACGGCAGCTGATTTTTGACTATCAGCGCATGCAGGCTGCGCGTCATATTGCTGTATGTGAAATAAATCAGAAACGCCAAAAACAGATTGCCATAAATACCGCTGCGTGGCGCGATTTGCGCCAACGGCGCGGCCAATAAGCTCAACAAAATAATCGCCATGGGCACACTGACACGCCGCTGTAACTCGGCCTGTTCTTCAATGCGGGTGGATTGCCAAAGGACGTCGGTGGCCTTGCTGGCAGCAAGCTCCGCCACCGATGTAACGCGCTCTTCCAGACGCACCGAATAATCTTTGTAGTGTTCGATGGCGCTGACGCTATCGGCGCTGCGCAATACGCGCTGGCCATGACTTAAACGCAAATACAAACCTTGATGCGCCACTTCCGCCTCGCCCTGCCGGGCGCGAATCAAGCCTTGTTCGGCACCTTTTTGCTGACGGATGAAGACTTGATGCATGTTTTTATCTTCGTCAATACTAGCCACATACATCACCAACTGACCGTGGTCAAATTCGTTAAATTGCCCGGCGGTAATCGCATCTACCGACAAGCGCTGACCGTCGTCAGTCAGTAATTGTCGCAATTCGCCATTGGCCCAAGGCATGACTGAAGTTGCCAGTAACAGGGCCAGTAAACTGACTGGAATGACGGATAACGCCAACGCCCGGTAAATCGCGGCCAGGCCATATCCAGCCGAGGCCAACGCCGTCATTTCCTGATCCCGATACATGCGGCCAATCACCATCAACACGCTCATGAACACCGCGACCGGCAACAACTGTACCGCAGCCTCCAGAAGCTTCAAGGCCAACACTTTGAGCAGAACATTATTGGCAATGGAGCCTTCCACCGCTTTTTTCAGGATGCGAATAAATCGGCGGCTGACAATAATAGTGACCACCACGCCCAGCACAGCCAGCAAGGTGCGGGTCAATTCAACGGCAATGCGCACGTTAATCACGCTAAACCAGGCGTTTTTATAAATCATTGGGCATATCGCAACGATTCTCGACGGTGATAGTCTTCAATCATGGCCTTTGTCAACACAAGATTGCGCTTGAATGCTACCCGTGGCAAACGGCTCAATCGGGTATGAACTGGTGCGCAAAAACACTTAACACCAGGATCAGTAACACGCCAGCCCCGATTAACAGCAATTGCTTGGCCGAGGTACTAAAGTCGGTCTGTTGATGCAAGGTGGGGATCAGATCCGCCACCGCGATATAGATAAAACTGGCCGCTGCCAACGCCAGTAAATAAGGCAAGCCACCCGACAAGGCATCCAGGCCGTAATAGGCCAATACACCGCCCACCACAGTGCTCAGGCTGGCCAGCATGTTATACAACAAGGCACGTTTTTTACTGTAGCCGGATTCCAGCAAAATCGCGAAATCGCCAACTTCCTGGGGAATTTCATGAGCGGCCACCGCTAAACTGGTCACCATGCCCAGCTGAAAGTCGGTTAAAAACGCCGCGGCAATCAGGACGCCATCAACGAAATTATGCATCGCATCACCGAGCAAAATAAACAGCCCCGCAGGCTTTGGGTCATGCTGGCCATGATGGTCTTCACCCGGATGATGACAATGCCGCCAGATCAGTAATTTTTCCAGCGTGAAAAACAACAAAATACCGCCCAGAACCGTCAACATCAACCCGGGTATCTGCGCCTCGGGCATGTCTTCCAGGGCATGCGGCAACAAACTCCAGAAAGCTGCCGTCAACAATGCGCCCGTAGCGAAACTGATGCCATGCGGTAACAGTCGGGCTTGCCAGTGGGCGTTCAGCAATAAGAAACTGGCGGCAGCCAATACGCTCAGCACACCGCCCAGCGCGGTGAACACGATAATCCCCAGCAAAACGCTCATGACAGACTCTTCCAGATCAATGTCGCCATTCGTCCGGTTACGGCATCACGCCGGTAGGAATAGAAACGCTCAGGCTCGGTAAAAGTGCAATATTGGCCGCCATAAATCGCCGTTACGCCCAGCGCCTGCAATTGCCCGCGTGCGATAGCGTACAAGTCCATATGCCACTTGCCCGACTCTACCGCAGGTTGGAAAGCTTGCGCGAACCCTGCGGCTGTTTTGACCTCGTCACCCACGATAAACGCTTTAGCGCTGATCGCCGGCCCCAACCAGGCCTGGACGGTGCGCCCGGCGAAACGCTCGACAGCGCGAGCAAGAATGCCGGCCAGCAAGCCCCGCCAACCAGCGTGAACGGCGCTGATGGCCGAGCCATCTTCGGCACGCAATAAAATCGGTAGGCAGTCTGCAGTCAATACCGCCAGCACCACGCCGGCTTGCTCGGTAAAACTGGCATCGGCACAGGGCGGCTGGGCATAGCCACGCCCCTCGACCACGTCCGTGCCATGCACTTGCCGCAACCAAACCGGCTCGGCCGGCAATTGCCAGCATCGAAACAATGCCTCACGATTGCGCATAACCCGCTCGGGCAGATCGCCGACATGGTCGGCCAGATTAAAACCGGCATAAGGATCAGCCTTGTCTTGACCTCGGCGCAGACTGGCCACCGCCTCGATGCCAGGCAGCGCCGGCCAGTCTGGTTGTAACCAGTGTTCAGTCATGGTAATGGTCGCGTAACGTGGCCAGCAAATCAGCCATATCGTCGGGCAACGCTTGCTGCCAATGACATGACTGACCGGTTTCAGGATGTGTCAGGCCCAGCGTTTCAGCGTGCAGCGCCTGGCGCGTAAAGGCACGCAGACACGCTTCCAGCTCAGCCGATCCCTGTGGCGGCAAGCTAAAACGCCCGCCGTACAAGGGATCACCCACCAAGGGCAAGCGCAAATGCGCCAAATGCACACGAATCTGATGCGTGCGACCGGTTTCCAGTCGTACTCTCAGCAGAGTAAACGGCCCAAGACGCTGCTCTACCCGATAATGCGTCATGGCCGGCTTGCCGTCGGCGCGCACGGCAAAGCGCTTACGCTCCACCGGATGACGCCCTAAAGGCTGGTCGATGGTACCTCCGGCAATGACTTCACCACGCACCAGCGCCAGATATTCGCGCTGAAACAAGCGTTGTTGCAATTGCTCCACCAAATGGTGATGGGCCTCCAGTGTTTTCGCCACCACCAGTAAGCCGGTGGTGTCTTTATCCAGGCGATGCACGATACCGGCTCGGGGTAGAAACTGTAAATCCGGGCAATGATACAGCAAGGCATTTTGCAGCGTACCCTGCCAGTTACCGGCTGCAGGATGCACCACCAAGTCGCTGGATTTATTGACCACTAACAGACTGTCATCCTCATACACGACGCTAATTGGCAAAGCTTCAGGTGCCAGCGGCACATGCGTTTCCTGCTGTGCGGCGATGACAATCCACTCGCCGCCATGCAAAATATCCTTAGGTCTGCAGCGGCGGCCATCGACCGTGACCTGGCCGGTTTTAATCCAGCTTTGCAACTGGCTACGGGAAAATTGCTCGCAAAGCTTTGCCAAAGCACTATCGAGGCGCTGACCGCCTAACGTGACTGGCAAAGCCTGGCTGAAATGAATATCGATGGTGGGTTTATCGGTGCTCAAAGGTGCTCCTGAAGGCGGGCTGAACAGGCCGGGAACGGCGGGCTGTTTGGCTAAATACAGTATTGAAGCCAGAAAAGGTTAGCAAAAAATCGATCGGCTCATGCCGTCGTCTAAGTCGGGTTATCAAATACCGTGCAACACTCTCCGGTGCCTTGGCCGCTCAACGCTGATACCTTAGGGTATCCGCTCTATGGACTGGATAGCAACGTTGCTGACCCGGGCCGTCATTCTCATGATGCCAGTTCAAGTTACAGGCATCGTAATTCGAAATGCGGCACTAGGCTGCCCGTCGTCAATACGTCAACGTAGGCTTGGGCGCGGCTTCTAGTCGTGCCCAATTCTGCTAAGCGCCAGCTGATACTTAACTATAAAACCGATACTTAATGCCAAATTTGGAATGGCTGTAACCCGGGTAAATGGCCAGCGGGCCTGCTGTAAAGTGGAGTAGAATAGACGGACTTTTAATCCCTTCTTAGCGGCAGAATCGTTCAGGTATTCCCGAGACATGCCATACCCCCATCCCGAAAAACCTGATGGCGGGTTTCAGCGGCCGGCAAGCCTTGCCCTGACATTCATTTCAGTTCCATCATAAGGGAGTAAATCGGAAATGTTACAACATAACGGTGATCTGATGCGATTCTTTTTCAAGCTGACTTTGCTACTTGCCCTGACGTTGACCGGCTGCGGCGGCATGATTGACGACCTGCTAGGCCGTGATACAGGCGAGCTTTCAGACGACAAGTACAGCGGCAAAAACGAAAGCGAGCTACTTAAGGAGGCTGAACAAGCCACCGAAGCCGGCAATTACACCAAGGCCGTTGAACTTTACGAGACCATGCAAAGCCGCTTCCCGTTTGGTGATCTGGCCGCGCAAGCATTATTGAACAGCGCGTATGCTTATTACAAGAATGGCGATTCAGAAGCGGCGTTGGCCGCCATCGAACGTTTCGTACAAATGCACCCGCGCAACCCCAGTATCGATTATGCCTATTACCTTAAAGGCTTGGTCGAATATAACCGTAACATCGGCTTTATTGACCGCTTTCTACCGACCGACTCCAGTCAGCGTGACATCACTAGTGTTCAGCAAGCCTATCTTTATTTCGAAGAAATGCTGAACCGCTTTCCCAATACTCAATACGCTGAAGACGCCCGTCAGCGCATGACCGCCCTGCGTAACACCATGGCCTGGCATGAGCTTCACATCGCCCGCTATTACCTGAAACGCAAAGCCTTTCTGGCAGCTGCCAATCGTGCTCACGCCATTGTCAGTCAGTATGACCGAACCCCTGCAGTGCCTTATGCGCTACAACTGTTGGAACAATGCTATAACGAACTCAACATGGCCAAATTGGCCGAAGACACCACACGGATTTATAGCCTCAACTTCCCTGACGGGCCACTGGTCGAAGAACATGCCAACCGAACGCTGGCCGGCAAAGTTTGGGATTTTCTGGGTTGGGAACAATAACGCCCGCGCCGCTTGTTACAGCATTGTTGGCTGAACAAACATCCACGCACCCGCCTCAATGCCTGGCAAAAGCGCCTAAGTGCGCGCTGCTCACCCGGCTAAATCCGTGATAATACGCCAATGTTCTTCGCTGACCGGCACGATAGACAAGCGGTTGCCCCGGCGCAAAATCCATAACTCCACCAGTCCTGGGTGCGCTTTCATTTCAACCAAGGTTACCGTGCGGGGAAATTTACGCCGAAAACGTACATCCACCATGAACCAACGCGGCTTGTCGGGCGTGCTTTTCGGGTCGTAATAGCGGCTGTCAGGATCAAATGCCGTCGGGTCAGGATAGCCCTCACGCACCACTTCACACACGCCCACCACACCCGGCTGCCGGCAATTGGAGTGATAGAACAACACCTGATCACCACAGCGCATTTGATCGCGCATCATATTGCGCGCCTGATAATTACGCACGCCATCCCAAGGCTCGGTTTGCCCGGGCCGGGCAAGCAGATCGTCAAGGCCAAATGTCTCAGGCTCTGATTTCATCAACCAATAATGCATGGCTTCATCTCTTTTTTAAGGTTGTTATGACCTGACCCAGCACCATGATCGCCCCCGTCCCGAAAGCGTGCGCAGTTAAGCGTCAGGGATTGGCGAGGCTTCCAGGCTGAACCGGGAGCCAGCGTTTTACAGATCACCCAGCTGCAGCGGATAGGCATTTTCCCACTACCACGCAGCGTGTATACTTAGCGCTTCCAAAACAAAGCCGCCTGACTGGAATTGCTGAGATCGGGCGGTCGTCACCGTCTTCGGTTATCAAGCAAAGACTGAAGCTGATTATCAATAACCACACATCCTGATCGATCGTTCCAAGCGCACCTGAAACCCAACCAGCAAACATCGAGAACAAGGAAAAAACCATGCTCAAAAAACCGCAAAGTAAACTGCTAGTCAATATTGAGCAGCATTTTGCGCAATACAATTCTGCTCTGCAACAAGCGGTCAAGGTTTTTCAGGATCTGGATCAGCTGGAATATGAATTAGGCTTGCTCGATGAAGAACAAACCACCGCCAGTCAGTACTCGTGGTGGCCCATTGTCGGCGTGATGGGCGGGGACGGCCGCGATACCGCCTGGCTGCTCGAACAATTGCTGGACGTGACCGAAACGGATGCACAACAGAGCAACTATCACCCTAAATTCACCGTTTTACAATACCACAAGGACACCACGATTGCCCTGCCCGGCACTGCCCTGGATGTTGATTACCGCTTACCCTTTTACGAAATCAGCAAACGTATCGAGCGCATTGCACCGGGTGAAGGCCATAATATCAATGCCTATCTGGAATTGAAAAGCAATGGCCATGAACGCTTGAAAAACCGTTTATTGATACATGCGCCACCACTGACCCATACCTCATTGAGCGACCCAATCACCCGGCTATTGACCGAGCATGTGTTGGAAACAGCCGACCTGGTGCTGATTTTTTGTGATATTTTCAAACACGATGATGTCCCCATCGCACAATTCTGCCAGGCCATTGCCGCGCAACAGGATTCTGATAAATTCATTTTCCTGGTCAATGAAACCGACGCCAGCATTGAAGCCATTCAACAACAATTGGTCAGTGCCGGCGTGCGTGCCGGGCAATTCATGGTGCTGCACAGCCAAACGCCGCCAACCGCTGAAACACAAACCACTTTAGATAGCATCGCCCGTCGTGTCGCACAGGTTGGGCACTATCGTTCCTACCGGATTCTGCATTACCTGGAAATGCATATCGATCACTTGCAAAACACGATTATTCCCGAAGTGACCGATGCGTTAAGCGTTTGGAAAGAACGCAGTCATTTTTCCAGTTTAATCGTGATTGGCCTTTTGGTTACTTTAATTTTGATGATCGAAATCAACATCGGCGGCTTTTTGGATCTGGCTTTAGATCCCATCATTGGCCCAATCATCCTTTTGGTGATCATCGGCATCATGATTCCCACCCATCTCGCATTCAGTCGCTTCCATGCCAAATGGCTGATCAATCGCCTGGAGAAACGGCAAAAAAACTTGCGTATGCTGGAAAATATGGCGACATTATTTGAGAAGCATCTGTCCCCGATGCGTATGCTGCTGCCGGTCACCACACCGCTAGGCTGGAACCAAAGCGCCAAACGCCGTGTCGCCAAACTACTGGATAAAACGCATGGCCTGGTTTTGCTCTTAAATGACAGTTTCGGTGTATTCACCACGCCAGCAACGCCGCCCGATCATACCAGCAGACCCGACCAACATGGACAAGAACAATAACACTCGCTTAAGGAGGCGACATGGAGCACTTCAAAGCCTATTTGCCACTGTGTTGGTTTATTGGGAACCCTCTGGAGCAACCACGCTCAATACGTTTTTTCCAATACAACCTGCTGTATTATTTACTGATCGAACTGTTTATTCAGATCAACATCACGGATGACCCCTTTGAGGCCATTTTCGAAGTGCTTCTGGAAGTGGCCTTATCCTTCGCCTTCATTAGCGCACTATTGCTGCACAAAAAAGCCATGCCCTGCTTTATTGCCACCAGCACCAGCTTCATCTTTTGCGAAAATATCCAAGCATCGCTGATCTTGCCTAATTTGGTCTGGCTGTTATCCACCAGTGACGTGGTCAGTTACTACTTTATGGCAATTTTAGTCTTTTACAGCGTGTGCATGATTACCTATCTGATCAAACAAGTTTTATACGCGCCACTAACCCCAGCTTTGGTTTTAACCTTGGTTTATCTGACGTTGACCTACCTGGGTTCTTATGTTTTTTACAACGCCTTGTTCTAAATGACCATGAATCCCTCTGATGCGCATCAGATCGCGCATGTCTTAATCGAAGCCCTGCCTTATATTCGCCGGTTCAAAGAAAAAACCGTGGTAGTCAAATTTGGTGGCAACGCCATGGTTGATGACGCTCTTAAAAACAGTTTTGCCCGCGACATCGTGCTCATGAAACTGGTTGGCCTCAATCCCATTATTGTGCATGGCGGTGGCCCGCAAATTGGCCAATTACTGAATCGATTGGGCAAGACCAGCGAATTTGTTCAGGGACTGCGCGTCACCGATACCGAAACTATGGATGTGGTTGAAATGGTTCTAGGCGGCCTGGTGAATAAAGAGATCGTCAATCTGATTAACCAGCATGGCGGCAAAGCGGTCGGTTTAACCGGTAAAGATGGCCGTTTTATTCGAGCCAAAAAAGTCACTTTAACCCAATCGTTGTCCGAAGCGCATGAGCCGGAAATTATCGATCTCGGTCATGTTGGTGAAGTGGCCAGTATTGACCCTTCAGTGCTTGGCATGCTCAATCACAGCGATTTTATTCCGGTTATCGCACCCATTGGCGTTGGTGAGGACGGCCATTCCTACAATATCAATGCCGATTTGGTCGCCGGTAAGATTGCCGCGATTCTGCAAGCGGAAAAGCTGATCTTGCTGACTAATACTCCGGGTATTCTGGATCGCGACCAGCAGCTATTGACCGGCCTAAAAGTTGCCGATATTGAACGCTTAACTAAAGACGGCACATTAACCGGCGGCATGCTACCGAAAACCCAATGCGCGGTCGATGCGTTAAACAGCGGCGTGGCCAGCGTGCATATTATCGATGGCCGGGTGGAACATGCGGTGCTGTTGGAGTTGTTTACCGATAAAGGCGTGGGCACGTTACTGGTTGGCGGGCATGGATGATAGAGCTTGATTGATAGCGCTCTGGAAACGTTCCCGCAACTGCCCGGCTTTAGGACCGTTGCACAATACCTGGCCGGCTGGAGTTTCCAGACAATGCAAAGTCAAAAGAATCTGAGATTCGCCGTTTCTCAATTGTATCCGCGCCAGACCTAAGCTGATGTCATCGGCTTGCACTGGCGGCGGCATCAATAGCAAATCCTTCCGGTTTACCTCAAGCCCTGTCTGCCCTGCTGCCTGTCGTATGAGAAAAGCGCGGGCAGCACGCCAGGCATTTTGGCAATGATCATCATGCACACAATAAAACAAGCCGGGTTGACTGGCGGCCATGAATACCGGCTTTGTCCACATTGACGCAGCGCCCTTAGTCAGAAAGATGTAGCGTTTCACTTCCCGCTCCTGCTCGGCCAGCATCTGCTCCTTTTCAACATGCCGCTGCTGCAGCGCTTCATTGGCTTTAATGATTTGTTGTTGCGTGTCGCTGATCGCATCACGCAAAGCTTGCGTGACCTTCTTGCCATTGCGTTCCAGATTGGCACCGGCCATCAGCTGTTCATTGAGCTGATTCTCCAACAAACTGACATTGCTTTCGGCGGTCTTGATTTGTCGCATCTGAGTGTCCAATTGGACAGCATGAACCGCTTTCAGCTCCTGCACCGAAGCGTGACTGGTCAGCAAGATACGATCTAAGCGTTGCTGCCGATCGGATAGCTTCATTTGTGCTTGTTGATAACGGCGTACACGCCAATCAATCGCCAGCTCCTCCCTGGTTTTCGCTTTTTCCTTGACATCCACAACCCGCCCGGTCGAGCTGAGCGACTCCAAACGCTTGTCGGCATGTTCAGGTGGCACCACATCGGAAAAATACACATTGCCATTCTCGTCTTGCCATCGGTACAGTTTCTCGGCGGCCAATGGCATCGCCACCAGAAAAAACAGCACAAACATAACCGAGAAAGCTGCAAAACGTTTCATGATAGCCGCGGATTAACTCAGTAAACTGGCCAATTGCTGGAGCGGCGGCAGAAAAATCATTTTCGCCACTTGTAGCGCAATTAACGCAACCAGCGGTGACAAATCGACGCCTCCTAAATCTGGAATCAGCTTTCGACACACTGCCAGAACCGGTTCAGTAAGATAATACAAAAGAGAATCGACACTGCCTAACGCCCCAGGATTTAACCAGCTCAAAATAGCACGCGCAAAAATAGCAAAAATAAAAATATTAAATAGCAGTTCCAGAAGTTGACTGAATGACAGCAAAAACAACGCCGCCAGGCCCACGCTCAATCCCTTAAGCAGCAATATACTGAAATCTGACAACATTTGCAGCGCCAGCAGCAAAACCAGAGAAGCACTGTCAATACGCCCGACCGACGGAATGAAACGCCGCAAACCGCGCAACGGTGGATGCGTGATGCGCACCAGAAACTGGCTGATAGGATTATAAAAATCGGCATTACTCCATTGCAGCAGAAAACGCAGAAATACCGCCAGTATGTATAAAGCAAAAACTGTATCAATCAAGAAAATCAAGGGATTGGAAAAGTAGGTACTCGTCATGCTTTAGCTCCTGATTGCTCGGCCATCTCTTGGGCCCTGGTGTGGGCGGCGTGAATGGCTTTGGCAACCAAGGTACTGAAACCACCCTCATCAAAGACCGCAAGCGCTTGTTCCGTGGTACCACCGGGCGAGGTCACTTTCTGCCGCAATTCAGCCGGTGATTCATTGGCTTCCAGCGCAATTTTGGCCGCTCCCAAAGCGGTTTGCAATACAAAAAGACGCGCTTGTTGCTCGGTCAAACCCAATGCCACAGCCGCATCTTCCATAGCCTCCATGAGCAGAAAATAATAGGCCGGACCGCTACCGGAAATCGCCGTTACCACATCCAGTTCTGACTCTTGCTCAAGCCAAAAAGAAACCCCGACCGAGCGCAGGATGTTTTCAGCCAAGTCACGCTGCATGTGGGTCACATGCGCATTGGCATGTAATCCCGTCACGCCGCTTTGTACCAATGACGGCGTATTGGGCATACACCTTACGATAGACCGGTCGGAACCCAACCAATGCGCAAGACTGGCTTGACTGATGCCGGCGGCAATGGAAATGATCAAGCGTTTTTTGTTTTGCAACAGCGGTGCCAGAGTGCGTGCGACTTCCGACATCACTTGCGGCTTGACCGCCAACACAATAACCTCGACCGCATCGATCAGTTCCGAGTAATCTTCGGTGACGTTAATCGCCCACTTACAATTCAAAGTAGCCAGCCTTTCTTGATCAATGTCCGAAACCCAAATCGTCTCGGCGTTATGGCCGCTGGCCAACAATCCATGAATTAAACTGGTAGCCATGTTGCCACCACCGATAAAACCAATTGAGTGATTTTTCATCAGTTTTCAGTCCTCAAGTAAAAAAATCATGGTAAACGTTTGCCTGCCCAGTCTGGCAGGCTGTTCAAGGCCATTGACCAGGCGCCTTCAACCAGCGCGAAAAGCGCCATCGTCGTCATTGCCGGTAGCCGTAGCTGAATTCTAATCAAGTCTGCGGGGGTAATTTGGTATTCTAAGCGATTGAATCAACGCAACCTGCAACCCGCTTAACGATGATTGACACTATTTATTACGAACAAGCCGTACATGACCACCACCGCACGCAAACGGTCTTGCGACGCTTCAACAATGCCTTGAATATCCCCATTGAACGCTATTCGGCAATTTTTAATCGTAAAGCGCAAAATTTTCGTCAACAAAAAAGTAATCCAGCGCTGGTAATTGCTCACAAACCCGGCAAACTGCTGCATCCGGCACCTACGGAATTGGCGCTGGGCGGGCATCATAATTACTATTTCTCACACCTTTACAACTGTCTTTACGATTGTCGGTACTGTTTTTTACAGGGCCGTTATCGTTCAGCGCATTATGTCTGGTTTGTTAACTATGAAGACTTTCTGGCCGAAATCCAACGACTGGCCGCCGAACACGCCCCTGAACCGGTTTATTTTTTCTCAGGCTATGATTGCGACAGCCTGGCGCTAGAGCCTGTGACAGGTTTTGCAGAGACTTTTATTCCCGCCGTGGCAAAAGTACCAAATGCCTGGCTGGAACTGCGCACGAAAAGCACACAAATCAGCGCCTTACTGAAACAATCCGCCCAACCCCGCATTCTGGTTGCTTGCAGCCTGTCACCACAGGCGGTGATTGAGCATGTCGAAGCAAAAACACCGAGCCTGGTACGCCGGGTCGAGGCACTGGTCAAACTGCAACAAGCTGGCTGGGCGATTGGCCTGCGCTTTGACCCCATTATTTATCACCAAGCCTATCAAGACCAGTATCGGGCATTATTTGCCTATGTCTTTCAACGTCTGGAGGCAAGCCAGATTCATTCGGTCACATTAGGGACATTCCGCTTGCCCGAAACCTATTATAAAACCTTGCAACACCTTTATCCGGATGCAAAACTATTAGCTGGCCCCTTATGCCAAACGCAAGGCCAGGTGACCTATCAATCCGCGATCATCCAGCAAATGGCCGATTTCTGCCAAACTGAACTGGCACGTTATCTGCCCGCTTCCCGCGTGTTCAGCTACTTATGAACAAAACCTTTTTGATGACCGGATACAGCTCCGGCATTGGCGCAAAAATCACGGAAAATTTGTTAACTCTAGGCCATACGGTTATTGGCCTAGGGCGTCGCCCGCCCACCATCGAACATGCCAGACTGCATACCATCCGCGTTGACCTGGCGGCTTTGGAGCGTTTTCCAGACTATTTAAGCCAGCTAAAACCCTATCTCGCACATTTAGACGGCGCTATTTTCAGTGCCGGTCAAGGCCGGTTTGGCCATCTTGAACAATTTTCGCCACAGCAGATTCGTCAACTGATGGACGTTAACTTTACCAGTCAGGCCATCCTCACCCGCGCCCTGTTGCCGGCGCTGAAACAAAAAGCACACGGCATCCTGCTGTACATCGGCTCGGAAGCCGCACTAGCGGGCCGCCGTCAGGGCACTGTCTATTGCGCCAGCAAGTTTGCGTTACGCGGTTTTTGTCAGGCACTGCGTGAAGAATGCGCAAGCAGCGGTATCCGTGTGTGCCTGATCAATCCCGGCATGGTACAAACACCTTTCTTTGACAATTTGCACTTTGCCCCAGGTGAACAGCCCGGTCAACGACTCACCAGCGAAGATGTTGCCAACTGGGTGAGCGCGATGCTCACCAGCCCAGAGCATCTGGTGGTTGATGAACTGAATTTATCGCCAATCAAGCAACAAGTTGTCTTTAAGCACAAAACTTAAGACTCAACCATCACGATTTTGACGACCTTGTCACGGCCATCATGCAATAGCAGGGCAAGAAAAAACTGGCCACCAAAAATCAGATTAGCCATTAACAAATGTACCGGCTGCGCCACCGCTGGAAAGCCTAAACGATCCAAACTCACCCCCGCCAAAATGCCTGTCACCACCAAGGCCGGCAAAAGCAGACCCAGGCGATACAAGACCTGTCCTTTATCAAAGGTTTTTACCAACTGCCAGCCCAACCAAAGATGCAAAAACAAAATCAGTGCCGAAAAAGAACGGTGTACATAAAAAATAACCGGGAAATCGTCGCGCCAGAACTGGCGTTCGATATAGTCGTGCTCATTGGCAATCACGTCCACCGCCTCGCGCACTTGCGTACCCATGATAATTTGCAAGACAGTCATAGCCATGACCCACAGTAAAACAGTTCTGAAACGAGCCGGCAATCGATGCATGTCAGGTTGTTGCCATAAGGATTGCTGAGCGCGGGAGGCCACATAAATCAGCAAACAGACAATGACCAACGCCAACAACATATGCAGGGTAATAATGAAAGGCTTGAGGTTGCTGGCAACCACCGCAGAACCCAGCCAGGCCTGAAACATCACCAAACCCAGCGTCACCAAGGCACCATAAAATACTTTAGGGTCGGCTGAGCGATAATGCCGGGAGCGCCAGGCGGTCGTCAGAATTAACAAGCCGATGCTCACCCCGGTCAGACGGTTCAGATATTCGGTCCAGGTTTTAACCGGATTGAAGGCCGTATCGGCATAACCGCGATCGGCGTAACGTTGCTGATAGTCCGCAGGCAACTGACTGACATCGGTAGGCGGAACCCATTGCCCAAAACACGTAGGCCAATCAGGACAGCCCATGCCCGCACCGGAAGCGCGAACCACCCCGCCCACCAGAATCAAAAAATAAACGGCAGCCACGGTCATCAGTGAGATACGCGCAAATTGCCGAGCGGTTGTGGCGTCAACAGTCATACCTTAAACCTCAATCAGTGCAACATGGAGTTCGTTAATTCAATTTCTTCAGGCACGCCTTCAATTTCCATGATTTCCACATCCGGTGCCAGGCCAAGCTTGGCAAAGGCTGGAACAGAAGACCACTCCACCCGTGTCGCCGGGTGGTCGGTGCCCGCGATGCTTTGTAAAAATGCCACCTGAACCAATTCCACATAATCGGCAGCGCCCTCCGCTTGATAGCTGAAATTCAGATATTCTGAAGGTACGCGCCGCAATTCATCGGGAAACGTCCAGGTATCCATGATCAGCTTGCCAACTGCGGTATGCGTCTTATCCAGCAGTTTTTCCAGCCGCGATGGACTGTCCCGGAACTCAGGAATTTTTTCCACCAGGGTCAAAATGGGCAGCTTGCCTATCGCATGGATCAATCCGGCCAACATCGCCTCGTCCGCGTTGAGATTGGGCACAAAGCCCGACAAAGCTCGACTGATCGAGGCGACATTAGTGCTTTGCTCCCAGATTTTACGGAAGTTTTGCTCCATCACCTTGGACGAGGGTTTGAATAATTGCTGCATGACAATACTGGTCACCAGGGAGCGGGTGGTTTTCATGCCCAGGCGGGTCACCGCCATCTGAATATTTTTTATTTCAACGCCACCACGATATAAAGGGCTATTGGCTACCTGAATAAGACGCGCCGACACACTGGCGTCTGTCGCAATCATTTGCGCCAATTCAACTGCGCTGGCATCACCTTTATCCACCGCGCCACGCACCTTCAAGGCAATGTCAGGCAAGGTTGGCAAGACCAGTCGGTTGGCTTCCAGTTCCTCCTGAACGAAATCCAGAAAACTTTGAACAGTGGTAAAACGCATAGTTAATCAAGGATAGGTTTCAAGGTGAAGAAGCGAGGCATCGGGGGCTTCCGTAAACAGATAGGCTTCCGCCGGATGTTCGGCAGATAATAAGACCGTCAGGTACCGCTGGCCGTCAAACTCAACATTATCCAACACCTGACCGACCGTTTGCTGTGCATGATCGACGACGGCTGCATTGATAGCGACCGCATGCGTCTGCCCAACTGTGGCGCAGCACAGCATACGCTTGGCTTTTCCCAGATAATGCGTGCGTGCCACAATTTCCTGACCGGTATAACAGCCCTTGTCAAAAGCAACCGCACCTAACGTATCCAGCCTTAAGGTTTGCGGGATAAAACTCTCGCTGGTCGCCTCCGACAGCCACAACCAGCCCCAGCGAATGTCATGATAATGCCAGGCCGCAAGCCATCGGGTATCTTCAGGTGGTGATGTCTGCTCAGGCACCACGCTTAACCAGCGTTGATAGCCAGATACCGCCGGCAAGCTGGCCCAAGGCCACAAAGCGCCCTCATGATGGTCGGGTTTCGGCTGTGCCGCAGGCACCAGGCAGCCCAGGCAAACCAGTCCAGCCGGCCGTTCAATGTTAACGTCCGCACGCAAAATGTAGCGTTGCAGACGTTGCAACACCAAATCAGCCAAGGCAACCGGTAACAACAGAACAAAACCGGCAGCCACTTTCCCGATAATAAAGTTGCTGATAACGCGCCCCTTAGGATTACACAACGCCCCCAGACTCGCGTTGTCAGTGGTCACCAGCCGAACATCGCAAGTCACTTGACCTTGTAGAAAATTGGCCGCATCCTGGCCTGTAACCTGTAAAATCGCCAAATTAGGCAGTCGTGTTATCTGTTCAGTCAAGTTTTGCTCCTCAGACCTTAAAGACGCCATGCCAACCAAACCTTGTCAGCCTGCATAGGCAAATTGTTTAACCCACCTATTTTACCCGAGAACCCCGGCCATGTTCGCGATACTGCACCCACTTTTGCTGAACATCATCACAAAACTCAGATACACACGACCTGGCCGATGAAGACCGACCACACTGGCAAACTCACCCGGCAGCTTTGGCATCCGTCATGAGCTGGCCGTTACGCACGTCAAAAGGGTTGCAACGCCTTTGGTTAGCCATGATGGCACTGGCCATCGCAGCTATCAGTTGCGCTGGCGATTTAACGCCCGCGCTCAAAATCAGCGCCAGTATGGGGCTGCTGTTTGCTGCCATCGTTGAGTGGCGGCGCATGCAAGACCAAACACGATGGCTGCTTTACCATCCGGAAACCGAACACTGGATACTAGCTGATTCAGAACAACAACAATTGATCACCGTGCTGGCTGAAACTTTTGTATCCCCCTGGTTCTCTGTACTGGCCTACCGTTGTCATCAGCACAGGCGCTATTTTGCAATCACTATCGACAGCCTGCCACCTGGAGAATACCGGAAGTTAATAAAAACTCTGCGCGTCAATGGCGTTAGACAGTGCGATGAATGAACAAGCCCAGCAGACAGCGCGATACAGGCTCAGCCGCAACGACAGTGAAAAAATCAGCCAGACCACTCCCCGATCGCCAACACCTGGCTTTTTACCATACTATGCAGGCGTCTTCTATGCTAAAATTGCCCGGTTAAGCAACAACTTTAACCTAACTTGAGCAAATGGCAAAAGAAGATCAGATTGAAATGGAAGGCAAAGTTATCGAAACCTTGCCCAATACCATGTTCCGGGTGGAACTTGAAAACGGTCATGTGGTTACCGCCCACATCTCAGGCAAAATGCGCAAACACTACATCCGCATTCTGACTGGCGATAAAGTCAAAGTTGAAATGACGCCCTATGATCTAAGCAAAGGGCGCATTACCTTTCGGATGCGTTGAGTATTTAGTGGCTGTGTTCCAGATCGGCAATTTTCTGTTTGCCTTCAATTTCAAACGCAAGCTCACCGTCATTCACATAAATCCGCACATGCCCGCCTTGCGCCAGTTGACCAAACAATAACTCACTGGCTAAAGGCTTCTTGATGGCTTCCTGAATCAGTCTGGCCATGGGTCGTGCGCCCATTTTCGGGTCACAGCCATGCTCGGCCAGCCACACGCGCGCTTCCGATGACAACTCTATGGACACCTGCTTTTCACTCAGCAAAGCTTCCAGTTCAAAAATAAACTTATCCACCACATGCCCGACAACCGTTACATCCAGCGGCTTAAACTGAATAATGGCATCGAGGCGATTACGAAATTCCGGTGAAAACATTTTTTCCACCGCTTTCAGGCTGTCACTTGCATGATCTTGCTGGGTGAAACCAATAGAAGCGCGTGCGCCCTCTTCTGCGCCGGCATTGGTAGTCATCACCAGAATAATGTTATGAAAATCGGCCTTACGACCATTATTGTCAGTTAGAACACCATGATCCATCACCTGTAGCAACAGGTTAAAAACATCAGGATGCGCTTTTTCCAATTCGTCCAACAACAAAACGGCATGAGGATGCTTGCTGACTTGTTCCGTCAACAAACCGCCCTGGTCAAAGCCCACGTAACCCGGCGGCGCGCCAATCAATCGGGAAACGGTATGCCTTTCCATGTATTCGGACATATCGAAACGAATCAGCTCAATACCCAGCACCTTGGCTAATTGCCGAGTGACTTCTGTTTTACCAACGCCGGTCGGGCCAGAGAATAAGAACGCACCAATGGTTTTTTGCGCATCGCGCAGCCCTGCCCGCGACAACCGTATCGCCGAAGTCAATGCTGAAATGGCGTCATCCTGACCAAATACCAGTAATTTAAGATTTTTCTCCAGCGACGCCAGCTTGTCCACATCATTGCGGGTCACCGATTTTGCCGGAACCCGGGCGATTTTAGACACCACATCTTCTATTTCCGGTGTATCAATCAGATGCTTACGTTCCGCTACTGGCAATAAACGTTGCCGCGCCCCGGCTTCGTCAATCACATCGATGGCCTTGTCAGGTAATTGGCGATCTGTAATGTAACGTTCCGACAATTCCGCAGCCACTTGCAAGGCGGCATCGCTGTAACGAATATCGTGATGCTCTTCGAATCTGGACTTTAAGCCGTTAAGAATTTTGACGGTATCCTCGACTGAAGAAGCATCCACATCAATTTTCTGAAAACGACGTGCTAAGGCATGGTCTTTTTCAAAAATACCGCGAAATTCCTGGTAAGTGGTGGAGCCAATACAGCGCAGCACCCCCGAAGCCAGCGCCGGTTTGATCAGATTAGATGCATCCATCACCCCGCCCGCTGAAGAACCCGCACCGATGATGGTATGGATTTCGTCAATGAACAAGATCGAATCTGGTCGTGCCTTAAGTTGATTGATCAGGGTTTTTAAGCGTTTTTCAAAATCACCACGATATTTAGTACCTGCGACCAACGCGCCTAAATCCAGCGAATAAATGGTTTGTCCCAGCAAAACATCGGGCACTTGCTCCTCGACAATACGCTTGGCCAGACCTTCGATCAGCGCGGTTTTGCCAACACCTGCCTCGCCAACTAACAAAGGATTGTTTTTGCGTCGCCGACATAACACCTGAATGGTACGCTCCACTTCCAAGTCACGTCCGATTAAAGGATCGATCTTGCCCTGACGTGCCTGCTCGTTCAGATTGGTCGTATACTTTTCCAGAGAATTCTCCTGACCTTCGGCAGGCTGAGATTTTTGCCCCGAAAATTCAGGATCAAACGCTTCCGGATTACCTTCTTCAGGCTCATCCTGCCTGGCGATACCATGTGCCAGATAATTCACCACATCCAAACGGGTAATACCTTGCCGCCCCAATAAAAAAACCGCTTGTGACTCCTGTTCGCTGAACAATGCCACAAACAGGTTGGCGCCATTGACTTCTTTTTTATCCGTTGCCTGAACATGAAAAACCGCCCGCTGCAATACGCGCTGAAAACCCAGCGTAGGTTGTGTTTCACGATGAACGCCTTCTGGAATTAAGCTCATATTATCTTCCAGATAAGCTTCAAGCTCCTGCTTCAGGCGTTCACAATCGCAACCACATGCCTGCAACACCGGGCGCGCAGAACCATCATCCAGCAACGCCAGCAACAGGTGTTCAACGGTCATATACTCATGACGCTTAGCATGCGCGTAGCGAAATGCGTTATTCAAGGTAGTTTCCAGCTCTTTGCTCAGCATCATTTATCTCCTGGCGTAACGCCCTTCAATCGGCTTCATCCATGGTGCATAACAGCGGGTGATGATGTTCTCGTGCAAACTCATTCACCAGCGCCACTTTGGTTTCCGCCACATCCTTAGGGTAAGTTCCACAAATGGCCATCCCCTGGGTATGCACCTGCAACATGACGTGAGTGGCCTTTGTTTCATCCATGTAGAAAAAATCAATCAATACACGCACCACAAAATCCATGGGCGTAAAATCATCGTTTAACAGTAAAACATGATATAAGGGCGGCTGCTGCAGTGCCTGTTCAGGCTCCTGCACCGCCACGTCGTGTTCATGGTCATGCAACGGGTCAAATTCGGACATACCGACAATTATTCAATGTTTTACTCAAAGGCGGGTTCAGAGGCCTGATCGGTGTTCGTTCAGGCGATACGGCTTGGCCGCGATAGCGCCAGACATCACTCAGACCGGCTTTGCTTGGCATAACGCCAAGCCTCTTAGTTTGGCGCCAGAAGAGTTTACCATAGCCGACGACACTGTAAATTTCAATCCGGCCCCTGCCTGCCAAACCGCCATAAAGAACCGTCATGATCCATTTGCACAGTAACTCTCAGCGTGCGCATTGTTATGGTGCTTTTTGAACCTCAAATCGAGAATGGCGGCAATTTGGACGGTCTGGCTGACTCATCGGCGCTATCAGGTAGAATACGCTTTTTGATCATGCTAAGGAGAGATCAGTTTGAGTGATTCCGAATCAAATCTTTTAGCCCTGGAAACCCGGCGCCGCCGCACGTTCGCGATTATTTCCCACCCCGACGCCGGTAAAACCACCATCACCGAAAAGCTGCTGTTGTACGGCGGTGCGATTCAGTTGGCCGGTTCGGTCAAGGGCCGAAAGGCCGCCCGGCACGCCACTTCCGACTGGATGGAAATGGAAAAAGAGCGCGGTATTTCGGTGACCACCTCGGTGATGCAGTTCGAGCATAACAACGCGGTGATCAATCTGCTGGACACGCCCGGTCACGAGGATTTTTCCGAGGATACCTATCGCACTTTGACCGCAGTGGATTCGGCGCTGATGGTGATCGATGTCGCCAAGGGCGTGGAAGACCGCACCATCAAACTGATGGAAATCTGCCGGATGCGGTCAACGCCGATTCTGACCTTCATCAACAAGCTGGACCGGGAAGGCAAAGAGCCGATTGAATTGCTCGATGAAGTCGAGTCGGTGCTGGCCATAGCGTGCGCGCCGATGACCTGGCCAATCGGCATGGGCAAGCGCTTCAAAGGGGTCTATCACCTTTACAACGACGAGATTTACCTGTTCAGCGCCCAGCATGGCGGCAAGATTGCCGAAGCGGAAATCATCAAAGGCCTGGATAGCGAACAGCTCACCGCCAAGTTGCCCGACCATGCCGAAGAATTGCGCGAAGAAATCGAGCTGGTGCGCGGCGCCAGTCATCAATTCTCGCTGGACAAGTATCTGCAAGGCAAGCAAACGCCGGTTTATTTCGGTTCGGCGATCAACAACTTCGGCATTCTGGAGCTGTTGGACGCGTTCGCCGAATATGCGCCTTCGCCCCGGCCGCGCGAGGCCGAGCAACGTAATGTCGAGCCTTTGGAAGATAAATTTTCCGGCTTTGTGTTCAAGGTGCAGGCTAACATGGACCCGGCGCATCGCGACCGCATCGCTTTTTTACGGGTTTGCTCGGGCCAATTCGACAAAGGCATGAAGCTTTATCACGCCCGTACCGGAAAATCGGTGCAAGTGGCCAATGCCTTGACTTTTCAGGCCGACAGCCGCAAACATGTCGAGCACGCTTACCCCGGCGATATCATTGGCTTGCACAATCACGGCACCATTCAGGTCGGTGATACCTTTACCCAGGGCGAAACCCTGAAATACGGCGGCATTCCGTATTTCGCTCCGGAATTGTTTCGCCGCGTGGTGTTGAAAGATCCGTTGCGCGCCAAAGCCCTGCAGAAAGGTCTGGTGCAGCTCAGCGAGGAGGGCGCGACCCAGTTGTTCCGGCCACTCAAAAACAACGATCTGATTCTGGGCGCGGTCGGCGTGCTGCAGTTTGATGTCACCGCTAACCGGTTGAAAACCGAATACAACGTCGAGTGTGTGTACGACAACATCAACCTTTATACGGTACGCTGGGTCAGCTGCGATGATGTCGCGCATTTCGAGGAATTCAAGCGTAAAGTCTTTGACCAACTGGCCGAGGATGGCGGCGGTTTTCTGGTCTATCTGGCCAGTAGCCGGGTCAATCTGCAACTGACCGAGGAACGATGGCCGAACATCCGCTTCAACGAAACCCGGGAGTTGTAACGCCTGCTTGCCTGGCCTGGCTGTTGGGGATTTCGGCGGCGCTGCGTCTTGGCTTTATCGCGGTCGCCGATCTCGATCTGATCGGCGACGAAGCCTATTACTGGGATTGGTCGCGCCGGCTGGACTTTGGTTATTACAGCAAACCGCCGATGGTGGCCTGGATCATCGCCGCGCTGACCTCGGTGTTCGGCGGCACGACGTTCACGGTGCGCTTGCCGGCGGTGCTGCTGGGAACTTTAACCGGCTTTCTGCTTTATCAAACCGGGCGGCGTTATTTTAACCGCCAAACCGGTCTGATCGCCTTGCTGTTGTGGTGGGCAACGCCGGCCAGTGCGATCTATCAGTTCATCATGTCCATTGACCCGCCACTGTTGTTATTCTGGGTGATGGCGCTGTATTTTTGCCATGCCGCGCTGTTTGAACATCGGGCCAGCGGCTGGTTTTGGGCCGGCCTGGCCTGTGGCCTGGCGCTGTTATCAAAGCCTGTGGCCTTGGTTTTACCTTTGGCGGCGCTGCTGTTTATCGCTCTGCAACCGGCCTGCCGCCCGTCCTGGCGTCATCTTTTGTGGTTTGTGTTGCCGATGGCGGTTTTAGTGACGCCGAATTTGCTGTGGAACGCCAGCCACGACTGGATTATGTTCCAGCACGCCAGCAGTCATTTTCAGGACGAAAATTTCGATTTAGTCGACCGGATCAAGACATTTTTCGGCTTTGTTGGTTTGCAAACCCTGTTATGGTCGCCGGTGATCGGTTTCAGCGCCCTGGTGTTAACGGTCAGGTTACTGGCCGGTTGGCGGCAGCTTGACGCCAAGCAGCAATGGTTGATGCTGGTCGGCCCTTTGGCCATGCTGTTCATGACCTTGCTGGCTTTAAGACAAAAAGTAGAAGGTAACTGGCCGATCCCGTTTTATTTCGGCGGTTTGCTGTTGTTGGCGCATCACCTCAGCCTGGTGCGTGTTAAATGGGCTTTGGCCACCGGTTTCAGCCTAGTGCTGTTGGCCTACAGCCTGCCATTGACGATCAGCGTGCTGGGCTTGACCGGTACCCGCCTGGATCCCCTGGCCAGGCTTAGAGGCTGGCAAGCGTTGGCGGCCGAGGTGCAAATCGTGCGCGAACAAAAGGGCTTGACCGAAGTTTATGTCGATGCCCATCGCTACCTGGCCAGCGAACTGGCCTTTTATCTGCCTGACCAGCCGAAAGTATTCCGCTATTCACATAGTGGCCGGATTGAATCGCAATACGAACTTTGGCCTAAACCTGAAGCCGGCAGCAAAATGCTATTGATCACCCCCCAGCCACCCGAGTCTCTCGATGCCAGCTTATCGGAACGTTTAAGCTTGCCACATCCCTTGACCGAACTGCTTTTTTTACCCGGGCAACGCCAATCGCGCCGTTTATACTTGTATCAAATCCTAAACTAACCTTCGGCTTCACTATGCAACGTTGGATTGAACTGGCCATCGTCCTGGTATTGGCCGCCAGTACGGAAATTCTGTTTTGGGATGGGCAACTGGATTTAACGATAGCTGAATATTTTTATCACGACGACGCCTGGTCGGAGCAACATTTCTGGCTTTGGCGTATGCTATACACCCTGGGCGAGCCTATCAACTGGTGGCTGGCCGGTTTGGCCTTGTTTTATTATCTAGGCAGTCGCTGGCGACCTCAAAAACTACCTGCCGGCAAAAGTGCGCTATACATTTTCCTACTCATCGTGCTAGGCCCTGCCCTGTTAGTCAACGGCATTGTCAAGGACAACTGGGGACGCCCGCGCCCGCGAGAAACGCAGACTTTCGGCGGCGCTTACCCCTATCAACCGCCCTTGCAAATTTCCGGCAATGGCCGCAAATCGTTTGTCTGCGGCCATTGCGCCAGCGCTTTTGTGTTGTTTGGTGGCTACTTTCTGGCGCGACGCCGCCGTTTATTACTGTTAAGCCTGGCATGTATCTATGGCTTGTTGATGGGCTGGGCCAGAATGAGCGCGGGCGCACATTTTTTATCCGATATACTGTGGTCTGGCTACTTAATGTTTCTGCTTAGCTGGCTGTTGTATTACCGGCTTTGGCCGACGCTGCCTATCAAACCTGGTATAAAAAACTCATGACGGTAAAACTCATTGCCTTAACGCCCGGCGAACCTTCAGGCATTGGCCCGGATTTAATCCTGCAGCTGGCCCAAAAAGCGCGCACCGCGCCCGTGGTAGCCATTGCCGACCCGGATGTTTTGCAACAACGCGCCAAGCGCCTTGGACTGGCCATCAAGCTGCTGGAGTTTTCCGGTCAAACAGCCACCACAACACCCGGTGAACTCACCGTGCTGCCAGTAAAAGCGCCCGCCCCGGTTCAGCCGGGACAGCTTGATCCGGCCAACAGCCGCTATGTGCTGAAAACCCTGGATAAAGCTGTCAAAGGTTGTGTGGATGGCGTATTTTCCGCACTGGTAACCGGCCCAGTGCACAAAGGGGTGATCAACGATGCCGGCATTGCCTTTACCGGCCATACCGAATACCTGGCCAACATTACCGGCGGCGTACCGGTGATGCTGCTGGCCGCAGCTGGCCTTCGCGTCGCTTTGGTGACCACCCATTTGCCACTGCGTAACGTGCCCGATGCCATCACCCACAACCGCTTGCGCACGGTCATACTGACCACCCATCAGGAACTTAAGCAGCGATTTGCTCTTCCTGAGCCGCGTTTAACGGTGTTGGGTCTGAACCCGCACGCCGGCGAATCCGGGCATTTGGGCAGCGAAGAAATTGAAATCATCGCGCCGGTGATTGAAAACTTAAGAAACGCCGGCTTACAGATCAAAGGCCCGGTTCCGGCCGACACTGCATTTAACCCCAATGACCTGGCAAAAACCGATGTGGTGATTGCCATGTACCACGATCAGGGCCTGCCGGTGTTGAAACATATGGGTTTTGGCGAGGCGGTCAATATCACCTTGGGGCTGCCGATCATCCGCACCTCGGTCGATCACGGCACCGCTTTACACCTGGCCGGCACCGGTAATATCCACACCGGCAGCCTACTGCAAGCTTTGAACCAAGCCGTGGCATTGGCCTCATGAAACATGTCGCCCGCAAACGTTTTGGCCAGAATTTTCTGACCGACCTGAACATCATCGACCAGATTATCGGCCATTTGCAGATTCAGCCAAAAGATCACTGGCTGGAAATCGGCCCGGGTCTTGGCGCGTTAACGGAGCCGTTGCTTAACCATGACATTCGCCTGGATGTGGTGGAGCTGGATCGGGATCTGGCCGCCGAGCTAACGCGCCGTTTTGGTGGGCGCGAAGGTTTTCGCCTGCATCAGGCCGATGCCTTGACGGTGGATTTCAAAGCCTTGACCAAGGACGGCAAACTGCGCATGGTCGGCAATCTGCCATACAACATTTCCACACCCTTGTTATTTCATCTACTGGCGCACAGCGGCTGTTTTCAGGATTTGAGCGTGATGCTGCAACAGGAAGTGGTTAAGCGCATCTGCGCCGCGCCCGGCGGCAAGGATTATGGCAGGCTGACCGTGATGCTGCAGTATCATTGCCAGCCGGAACCTTTGTTTCAGGTGCCGCCGGAAAGTTTTCAACCAGCGCCAAAAGTGATGTCCGCCATGGTTCGTTTAGTGCCGCATGCCGCGCCGCCGGTGGCGGTCACCTCGCACGCCGATTTTCAGACGCTGGTCACCCAGGCGTTCAGCCAGCGCCGCAAGACACTGCGTAACACCTTACGCACTTTACTACCCCAGGAAGTCTGGGCAGATTTAGCGATTGACCCCAGCGCACGCGCGGAAACGCTGACCCTGAGCCAATTCGCCGCCCTGGCCAATGTTTACACAGAGGTCAAAACGGCGTTGTCTTGATAAAACGCGCTTTTGCAAGACTCATCTTTTCAGCTCAATAGGGGTTTTGGTCATGGTTATCGTCTTGTTGGTATTTGCGATCAGCTTCAAGTGGATATTAGCGCTGCTGGCGTTCGCTGTTGGAATCTATTTGTTTGGTGTTTTAGGTTCTTCAAATAACAGCGATGTCAGCGACTGGGAACTCGACAACAACATTCTCAACGATGGGCTGGATGACTGGAATATAGACAAATGTCTGACTCTTCCAGGCTCTTCATTGAAGAGTACGCAACGTCACAACCCTAAAACATCAGGCACGCGCAGCGCACCCTGCGTCTCCCTTTGGCAAAGCCCTGCCAGATTCCCCCTTTTGTAAAGGGAGATTCTGCTTACCTGGCCTACACCCAACCGTCAGCCGCCGTTGCGAGCGATGGTGAGCGATGCGCCATTGTAGTCACCCCGCGCCATCGTTCAAGGTATCTAGCTCGGCGACGATGACATTGTTGTCCAGCACCACAGCGCTGCCCCTTCTGCGGTGTTGTCGATTTGCACCGCGTAGTTGATACTGGAAACCCAGGCATACAGCACCGAGGCATAATAGCCTTCGGCATCGGGCAGGTCGTTGTGGGTGACGTTGCGCCAGGGAACACCGGCAAATAAGGTGTATCAACAGGAGTCTAATCGATTATGACACTCATCGCAGATCAACTACGGCTGAAGTGCAAAAGCTATCAGTCAATCTATCCAGGTTGCTCAACCTCGAACCCCACCAGATTACGCGCTTCCTTGCTGAACTCGATGCCAATCAGGTGAATTGGCTGGTTGCGTGCTTGATACTTGTCGGCATAATGCTTAAGCCT
>JAVVEW010000015.1:0-42822 GCA_032251045.1 Methylococcales bacterium
CTTGCCTGCGAGGAGGAGATCGCTATCCGCCGATTGGAAACCGACCCCGCCGCGACCCTCTGTATTGCCTGTGCGTCTCGACAGGAGAAGCGCTGAGTGGTGACCGCGGCAATGACTTCTTTAACATAAGTTAAGTAACCTGCGTCACGCAAAGGATATTTTATGCTGACCACCCTTGTTATTGGTTTAATCATGGGCTTGATGAGTGGCCTACTGGCGGGCTTATTCGGCCTGGGCGGTGGCGTGGTACTGGTACCGATGTTGCTGGTATGGCTGCGTGTTACCGGCTGGCCAGAGGATTCAATCATGGTCAGCGCCGTGGCCACCTCACTAGCATCGATTGTCTTCACCAGCGCATGGGCGGTGCGCAAGCACCATCTGCGCGGCGCCGTGATCTGGTCTTTTGTCAGGCGTCTTGCGGTTATGATCGGACTGGGCACACTGCTGGGCGCGACGTTTGCCAGGTCAATGCCCGCCTCGGCGCTGAAGATACTGTTTGCCTTTTATTTGCTGGTGGTGGGGCTGCGCATGATTCGCCGCGTCACCGTATCATCTGGCGCGCAACAAGCCGGCCCTGTCACCGATGCTATCAATGCCTTGATCATTGGGGCGCTCTCGGCCATGCTGGGTATCGGTGGCGGCACTTTGACCGTACCTTATCTGCTCAAGCGCGGCCTGGTCATGACGCAGGCAGTCGCCACCGCCAGCGCACTGGGTTTTCCCATTGCCGTGTTCGGCAGCTTAGGCTACCTTTTTTGGGGCTGGCGTGATTACCAATCGCCAGGCTATTTCATGGCGGAAACGGTGTTGCTGGGCATTTTGCTGGGCAGTGCGCTGGCCACGCCCTTGGCGGTCGCGCTGGCGCATCGTTTGCAGGCGGAACGGCTGCGGCAAGCTTTCGCCGTGGTGATGCTACTGGTAGCGGCGAAACTGTTAATCCCGGCTCTCCAGCAATGGCTGGCCGGCGGAATCTGAATTTTTTCAGGGGTTATCGCTATGTGGGAAGTCAGACTGGGTTGGGGATTGATTGCACTGGCTTGGCTTTGGGCCGAGTTGCGTCTGACACGGCGCGGCAACCAGGACAGCGTGTTGCATATCGCATCCGTACAAGGCAGTGCGACACCGTTATGGCTGACGCTGGGGTCATGCTTGAGCCTGGCATTGGTGATCAAAAACTTTTATTGGCTGCCTATACCGGTCAGCTACCTGCCCCGGCAAGCGCTTGCGCTACTGCTGGTGCTGCTGGGTCTGACCTGCCGCTTCCGCGCCATTGCACAACTCGGTGACGCGTTTCACACGCACCTGTGCATCCAGGTACGACAGCCACTGATTTGCGATGGTTGGTATCGCTACCTGCGCCACCCGACTTACAGCGGCCTGCTGCTGGCATTGCTGGGTATCGGTTTGGCGCTGGGCGATGTGCTGGCTGCAGGCACGCTGCTGCTGCCGGCGCTGAGCGTGGTAGTCCGACGCATCACTCTGGAAGAACGCTTGCTGGCCGAGCATTTTGGCGTCCGTTATCGTCACTACCAGCAACGCACTTGGCGGCTTGTGCCCGGTCTGTATTGAAATCCCCCTTTGAAAAAAAGGGGGAAGCTGGTTCACGCCAGCTTAGAATGCTGGCGTAGCGCTTACAGGGATGTATTCACAACGTCCTTGACGGACACCCTGGTGCCGAATGTTGATCTGTGAACGGTTGCCGACGCCGGGCGTCAGGCCGATAATGGCTCGGGCCTGCCAAGATAGTATCCTTGGGCATAATCAACGCCTAAATCGACCAGCTGCTGATAAATCGCTGCATTTTCGACAAATTCAGCAATGGTTTGCTTGCCCAGTAAATGGCCGATTTCATTGATCGACCTGACCATGGCCAAATCCACCGGGTCGGTGCCAATATCCTTGACGAACATGCCATCGATTTTCAGATAATCGACCGGTAAATTTCTCAGATAGGCAAACGATGACAAGCCGCTGCCGAAATCATCCAACGCAAACTGAAAGCCTAATGTTTTCATGGCGCACATAAACCGTGTGGCCTGGTTCAAATTGGCAATCGCCGCTGTTTCGGTGATTTCAAAACAAAAACGTTCCGCAGGTAACGCATAGCGTTTGATAAGGGTGTTGATGTCGGACTGTAGCGAATCATGCGACAGGGTTTGCCCGGACAGATTGATGGAACAAACCGCCAACTCAGCCAGCGCCTCAGGATGCTCGGCCAACCAGAGAAAGGTTTGTTCAATCACCCAGGCATCTATCCGTGACATCAGTCCATACCGCTCGGCGGCTGGAATAAACGCACCCGGCGGCACCAGCTTGCCATCGGCATTGACGATACGCAGTAAAATTTCATAATGCAGCCCCTCGCCTTGCGCAATCGAATGAATGGGCTGTCGGTACAGCGTAAAACGCTGATGATCAAAGGCCTCATGCAGCTTCACCACCCATTGCATTTGTCCTGACAGGCGCTGAATTTCCTGGCTATCTTTCTGATAGATATACACCCGATTGCGGCCAGCGTCCTTGGCGGCGTAGCATGCGGCGTCCGCGACCATCAGTAAATCACTTAAGCTGTTGAATTCTTCTGTGATTTCAATCAGGCCAATACTGACGCCGATACGAAAGCTTTGCTGCTGCCAATTAAACCGATAATCGGCAATCACCTCGCGTAAATCATTGGCCAGACGTTTGGCTTGCTCAAGCTCACAACATTCCATCAGCACGCCAAACTCATCACCGCCCAAGCGCGCTAAGGTATCGCGCTTGCGCACTCTGGCCTGTAATAACGCGGTGATTTGTTTAAGCAGTTCATCGCCTGCCGAATGGCCACAGGTATCGTTGACCACTTTGAATTGATCGAGGTCGAGATAGCAAAAAGCATAAGCATCCTGATCATGCTGACGCCTGGCTAGCACGCCCTGTAAACGGGTTTCCAGCTCATGTCGATTGACCAGACCGGTTAAAGGGTCATGCGCGGCTTGATAGGCTAATTGCCGCGACAGCCGTTGGGCGTGACTGACATCACTGAATACCAGCACTACACCGCACAGCTCACCGCAGTCGTCATGGATGGGCGCGATAGAATCGTGTATGGCATATTCCTTGCCGCCTTTATCAATCAACATCGCATGACAAGTCGATGTGATCGGCGAGCGCTGCTGCAAACATTGCGCAATGGAATTGGCAACCGGCTGGCGCGTATGTTCATCGATAATGCAAAACACCGTATCGACATGATGGCCTTTGGCATCGGCCAGCGTCCAACCGCTGAGTTTTTCGGCCGCCGTATTGATGAACTCGATCTCGCCCTGTAGTGAAGCCACCACAACGCCATCGGCAATCGACTGTAACGTAACCTGGGCACGCTGCTTTTCCTGAATCAAACGTGCTTCGAGTTGCTGCCGACGGTCAATTTCTTCATGCAAGGACTGGGTGCGAACCGCGACCATTTGCTCAAGCTTTTGGCGATATTTCACCAATTCCATTTCGTTGGCCCGGACTTTCAGCACACTGTCCACGGTCAGCGGAATCAGATTCAGATATTCGCCATGAATGTCTTTGGTTAAGTAATCGGCGGCGCCTAATTTCAGTGCTTTGACCGCCACGGCCTCGTTACCGCTGCCGGTGACAAAAATAAAGGGTGTTGCTTGGGGAATATACTCAACAAGGTCGAAAAACGTGCCATCGCCCAGCGCATGATCGGCCAGAATGATGTCAAACGCTTGTTGTTGCAACAGCGTTTTGGCCTCGGCCACCGAGCCTGCGATCTGGTACTGGTAGGGTAACTGCTGGCGTTTGACCAGACGTTTGAAGCTCATTTGATCGGCCAGATCGTCTTCAATCAATAACACTTGCACCGGCACCAGCGTACCCGACATCATGGACGCTGTATCCAGTAGGGTTTCAGTACCTGAATCGACGTTAAAAAGTCAGCAAATTCGACCGATTTCAGTATATAGCCGACAATCCCCATTTCCAGGCATTGATCGACATCGTGACGTTCCTGGGAAGAGCTTAACATCACCACCGGAATGGTTTTGAATACTGGATGTTTCTTGAGCTGTTTCAGGCATTCTCTGCCATTCATTTTCGGCATATTGATATCCAGTAAAATCAGCGACGGCAATCTGGATAAGGCGTGTTCGAGATATGCCAAGGCTTGTTCCCCATCATTGACGACCATCAGCTCATTGATCACGTTCAACTTTCTGAAGCCACGCTTGACGATCATGATATCAACCTGGTCATCCTCGACCAGTAAAATAGGCGGTACATCAGTCATTGAGCATTTGCTTTAGGTAGAGTAAACATAAATTTACAGCCCTCTCCCGGGGTTGATTCCAGACGGATTTCGCCGCCCCAATGGGTCACGATTTTTTCAATCAAACTCAGGCCAATACCCGTGCTGTCGGATTGATCCTTAGGTGAAAGGGTTTGAAACAGTTGGAAGATTTTTTCCTGATAACCAGGGGCGATACCCGGGCCGTTATCCTTGATACTGCATTCCCAGAAGTCATCACGCGCACAGCAGCTGACTTCGATCAGTCCCTGATCTTTATCGTTATATTTGATCGCATTATCCAATAAATTCTGAAAAACCTGAAATAATCTAAGCTTTTCACCTTTTACCGTCGGTAGCCGGTCGGTCTGTTGAATGGTAATGTGCTCAGGAGGTGCAATGTGCCGGATAATTTCTTGCAGCAACACATTCAGATCCACCGTTTCATCAGGGTCTTTAATACGACCGACTCGTGAATACTGCAAAATGCCGTCGATCATTTCATGCATGCGTTTGGCGCGGCCCTGCAGCAAGGTCATTTGCTCGCGGCCCTCATCATCGAAAGCATCACTGTAATCCTCGGCAATCCAGCTGGACAGTTGGTTAATGGCGCGCAGCGGCGCCTTCAGGTCATGTGAGACTACATAGGCAAAATGCTCCAGTTCCTCGTTGGCGCGATTCAAGGCCGAAGTGCGTTCACTGACCCGCTCTTCCAGCTGTTTGTTCAGATTCTCCACTTCTTGCTGGGATTTTTTCATCGATTCGATCAAACGGGTGTTTTGCAAGGCGATCGCGGCTTGCGCGGTCAACATGCGCGTCATTTCGATGTCTTCGGGGGAAAACACCGCTTTGATCAAATGATTTTCCAGATATAACACACCCAGCACTTGTTGCTGTATTTGCAGCGGCACGCACAAAACCGACTTCAGCTGTTGGCGTTGTACGGTGTCATCGGTTTTGAAATCGCCTTCCTCGATAGCATTGCGCAATACCACTAACGCTTGCGTTCGATACACATAATTGACGATGGCAGAACTCAACAAGGGCGTATCCAGTACATGACGGTCATGAATTTCGACTTCGACAGCATCGTATTTGACTGCTTTGGCCAGCACGTCTAAATGTTGCTGCTCAGCTATCAATAAATAGCCGGTTTTGGCGCCCAGCCTGGCCATCACCGATTTCATAATCACGCCCAGCAAAGGCTTGAGGTCGAGTTGTTGGGTAATGGCCCGGGTGGCTTGCACCAGATAGTCGATATCCAGCAATTGATTCAGCGAGGTGTCGTTGCGGTGGTAGGGTTCGGCCATCGCAACGGTATGCTTCTGCACCAGTTGCAAGGCTTTGACCTCCGCGCCGCAGTGCTGATAGGCAGCCTGTGCCTGGTGGAAATAAAAACCGGCTTGAGGGTGTTGCCGGGCGCTTAACAGCTGGCCCAAGCGCTCGTGAACAAAGCCTTGCAGAAACACAAAATGCTGCGCATCGGCCTGGTCGATGGCATCCAGCGCCAAACCGCGCGCCCGGCTGAAATCCTGCTCATGCGCGGCCTGTTCCAGCTTCATCCAGGTCAGATAAGGACGCAGGATCGGGCCTAGCGACGCCCAGGTGGTCACCCGCTCCAGACAATGTGCCCATGTTTCGCGCTCTTTGGCATCGGGCGTATCATGCAATCTCAGGCCGTTGACATAGCGAAACACATACCACAAACGGTTGAGAATATTGTCGCTCAAGCCGCGAAGGTATGGTTCGGCCTGGGTTAAATAGGTTGCAGCCTGAGCATAGTCGCCCAGAAAATGACCACTCAAACCTTTCAAGGTATAAAAACCGCCGATCAATACCACATGTTCAGCCTGCGCCCATTGCGCCAGCTTAAGCTGAATTTTCCGGTCGTCGAATTCAGCCCGTTTATCGCACATTGCATCACACCAGCCGGCCAGAACACTTTCGGCCAGCCCCAAAGACAGCGACAAATTAAATTTTCTGGAAAAGCGCCGACATTGTTGGGCGACTTCATTGATATGCTGAAAATCAGCGCCCTGATGGATCAAATGCCATAAATACGGCCCGTAAGACAGGCCGGCATTATATAAATCGCCACAGTTTTTGCCGCGATGAATATTGCGCTGACACTGTTGAATGATATGTTCGGAGTCGCGGCGGTTATGCATATTGGTCCATAAAATGCCATTGATGCCTTTAGTGGCGCCAAAGGTGTCAGGATAACGCTCAGACAAGGCCAGCCCCAGGTCTTCATAACGAAACGACAGGGTGTAACGGTCTTGGCGCTGCAAGTACAAACCGACCATCGAGAAGCCATAAATCACCGTTTCATCAACGCCGCCGGCCAGACAGTTCTGAGTCGATTGAATGGCTGACAAATACAGCTGTGGCACCATGCCGGCCAGATAATAGTCCGGGATCAATTCGCTGTAGATGCCGGTTTCGATGCGCGTCGCCCGATCGCCAGAGGGAGTGATGTCGAGAATCCGTTGCCAAACATCGTCATGATCGCGGTGAATCCGCTCAAGAATCTTGGCGGCGCGCGTCAGGGCCAGGTCATCGTCGCCTGGAATCGCCCGGCCAAAATAATTCAGCCCGCGATTGCCCAGCTCGATGGCTTCCTTGAATTTGCCCATGGACGACAGCCCCGTGGTTTGTTCATACAAACAATCGACCCGATCCAGATCGTTTTTCGCCTGCGCGACCAGAGTGTGCAAAATGACTTCGGAGGCCGGTTGATTGCCCAGCGCCATTTCAGTGCGAGCCAGATATTTGTACAGGGGAAACAAAAAGTCATAATCCCGCGTCCAGGAAGGCTCAGGGTACAACGCCTTGGCCTGGCTGAAGAAAAAATTGGCATTGTCCATCGCCAGCGCTTTCATCGCGGCGATACCGGCGTGATAATTGAACACCGCCTCTTGTTGGCGCCGAGCGTTATCCGGCTGCTCGGGGCGACCGTTGTGCAAATGCTCGACAATCGCGAACAACTGTCCGTGCGCGTTCGGTTCGGCGGCATCCGGCAACGCAGCGATATAGGCGCTCGCGATACGCTCGTGTATGGCACGTTTTTGCGCTGTATCCATGCAGCTTTCCACCGCCGCCTGCACCTGGTCGTGAAAAAAATACAGTTGGTCTTTCTCACACAGAAGAATGTTTTCAGCAAACGCATCGGCCAAGGCCCGGTACAAGGCGGCAAGATTCATATCAGCCACTTGCGCCAGGTCTTCAGCCGGGAAATGGGCGCCAAGGCAAGCACCGATCATCAACAGCGCCTGCGTGGGCGTCTTTAACTTGGCGATTTTGTCCTTGAACAAATCCAACGCGGTTTCGGGAAGCCGGGTATGTCGCAGCTGATCGTCATCCCAGCTCCAGACGCCATCATCGCCTAAATGCAAATGCCGGTACCGGTGCAACCAGCGCAGGCTTTCGTTAACGAACAAGGGATTGCCGGTCGAGGTCTGGAAAATGATGTTGGCCAGTGCCTCGGTACGCATGGGATAGGTATTGAGAATGTAGGCAGTCATCAAATTCACTTCGGCCCGCCCCAGCGCGTTCAGCCTGATTTCCAGCAGCGATTGCTTGCCGCGCCGGATACGCTCCAACAGCCCGGTCAACCGGTGGCTGGCATCGACTTCATTGTGCCGGTAAGCCCCCACCCAGAACACCCAGGGATAATCCAAGGCATTGTCGAATAAACTTTCCAGAACATCGAAGGTGGCGCCATCGCACCATTGCAGGTCATCGATAAACAAGGTCAACGGATGTTCCTGGTCGGCCAGCGCCGCGATAAAGCAGCCAATGGTATCGTTGAAGCGGTTACGCGCTTCCACCGGCGGCAGATCGGGCACCACCGGTTGCGGGCCGATAATCCATGCCAGCTCCGGCACCAGGTCGATCATCAATTGGCCATGGTCACCGAGACGTTCACCGATGCGCTGCCGCCAAGCATCGATACGTGCCTGATCCTCGGACAAAATGGTTTTGATGAAACCGGTAAACGCCTGAATCAGCGTGCTGTAGGGAATATGCTTTTGGAATTGATCAAATTTGCCCGAAGTGAAATAACCGTGGCTGGCGACAACCGGCAGTTGCAACTCCTGAATCAGCCGGGTTTTGCCGATACCGGAAAAGCCGGAAATAGAAGCCGCCCGAAACACGCCGGAACAAACCTTTTTGAATTCATTTAACAACGCTTGTTTTTCGTGATCGCGGCCAACCATCACCGATGGAATGGTGATGCGATGGCTGAAATCTTTTTGCTGCAAAGGAAAATCTTCAATCACCCGCCCTCTTTGCCATTGCCGCAACACAATACGCAAGTCGTGCGCCAGCCCTGATGCGGTCTGATAACGTTTTTCCGGCGCTTTCGCCAACAGCCGGGCAATGATTTCGGCCAGCTTTGCTGGAATGCGCGCATCCCGTGCATGCAGGTTCTCCGGGGTTTCCGCCAGATGCGAATGAATGATGGCCACCGGGTCATCGAAACAAAACGGCGGCTTGCCGACCAGGCAGGCATATAACACCATGCCCAGTGAATACAAGTCGGTGGTGTAACTGACCGTGTGCTTGATACGCCCGGTTTGCTCGGGCGATAGAAAAGGCAGGGTCTCGACGCGAAAGCCTGGGTCATAAATAAAATGGCTGACCTGATTGATGTCCAGGATACGCACATCATCGATCAACCAGAACTCCGCCCCATCCGGGCGCAGCAGAATATTGCTGGGCTTTAAGCTTTTATGAATATGCCCGGCCTTATGCACGGTTTCCAGGCGTTCAGCCAGCTCGATCGCAAAGCGCAGCACCGCATCGACCGCCGGCGTGTCCGCCCATGGCAACGACTGACTTAACGGCCGGGCATCGATGAAATCCTGCTTCAGCACCAACGCACCATGGTCATGGCCTAAGATTTCCGGAATCAGAGTGTGTGGCAGTTGCAAGGCGCGCAACTGGTCGATCTGTTGACTGACATAGTCGGTCATGCCTTTGATGCAGAATCTGGATTTGACTTTTTTCAAGACCCAAAAACGCTCGCTGTCCGGCGCTTGGACTTTGAACACCTCCGCCTGCATACTTTCGCCAAGCTTGGCCAGAACAGGATGATTCAGCAATAGCGTCATGCCAGATTCCTCTCAAAACAGTCACGGCCGCCTGGCGCGTGAGTGGTAAGGTTGTTATTTTATCGCCTTTGCCAGGCAAATTGCGGCACCCGGCGCTCGTCAGCATATCCATGTCAGGCTCTATGACGACAACCTCAAAAAGGGAGCAACAAGTAGGCTCCTTGCCAGTCTCATAAGGGAAAGCCGGCAGAGCTGGCCTTGCAGGTACTTTGCGATAGTAACGCCCGCATTGCAATGCGCCGCCTGGCGTCGGCACATTCTGTCAATTGATGTATCTTTTATTTTTAGGGTTAATGCCGGAAACAGTGACCGGCTATCGTCATATTCAGCCGCTCTCGACAGCGCCTTAAAGCCCCGTGCAAATGGCTATCAGGTGCAAGTTAGACTTGAACAACCCGTTTAGTTTTGTCATAATAGCGCGCTTGGCCTGTCAAGACAGGTCATGTTCTATGGAGGTTGTGTCGGTTCTCTCGCAACGATACCCTGTGAACCCCGCCAGGTCCGGAAGGAAGCAACGGTAGCAGGGGATTCGTGTGCCGGGATGCAGCTGGCGCAGCCTCCTCCCAACACTCTCTTCATCTTAAGCCGGTCATGACTTATCAGGTTCTGGCCCGCAAATGGCGGCCACGCAAATTTTCCGAACTGGTCGGCCAGGTTCATGTTGTCAAAGCCCTGACCCACGCCATTGCCCAAGATCGACTGCATCACGCCTATTTATTCACCGGCACACGCGGCGTCGGTAAAACCACGCTGGCGCGCATTTTCGCCAAAACCATCAATTGTCTGGCCCTTGAGGGTCATGAACCTTGTGGACAATGTTCGGTTTGCAATGCGGTTGACCAAGGCAAGTTCCCTGATTTAATCGAGGTCGATGCCGCCTCGCGCACCAAGGTTGAACAAACCCGCGAGCTTTTGGAAAACACCCAATATACGCCGGCCATGGGGCGTTTCAAGGTCTATCTGATCGACGAAGTACACATGCTGTCCGGGGCCAGCTTCAATGCCTTTCTGAAAACCCTGGAAGAACCGCCGGCGCATGTAAAGTTTCTGCTGGCCACCACGGACCCGCAAAAACTGCCGGTCACCGTGTTATCACGCTGCCTGCAATTGAACCTGAAACGCCTGCCGGTGGCGCAGATTGCCGGGTACCTGACGCACATTACCGGCCTGGAACAAATTGACGCGGAACCGGAAGCCTTGCAACTGCTGGCGCAAGCTGCCGATGGCAGTATGCGCGACAGCCTCAGCTTACTGGATCAAGCCATCGTCCATGGCGGCGGCAGCGTGCGGCTGACAGATGTCGAAGCCATGCTGGGTTTAGTGGCCCGATACCCGGTGCTGGCGCTGGTCGCGGCCCTGGCCAAACACGATGTCAGCGCAGTGATGCAAACCTTGGCAGAAATTGCCGATAGTGCGCCCGATTTTGCCATGCTGCTCAAACAATGCCTGCAACTCTTGCATCGCGTCGCGTTGTATCAGCAAGCCCCGGATGCGCTGGACACGTTGTTTCCGGAAAGCAAAGTCGCTGAACTGGCAACGCGAATGCCTCAGGAAACGGTGCAATTGTTTTACCAGATTGGCTTAATGGGCCTGAAAGATCTGGCACTGACCCCTAATCCCCGCGACGGCCTGGAAATGGTGCTGCTGCGTATGTTGGCATTCCGGCCCGACAGCCCTGCCACCGCCACCCCGCGCCAGACCACACAACCTGAAGCCGCGCCCGCACCATACAGCACCCCGGCCAATGAACCCGCGCCACAAGCTACGCCGAACACACCACTTGAAACACCAAAACCCGCTAACGACACCGATTGGCATCAGCTGATCGCGTCCTTGCGACTGAGCGCGATGACCGGCCAACTGGCTAAAAACTGCACCCTGGTCAGCCTGGATGAACATCGATGCGAACTGGCTCTGGCCCCGGAACTGAATACGTTGCACACCACAACCACCGCGGACAACTTACAAGCCGCGCTGCAACAACACTTTGCGCGCCCACTAAAGCTGGTCATTCGCATCACGGCCAGCACAAACACCGCCCCCCCCACCCCGGCACAAGTCGAACAACAGGCTCGCGACCAGCGCCAGCAACAGGCCGAACACAGCATCGCCCAGGATACGACGGTGCAGGCCCTCAGCCAGACTTTCGCCGCCACCGTCGCCCCTCATTCCATCAAACCTGAACACGATTAACGTTAAGGAGTTATCTCAGATGAAAAACGCCTTGGGCTCAATGCTGCAACAAGCTCAGAAAATGCAGGAAAACATGACCAAAATGCGCCAGGAAATCGCGGCCATGGAAGTGACCGGCGAATCGGGCGCCGGCCTGGTCAGCATCGTCATGAATGGCGAGCGGGAAGCACGTAAAGTGACTATCGATTCATCCCTGGTGGATGATGACAAAGACATGCTGGAAGACCTGGTCGCCGCCGCCATCAACGATGCCGTGCATAAAGTCAGCAAGCTGAAGAAAGAAAAAATGGCCGAAGTCACCGCCGGCATGCCGATTCCTCCCGGATTTGAATGGCCATTCTGAATACCAACAGCAGCGACCACGTTCGTGAGCTGATCCAAGCGCTGCGCTGCCTGCCCGGCATTGGCCAAAAATCCGCGCAACGCATCGCTTTTCATCTGCTACAACGCGACCGGGAAGGCGCCAAAGCATTGGCTGAAACTTTAGCTGCCGCCGTTGCCAACGTCGGCCTGTGCCAACGCTGCCGCACCCTGACCGAACATGCCTTATGCGTCTTGTGTCAAGACAGCCAACGTGACGCCTGCCTGTTGTGCGTGGTGGAAAGCCCGGCCGATGTCTGGAGCCTGGAACAAACCGGCGTGTATCGCGGCCACTATTTCGTACTGCATGGCCGCTTGTCGCCGCTCGATGGTATTGGCCCTGAAGAACTGGGCCTGCCCTTGCTGACGCAACGCCTGTCCGCCCCCGATGTCAAAGAACTGATCATCGCCACCAGCGCCACGGTTGAAGGCGAGGCCACCGCCTACCAACTGGCTGAACACGCCCGGCAAAACAGCGTTCAGGTCAGCCGTATCGCGCATGGCCTGCCAATGGGCGGTGCTTTGGAATACACCGACAGTCACACTTTAGCCCATGCCTTGAGCGGGCGCACCTCCATGCCTTAACGACCATGCGCCTTGCCTTGCAACTCAATCACGACCCCATCGATACCGAGCTGGGCAACCGAGCCTGGCAATGCGCCCAAACAGCACTCACCGAAGGGCATGAACTGGTACGCATTTTTTTCTATCATCACGCGGTCAGCTATGCGTTCAGCCACGACCCAAACCATACCGCATTTCGACCCAACTGGTCGGAGCTGGCACGGGCGCATGACCTGGATTTAGTGGTGTGTGTGTCGGCAGCGCTGCGCCGGGGCTGGTTAAACGAAGCTCAGTTATCGCCGGCGCATTTACTGCCGGGCTTTCGCGTTGCCGGGCTGGGCCTGTGGGCGGAAGCGGTGGTGCTGGCCGACCGGGTTAAGGTGTTCTGATGACAAAAACCGTGCTGTACCAGATTAGCCATGATGGCATTCTGGCCGAAGAAGCACTGGACAGCGCCATGACCCTTGCCGCCTTCGGGCTGGAGGTCGCGATCCTGTTGCAAGACCAGGGCGCACGCCTTTTGACCGAACCGGTTAACGGCCGGCTTAAAGCGCTGCCCCTGTATGATATTGACACTGTATGGATAGAGGCCAGCACATTGACCGCACTCGGGTTGAAGAAAGCTGCGTTACCTGCGTTCGTGCAAGTCATCGACACCGCCAGGCTGGCATCGCTTGCCGCCCATCACGACGTGCTGCTGCATTAATCTCGCCCTCGACTCAGCCACGTTGGCCGGACATTGCCCCCCTCAATCCATTTTGGAAAAGTGGGATTGAGGGAGATTTTTGGTTACCCTGCATGTTCCGGTTAACGTCCTCAAAAGCGTGCGTGACATGCCCTTGATCAGTGCAGGGCCTGGACACACACCCCATGATATGCCAAATGAAACCCACACATCCGTCGTTGGCATATAATTCGCTTGCAAACAGAGCAGCGCCTGCCCAATCTGCAATCGCATAGCCAGCAACGCAGTCCGGGCGGTCATTTTTGCCACTCTTGTCAAGGGTCATACTATGAACGATCAAAAAAAATCCAGCACCTCTCGATTGCTTGCTACCGCGCTAGGACTCACCCTGGCGCAACCTTTCATCGCCTACGGCGACGACGAAGGCGCCATTGAAAGCCTGACTGGCTTCAACATCAATCACAGTAGCCTGCTGCAGGATTTAGGCATTACTGCAGGTGGCTGGGTCAGCGTAGGCATTGCCGGCAACCCTGACGACCCACGCGATAATTTCAACGGCCCGGTCACGTTCAACGACCGCGCCAACGAATTCAACATGCATCAGCTGTATGGCTTTATTGAACGCGCCACGCATCCGGAAACAAAAAATTGGGACATTGGCTTTCGCGCCGATCTGCTTTATGGCACTGATGCCCGCTTTTCCGCCCAAGCCAATTTCGATGACACTCTGGTAGATAGCGACTTCTACCAACTGGTGTTCCCTCAAGCCTATGCCGAGATTTTCGCGCCCATCGGCAATGGCCTAACCACTAAAATCGGTCATTTTTACACCATTATCGGTTATGAAGTGGTTACCGCTCCGGACAACTTCTTTTTCTCCCACGCCTATACCATGCAATACGGCGAGCCGTTTACCCACACTGGCATTTTGTCCTCGTATCCGCTCAACGATAATTTCACCGCAACCTTGGGCGTGGTCTCGGGCTGGGACTCGTTTTTTCAGCAACCCCCCAATTTTCTGGGCGGCATCAGCTATACCACGGATGACGAAAATACCAGCGTGGCTTTTTCATTGATTACCGGCGATACCCAAGGCGCTAACGAGCGGGATGAATTTCATCGCAGTATGTATAGCATTGTGGTCAGTCACAACATCACTGACCGCTTGCACTACACCTTGCAACATGATTTAGGTGTTCAGGAAGTCAGCCAAGACGCTGATGCCGCCAAATGGTATGGCATCAATCAATACCTGACCTATGATATTGACGATCATCTGGCCACCGGTGTTCGTTTTGAATGGTTTCGCGATGAAGACGGCACCCGTATCGGCCCGATTGGCCGCAATAACAGCCTGCCGTCCGGCATAGCCAATCATTATTTAGCAGCGACCATCGGGCTGAATTACCAACCTACCACCTGGCTGACGTTCCGCCCGGAAATCCGTTACGACTGGACCACCGATGGCGATGCTTTCGATGACGGGCGCGATGATGATCAATTGCTGATTTCGGCCGACATGAGCATTCGTTTTTGAAGGTCTGGGGTTGCGGGAAGGGCGGGCTAAACACCTGCCCTTCCCCAATTAGCACATGAGAAATAGAAACTGGGCCAGGAGCCTCTATCAAGAGTTGTTGGTCTCTCTCTAATCCTTTATCGTTTTGCATAAGCATGTGGATTGATGCAGAAGATATCCAGGAAACCGAATACCTGAGTTACTTTTTAAGTAATTAGTGACCGCCTTCAGATCATATTGCAAAGCATACGATATACCGCAATCAATCCCTGTTCTACCCATATGACTTTCCACAAAATATCTTATTGAATTTGATAGAAAGTGTATTTCATTTTGACCTTTTATTATGGTAAGGTCATCGGTGATTTCTGTCTGCACCTTAATAATTTGGTTTTGTGTAAATGATGCAGGAACACTTAATCCGTTTTCAACGATAGCAAGGGGCTTAGAAAGTTTCTCTACTTTTACGCTTTCGTTAGCCTCGCCATCTTGATTTTTTAGGGCGTCCATCCCGCCTTGAACAAAAGTAAAAGACACACGAGATGCCGTTTTCCGGCAACGCGCCTGCACCCCCTCCAACAGCGGCCGCACCAGCAGAAGCTACTGATAACGCAGCATCTGTTGCAACTCCGGCTCCTTGCATTATTGCTTACAGCATGGGACATAAAAAAACCCGCAAAGCCTTGAAGCTCCCGGGTCTTGATGTCGTATGACAGGGCTTGATCGTGTGAATTGGTGCCCCGAGCAGGATTCGAACCTGCGACCTTCCCCTTAGGAGGGGGACGCTCTATCCAGCTGAGCTACCAGGGCGAAATCTGCCAGTGGCATCAATTTTTCTTACTGATGACGCTCCAGGCCAGTAACCATGCCTGCGATTGGCTGACGTCCAGATCTTTAGTCAGTTCGTTCTGTAAGGATAAGCGCAGCGTTTGCTCGATAATGCCAAAAAATGCCGCATAGGCAAACACCGGATCCAGATTTTTAATTTCATCGCAACGCATACCGGCTTGCATAACTTTCAGAATTTTCTGATACGGCGGAGATTTTAACAGGCCAGGCACAGCGGGTAATATCTCGCTGATGTTGGTGAAATACAGAAAGCGCAACACTTCAGGAGCGTCAACACGCAAACGAAATAACAGACCAACAATTTCCCGAAGTTGTTCTGATGGCTTTTTAGTGCGCCTTCGGATTTCGTCGATGGAAACGTTCAGGTTGTCAATGATGGTGTCATACAAACATTGGGCAATGGCCTGTTTGTTTTCATAATGCTGGTAAATCAAGGATGTTGTTTTGGCGCCAATCGCCTGGGCAATATCTTTCAGCGCGGTATTATGAAAACCTTGCTGGCTGAACAGATGCAACGCCACCAATAAAATTTCATCCTTAATATCCGGTTTGTTCTGATTATTTTTTTCCTTGTCCATAGCCTGCCAGCTACATCAAGTGTGCTGTATAAATTTTGGTAATTGACTCACCTGGCTTTAATTATTCATTGTTTGCCAGGCCGCACGTAAATAGCTCACCATCGACCATAAGGTCAACACTGCCGCAATATAAAGCATACCATACCCGATAGTGGCAACCGGCAGCATGGCGATATCCTCGCGGTAAAGCAGTAATGCCAAGGCCAGCATTTGCAACGTGGTTTTCCACTTACCCATTTGGGATACCTGCACGATACCACGTTGGCCAATTTCCGCCATCCATTCCCTTAACGATGCGATGGTGATCTCTCGGCCAATAATGATAGCCGATGCTATGGCTAAGGGCACGGAGGCTTCATCCTGAACCAGCAGCACTAGCACTACCGCGACCATCAGTTTATCGGCGACAGGATCCAGAAAGGCGCCAAATGAGCTGACCATGTTCAGCTTGCGGGCATAGTAGCCATCCAGCCAATCGGTAATCGCCGCCAGCACAAACACCAGCGTGCAACTGAGTCTTGCATACTCCCAAGGCAGATAAAACAATATTGCCAGCAACGGAATCAGCAGGATTCTCAGCAGTGTCAGGTAGATCGGCAGATTCAGTTCAATGGCCATCGATCTCGTGTAAAGCATGATAGATTCGTTGCGCCAGCGATATGCCAATGCCTTGAATACTTGCAATCGCTTCAATGCTGGCGCGCTCAAGGCCCGGCACACCGCCAAACTGTTGAAGTAATGTGCGCTTTCGTTTTGGCCCCAACCCGGGTATGTTGGCCAGGCGTGACTCCATTCCCGCTTTAGCGCGGCGCTGGCGGTGACTTTTGACCGCAAAGCGATGCGCTTCATCGCGAATATGCTGAATCAGCAACAGACAGCTTTGCGTCGGCGGAATAAACACTGGCCGCGCTTGCCCGGGCAGAAAAAATTGTTCGGTGCCAGATTTTCGAGCCGGCCCTTTGGCAACGCCGACTATCATAACACCATTTATAGCCAATGCCGTCATTGCCTGCTGCGCCGCCGCTACTTGACCTTTACCACCATCGATAAAAATCACCTCCGGCATGGCCGCTGCGTGTTTTTGCAGGCGCTTGAACCTGCGTTCAATCACCTGCTGCATGGCGGCATAATCGTCACCTGGCGTGATGCCGTCGATATTAAAGCGGCGATAGGCGGATTTCACCGGGCCGTGCTGATCAAACACCACGCATGAGGCGACCGTTTGCTGGCCTTGGGTGTGACTGATGTCATAGCATTCAATACGCTCGGGTAGCACCGGCAGTTTTAATGCCTGCTGAAGACTGATAAAACGCTGCTGGTTGTCCTGACGACTGGCCAGTTGCAGAGTCAGCGCGTGTTCGGCATTGGTCATCGCCATTTGCCGCCATTGCTGTCGCTCACCCCGTACCTGGCAGGTTAACTGGATGGCGCGGCCATTTTTGTCGTGCAATACCTCAGCCAGTAATTCGGCCTCGTCGGGCAAATGACTGAGCACTAAAACTTCAGGGGTCGGGCGCTCCAGATAGTACTGCGCGATAAAAGCACTCAAAACGGTGGCAGGTTCGGCGCTGTCCGATAGCCTTGGGAAATAGCTTTTATTACCCAGGTTGCGACCCCCGCGAATAAAAAACACTTGCACACAAGCGACACCGGCACGACTGGCACAGGCCAGTACATCACAATCACCCTGACTGCCTTGCTGAAACTGCTTTTCCAACACCACGCGCAGCTGTTGAATACGATCCCGATACAGCGCCGCCTGCTCAAAATTCAGCGCTACGCTGGCGTGTTCCATGGAAGTGACCAAACTGTCAATCAAGGTATCGTTTTTGCCTTGCAAAAACAACCGGGTAGCCTCGACATCCTGGTGGTAACGCTGAGCATCGATCAAACCCACGCACGGCGCGCTACAACGGCCAATCTGATGTTGCAGGCACGGCCTTGAGCGACTGGCGAAATAGCTGTCCTCGCATTGCCGAACCGGAAACAGTTTCGGTAACAATTTCAACGTTTCCCGCACCGCGCCGGCGCTGGGAAACGGGCCAAAATACTGACCTCCGCCGGTTTTGGCGCCACGATGAAAGGTAACGCGAGGAAAAGCATGATCGGTGACCCAGACATAAGGGTAGGATTTGTCATCGCGCAGGCAAATGTTGTAGCGCGGCATATACCGCTTGACCCATTGACTTTCCAGCAACAAGGCCTCACCTTCGGTGCGCGTAACGGTGACTTCAATGGCCGCGATTTTCGCGACCAAGGCGCGCAACTTCGGGGTAGCGGGGGTGGCACGAAAATAACTGGCCACGCGCTTATTGAGCTGCTTGGCCTTGCCAATGTACAGAATCTGTCCCTTGGCATCGAGCATGCGATACACGCCCGGCTGCGCACTTAAGGACTTCAGAAAGGTTTTAACATCGAACGTGGCTTCAGGCACAGCAGAATGGTCAAACAAGCCTTAGCTTGTCATTAGGGGAAAATTTAAGACAATAAGCGCCGGATACTGACAAAAACATCGGTAAAAGCCTCCGATGTCAAACGCTTGGTTTGGATATTGTAACGGCTGGAATGATAGCTATCGACCAACGCCAGACCGCTCGGTAAGGTATGAATCCGATGATGGGCAAACGGCCAGTCCGCCTGTTTCAGACGCAAGGCCTTAAGCACCGCACCATGAGCCACCCGCCCCAGCGCAAGAATGACTTTAAGCTCAGCCAGACAGGCCAGCTCTTGTGTCAGATAGGTATTGCAAGTTGCAATTTCCGCACCATTAGGCTTGTTTTGGGGCGGCAGACATTTAACGGCATTGGTAATGCGACAATCCATCAATTCCAGGCCATCATCCGCACGTTCCGATACCGGCGTATTGCTAAAGCCAAAGTCATAAAGCGTTTGGTACAGAAGAATACCGGCATAATCACCGGTAAACGGCCTTCCGGTCGCATTGGCGCCATGCAGGCCCGGCGCTAATCCGACAATCAACAAACGCGGCTGCCCCGCGCCAAAAGCGGGCACAGGGCGAGCATGGTAGTCAGGATAGCGCCCCCGGATGTCGTTCAGAAACGCGGCCAACCGGGGGCATTGCTGACACGCCAGGATAGCGTCAGCGGCCATCACTCGGTGACATCAGCCTCTTTCATGCTTAACCGAACCCGACCTTGGCGGTCGATTTCCAGCACTTTCACTTTGACCACATCGCCTTCGGTCAACTTGTCGCTGACTTTTTCCACGCGTTCGTCAGAAATCTGTGAAATATGCACCAGACCATCCTTGCCCGGCAAAATGGTTACAAAGGCGCCAAAATCCATGATTCTGACCACTTTGCCTTCGTAGGTTTTGCCCACTTCCACTTCAGCGGTGATTTCTTCGATCATGCGCTTGGCTTCTTCGCCGGCCTGACGATCTACCGAGGCGATTTTAACCAGACCATCGTCGCTTAAGTCAACACTGGCGCCGGTTACTTCGGTGATATTGCGTATGGTCACGCCACCTTTACCGATCACATCACGAATCTTGCCCGGATCGATTTTGAACGAAATAATACGTGGCGCGTAATCGGACATTTGCTCACGGGTAGCCGGCAGGGCTCTGTTCATTTCACCTAGAATATGCAAACGACCTTGTTTGGCCTGACCTAGCGCGACTTCCATGATCTGTGGTGTGATGCCATTGATTTTGATATCCATCTGCAAGGCAGTCACGCCATGTTCAGTACCGGCCACTTTGAAATCCATGTCACCTAAGTGATCTTCATCGCCCATAATGTCAGACAACACGGCAAACTGATCGCCTTCTTTGATCAGCCCCATGGCAATACCGGCAACCGGCGCCTTGATGGGCACGCCCGCATCCATCAGCGCCAGACTGGTGCCGCATACCGAAGCCATGGAGCTGGAGCCATTGGATTCGGTGATTTCAGAGACCACGCGAATGATGTATGGAAACGTTTCCAGATTCGGCAATATGGCCTGTACGCCACGCTTGGCCAGACGGCCATGACCAATTTCCCGGCGCTTAGGCGAGCCCACCATACCGGTTTCACCCACACAGTAAGGTGGAAAGTTGTAATGCAGCATGAAATTCTGACGATATTCACCCTCCAAAGCATCAATCACCTGCGCATCACGCTCGGTACCTAAAGTTGCCACCACCAGCGCCTGGGTTTCGCCACGGGTAAATAATGCCGAACCATGCGTTCTGGGCAGGACGCCGGTACGCACGGAAATGGGCCGGATAACATCCAAGGCACGGCCATCGATGCGTTTTTTGTCTTCCAGAATGGCGCTGCGCACCAAAGTTTTTTCCAGCTTTTCCAAGGTGGCGCGAATATCACTTTCCGCATCCGCCCATGCTTCCTGACCGGTCAGCTCCGCGACCACGTTGGCGCGAATTTCTTTCAGACGTTCCTGACGAACCAGTTTTTCGGCAATTTGATAAGCGTCTCGGATCATGCTTTCCGCCGCCGCCTTAACCTCAGTGTCCAGCTCGGCATTCACCGCAGGCGACTGCCAGATAAACGCCGGCTTACCGACTTCCTCGGCCAGCTCTTTAATGGCGGTTACAGCAGATTGCATCTGCTGATGACCAAACAGCACCGCGCCTAACATGACCTCTTCGGACAGATTATCCGCTTCCGACTCAACCATCAGCACGGCATCTTCCGTGCCCGCGACCACCAGATTCAGCTGTGATGACTCCAGCTCGGAAACCAGTGGGTTCAGAATATATTCGCCATTGCTATAGCCTACCCGTGCCGCGCCTATGGGGCCGTCAAACGGCAGGCCGGAGATTGCCAACGCCGCTGACGCCCCTAACAGCGCCGGAATTTCCGGATCCACTTCAGGATTCAGTGACATGACCGTAGCGACAACTTGTACTTCATGCGCGAAACCATCGGGAAATAACGGACGAATCGGACGATCGATTAGCCGCGAGGTTAAGGTTTCTTTCTCACTAGGCCGGCCTTCGCGCTTGAAAAAACCACCGGGGATCCGGCCCGCTGCATAAGATTTTTCCTGGTAATTGACCGTTAAAGGGAAGAAATCACCCGCAGGATGCGGTTCTTGTTTACCCACGGCGGTTACCAGAACGGTGGTTCCGCTAACATCAATAACAACAGCACCATTGGCTTGACGAGCGATTTCGCCCGTTTCCAAGACAACCGTTTGTTCCCCGTACTGAAATACTTTCCTGATCGGATTCACGCGTTTAATACCTTCAAATTTATAAAAACAAAGACCTGCAAAGTTTGACCACTCAGCGCAGGTTGGTAAATCACTTTCCGCTGTTCGTTACCCCGCCCAAGGTCTCGGGAGGTGGCAGTGGAAAGTAAGTATTGCCGGCTCCTGGCCAAACTGACCGGATGAGCGTTGCCGGCCGACAGACAGGGCAACACTCACCGCTAAACCTACCATTCCATTTTATCTGTATGGTTTGCTGGCACGATGGTGGTAAAGAGGATTATTTACGCAAACCTAATCGGCCAATTAAGGTTTGGTAACGATCTTGATCTTTATCTTTCAAATATTGCAGCAGTTTGCGGCGCTGGTTAACCATACGCAGCAAACCGCGACGCGAATGATGGTCTTTTTTATGCACCGAGAAATGCCCGGTCAGATGAGTGATTTGCGCGGTCAATAACGCGACTTGTACTTCGGTAGAGCCGGTATCGGTTTCCGATAAACGGTACTCTTTGATCACTTGTTGCTTTTGCTCACGAGTAAAAGGCATGGCTATCCTCAATATAGAAAGGTAAAAAAGCACTGAACCACCGTAACCATGCCAAGCTACAGTCACGGACACTTTCAGCACTGAAAAAAATCAGGCGACACGGAGGCCTCCTGACCGGGTCGGCGGCGCGATTAGAGACTCGACCGCCGCTAAAAATTAAACACACGTTTAGGCTGGATTTTACCATCGGCACTGATCTCACCCAAACCGAGCAAGGCTGAGCTTGCCGAATACAGACGCACCCAACCCACAGCCGCAGGGACATCAAACACGACTAACTGGCCGCAGCGCACCTTTGCCGCCAGATTATCGGGCAAGGTTACGGCGGGCATGGCCGTTAACACCGCATCGACTGGCAACAACGCCTGGCCAAGCGCCGCGTCACCGCCTTCGGCCAGCGTTTCAATGGTCACCGAATGCGCCAATGTAAACTCACCCACCGCCGTGCGGCGCAACGCCTTGACATGCGCGCCACAACCCAGCGCCTGACCGATATCATCGACCAAGGTGCGAATATAGGTGCCTTTGGAGCAATGCACAGCCAGCTCCAGCCAATCTTCGCCCCAGGCCACCAAGGTCAGTTGCTCAATTCGAACCGGACGCGGCTCGCGCTCCACGGTCTGGCCTTGTCGAGCCAATTGATAAAGTTTTTTGCCATCGCGCTTGAGCGCCGAATACATCGGCGGAACTTGCATCTGGTCACCGATAAAGGCTTGTAAACAAGCCGTCAGCCGCGCTTCGGACAACACTGGCACCGGCCTTTGTGCCAGCACTCGCCCTTCGGCATCCAGGGTAGCGGTGGTCACGCCCAGTTGCACGGTCACCTGGTACTGTTTGTCATCGGCCAATAAAAATGACGAGACTTTGGTTGCCTCGCCCAAACAAATCGGCAGTACCCCGGTTGCCAAAGGATCAAGGCTGCCCGTGTGCCCGGCTTTACGAGCACGATACAAACGCTTGACGGTTTGCAGTGCGTGGTTGGAGCTTACACCCAATGGCTTATCCAGTAACACCACGCCATGAATATCGCGGCGCTCTGTTTTTGGCTGCATCAATACGCTTACTCGGAATCCCGCTCCGCCAGCAATCGACTGATGCGATAACCGGTGTCTATGGAGTCGTCGTAATAAAAACGGATTTCAGGCAGTACCCTGAGGCGGATTTTCTTGCCCATCAACGAACGAATCATCGGCGCGGCTTCATTCAGATACCGGGTGCTGCGTTGCTTTTGTGCGTCATCGGCATTGAGGACGGTGAAATACACTTTGGCAACGCTTAAATCATGGTTTAACGCCACTTCATTCACGGTAGCAAAGCCTAAGCGCCGGCTATCCAGCTCTCGTTGCAGGATCATCGCCAACTCTTTTTGCATTTCCGACGCCACTCGCGTCGCCCGACTGAACTCACGCGCCACGACTTATAGCTCCCGCTTGACTTCCACGCGCTCAAACACTTCGATGTGATCGCCCGTTTTGACATCGTTGTAGTTTTTTACGCCAATGCCGCATTCCATACCATTTTTAACTTCTTGCACATCGTCCTTGAAGCGGCGCAATGATTCCAGCTGCCCTTCGTAAATCACCACATTATCGCGCAACACCCGGATGGGAAGGTTTCGTTTCACGAAACCTTCAATCACCATACAACCGGCAACGGCACCAAATTTTGGTGACCGGAACACATCACGCACTTCGGCAAGACCTACAATAGATTCCTTGATTTCTGGCGCCAACATGCCAGAAATGGCCTGCTTAACTTCATCGATGGCATCATAAATGACGCTGTAATAATGCAGATCAATGGCTTTTTCTTCAATGGTTTTACGCGCCGTGGCATCGGCACGCACGTTAAAGCCCATCAGAATCGCGCCAGAAGCCAGCGCCAGGTTGGCATCACTTTCGTTAATACCGCCAACACCGCCATACACCACTTTGACTTCCACTTCTTCCGTGGATAATTTTGCCAAAGATTCGCGCAACGCCTCCAAACTGCCTTGAACATCGGTTTTCAAGACTACATTCAGACTTAGAATTTCGCCACTGCCCATGCGGCTGAACACCTGATCCAGCTTCGCGCTTTGCTGCGCGTGCAATACTGAAGAGCGCTGCTTTTCTTCACGCAATTGCGCCAGTTCCCGAGCTGCACGTTCGTTTTGCACCACCAAAAATTCATCACCCGCATTCGGCGTGCTGGACAAGCCAAGAATTTCCACCGGCGCACTAGGCCCGGCTTCTTTTAAGGACTTGCCGTTTTCATTAAACATGGCTCGAACGCGGCCATACTCTTGACCACACAAAACGAATTGGCCTTTTTCCAGCAGCCCTTGCTGCACAATCACCGTAGCAACCGCGCCGCGCCCCTTGTCCAGGCGAGATTCAATCACAATGCCGGATGCGGCCCCTTCAGCGGGCGCTTTCAATTCCAAGATTTCTGTTTGCAAAATCAAGGCCTCAATCAGATCATCAATGCCCTCACCGGTTTTGGCGGACACCTTGATGAACTGGACATCCCCTCCCCAGTCTTCGGGAATGACATCAATGGCGGACAGCTCCTGCATCACCCGGTCGGGGTTGGCTTCTGGCTTATCGATCTTGTTCATGGCCACGATAATCGGCACTTTACCGGCACGCGCATGCTCGACAGCTTCTTTGGTCTGCGGCATGACACCATCGTCGGCAGCGACCACCACAATCACCACATCAGTGACTTCAGCGCCACGCGCCCGCATCGCGGTAAAAGCGGCGTGGCCGGGTGTATCCAGGAAAGTAACCGAGCCATGATCGGTCACCACTCGATAGGCGCCGATATGCTGAGTAATACCGCCCGCCTCGCCCGAGGCCACCCGAGTGGAGCGAATATAGTCCAGCAATGATGTCTTGCCATGATCGACATGGCCCATGATGGTAACAATCGGCGCACGCGGCTCCAGCGCACCTTCCTCGGATCTTAGTTCGGCGAGCAATTCCGCTTCCACATCATCATCGCTTTGCATCACTACCTGGTGACCCATTTCTTCGACCACCAACGCGGCGGTTTCCTGATCGATGCTTTGGTTGATGGTCGCCATCATGCCCAACTTCATCAGCTGTTTGATGACTTCGGCCGCCTTGACGCTCATTTTCTGCGCTAGATCTGACACCAGAATTTGTTCGGGGATAGCCACTTCCTTGACCACCGGCGCGACCGGCTTGGCAAATTGATGTTTATTTTGCGCACTGGACGATGCGGCCACCTTGGCTTTACCTTTCTTGCCACGACGTCCTGGCGCAGGTGTCTGCGCTTGGGCGGGTGTTTGTACCTTACGCTTTTGCTTTTCTTTGCTGCGCGCCGCCGCCAGTCGCCGCACCTTCTCGGCATTACGTTCGATAGCCTCTTCCAGGCGTTTTTCTTTTTCTTCCTGACGCTTACGTTCGGCATCCGAGACTTTGGCCTTCTTGTCGCCATCGTCTGCCGCCACCGTTTCCACAGCTACAGGCAGTTCAGGCTCCACTTCCGCCACAAATTCTTCAGTCACTACGTCTTGTTGAGCCGTGCTTTGCGCACCCTCAGGCCGTTCGACCTCGGCTGAGACCTCAGGCATTTCAGATACTGGTGTTTCTGGGGAGGCCGTTGGTTGCTGTGTTTGCGGCGCTGGCTCGACCGGGTGGGTGGTTTCGGCCTCGGCATGGCTTGAAATTTGTGCTTCAACGGGTGCATCGACTGCGGGACTATCCGCGTTTTCAGCACTGTCAGTGACCGCTTTTTTGATAAAAGTCTTCTTTTTTCTGACTTCGACACTGATCGTTTTCGCCGCACCACCCGGCACTGAGCCCTGCTTGATCTCAGTTACCGTCCGACGTTTCAGCGTCACTCGACGCGGCGCGGCCGCCGAGTCCTCACTTTTGCCATGTCGTTTGCGCAAATGCGCAAGCAGCGTCAGCTTATCCTGTTCGTTAATCAAATCATCCGGGGCTGAGGCAGTCAGTCCAGCCTCGCGCAGCTGCTCCAGGAACTTCTCCAAAGGAATACCAACCGCTTCCGCCAATTGCTTAACTGTTTTGTCACTCATGATGCCCCCTTTATCACTCACTATCCTGGCTTTCAAACCAAGGCTTCCGCGCCGCCATGATCAACCGGCCCGCGCTGGCTTCATCCATACCGACCATATCCACCAAATCAGGAACCGCCAGTTCAGCGACATCCTCGACATTGACAAGTCCCTGCTCGACCAGCTTGACAGCCAACTCCGCGCTCATACCTTCTAAAGCTAAAAACTCTTCCGAGGCCGACACTGACTCCACCTTCTCTTCCGAAGCAATGGCGCTGATCAACAACGCATCCTTAGCCCGCGCTTTCAATTCGTTGATGGTATCGACATCGAATTCACCGGTTTCCAGCATTTCGTTGACCGGAACATAGGCAATCTCCTCCACGGACGTAAAGCCTACATCAACCAGAACCTGCGCAATCTCTTGGTCAATATCCAGCAAATCCATAAATTGCTGCCTGATTTTTTCCACTTCCGCGCCACTTTCCGCCATCGCCTTGGAAGCATCCATAACATTCAACTCCCACCCCGTCAACTCTGACGCCAGGCGTACATTCTGTCCACCGCGACCGATGGCTTGGGATAAATTTTCACTCGACACGGAAATGTCCATGCTGTGCCTATCTTCATCGATTACAATCGACTCAATCTCCGCCGGCGACATGGCATTGATGACAAATTGCGCTTCGCTAGGATTCCACAACACAATGTCAACCCGCTCGCCGGCCAATTCATTCGATACTGCCTGCACTCTGGACCCGCGCATACCCACACAGGCACCCACCGCATCCAGACGTGGGTCATTCGCCTTCACGGCCAATTTGGCGCGCACACCCGGGTCACGCGCCGCACCTTTCAGATCAATCAAGCCCTCGGCCACTTCCGGCACTTCCAGTCTAAATAAAGCCAATAGCAATTCCGGCGCGGTACGGCTGACAAATAATTGCGGCCCACGCGGCTCAGAGCGCACTGCTTTAAGATAGCCACGCACACGATCACCGTTACGCACGGTTTCGCGAGGAACCATTTCCTCCCGAGGAATCAATGCCTCGACATGGCCGCCCAGATCCAGAACGACACTGCCTTTTTCAACACGCTTGACCACGCCTGTAATCAATTCACCCACTTTATCCTGATAGGCTTCAACAATTTTTTTACGCTCGGCTTCGCGGATTTTATGGATGATTACCTGCTTTGCGGTTTGTGCGGAAATTCGACCAAAACCGACCGATTCAATTTCTTCTTCATAGTAATCACCGACTTGCAGCTCTGGCTCCCGCGCTTGCGCCGCGGCCAATTCCATTTGCGTATACGCCTGGGCCGGTTCCTGCAATGCCTCGGCAACCACCTCCCAACGCCGGTAGGTCACAACGTCGCCGGTTTTGCGATCGATACTGACACGCACCTCGACGGGATGTTCGTAGCGCTTACAGGCAGCCGCCTCTAAAGCGGACTCGACAGCCTGAAAAACAATTTCCTTATCGATTTCTTTTTCATTGGAAAAAACTTCCGCCATCAATAAAATTTCTTTATTGGCCACTGCACGCCACTCCTGTTACTTTTTAAGAATACTCGGGCACTAAACGTGCTTTGCTCATGCTGCGAAACGGAATGTGTTGTGCGCCTGCGTCCGTGCGCAAAACCACCGCATCTTCGACCACCGCATCAATGACGCCTTGCCAGCGCCTACGTCCAGCGATTGGGGCAAACAACGTCACATTAACGTCCCGCCCGATAAATTGCGCAAACTGCTCCAGCTTGAACAAGGGCCGGTCATCGCCGGGCGACGACACTTCAAGACGATACTCTCCCGGAATCGGGTCTTCGACATCCAGCACGCCACTGACATGATGACTAACCAACGAACAATCTTCCAACAAGACACCATCCGGTTTGTCGATAAAAATTCTTAGCAAACCGTGCTTAGGATGCGGATTAAACTCAATGCCCACACACTCATAACCTAAGCCTTTTACCACCGGCTCCAACAGTGTCAAAATGGCCTCAGGAGCCTGCTTCATGCTCAAACCTCACCAAGTTACAGCCATAAAAAAAGAGCCACAAGGCTCTTTCGTCAGCGCAGACTCACGCATTGTGAGCCGCCAGAAAAAGAAAAAGGCCCATATAGGGCCTTTACCATGAAAACTGGTAGCGGGGGCAGGATTTGAACCTACGACCTTCGGGTTATGAGCCCGACGAGCTACCAAGCTGCTCCACCCCGCGATAGAATCAAACATTATACTAACCTTTCGCGCTTTTGCAAGCACCAATTACAAAACACTACAACCCTGGCGATATCCATGCCTTTTTCAGCCGGATACCGACGACTAAATTATTGTATAGTTTTCTTACTTGAAATTTCGGCAGCTCTAGGAAGACACAGGGGGACGGCAGCAAAGGCTTCGCCACTATGGACAGCCTAAGCGCTTATACGGATGTATTTACAGCATCTTTTGACGGACACCCTGGTGCCGATTACGATGAGTGCCATATCGCTCACTACTTGCTTCAAACGACGCCTTATGATGAAAAGCCTTACCCTAATAGCCCTCCTGCTATTAAGCAGTCCCACGCTGGCCAACCAAACCACTTGGGTGGTTTTGGGCGACAGCCTGAGTGCCGGCCACGGTATGGCCGCAGAAGCCGCCTGGCCACACCTTTTACAACAAAAGCTGAATGAGGCTCATTGCGCCGTCACCATCGTTAACGCCAGCATCAGCGGTGAGACCAGCGCGGGCGGCTTGCGGCGATTGGACGCACTCTTGGCGCAACATCGCCCGCAGGGCTTATTGCTGGAATTAGGGGCTAACGATGGCCTGCGCGGACTGTCACCTGAGCAAATGCGCGCCAATCTGACGGATATGATCCAGCGTACTCGCGCTCAAGGTGGCCAGGTATTGCTGATCGGCAACAAACTCCCCCCTAACTACGGAAACCGGTTTGTGACTGTGTTTTTTGAGGTTTACCAACAAGTCGCCACGGCCACAAAAACAGATTTACTGCCTTTTTTACTTAGCCCTGTGGCGCTTCGTTCTGACTATATGCAACCGGACGGCCTACACCCGAACACAAAGGCACAAGCCGTCATCCTCGAACATGTCTGGCCCTACCTGACGCCTCTGCTACGGTCGGAGGGATGTTTGTGATGGGGTCAGTACGGTCGCAGCAGACTTAGCATCAGTCTCGGCTGGCGGGTAGTCGAGGGAAAAATGCAGCCCCCGGCTCTCCTTGCGCGCCAACGCGCAACGAATGATCAGCTCGGCGACAATGACCAGATTGCGCAATTCCAACAAGTCACTGGTCACCCGAAAATGACTGTAATACTCAGCAATTTCCGCCTTCAGCAATTCAACACGGCGCAACGCTCTGAGCAAGCGCTTGTCGGTACGCACAATGCCAACATAGTCCCACATAAAACGGCGCAGCTCATCCCAGTTATGAGCCACGACAACTTCCTCATCGGAATCGGCAACCTGCGACTCATCCCAAGGCGGAAATTCTGCCACCGCCGCCGCTTGCGGCAACACCCGCCGAATATCCTCTGCCGCCTGCTCGGCAAAAACCAGACACTCCAGCAAAGAATTGCTAGCCATTCGATTCGCGCCATGCAGCCCGGTATAGGCAACCTCCCCGATCGCGTACAACCCTGGAATCGACGTGCGCGCCCAAGCATCCGTTACCACGCCACCACAGGTGTAATGGGCGGCTGGCACCACCGGTATAGGCTGATGCGCCATATCGATCCCAAGCGCCAGACAACGCTGATAGATAGTGGGAAAATGCTCTTCAATAAACAGCGGCGATTTATGACTGATGTCCAGATAAACACAATCCAGACCTCGCTTTTTCATCTCATGATCAATGGCCCTGGCAACAATATCGCGCGGCGCCAATTCCATGCGTGCATCATAATCCCCCATGAAACGATGCCCATCAGGCAAAACCAGGCGCCCACCTTCTCCCCGCACCGCCTCACTGATCAGGAAGGACTCGCCATGCGGATGGTATAAGCAAGTCGGATGAAATTGCATGAACTCCATATTGGCCACTTGACAGCCCGCCCGCCAAGCCACGGCAATCCCATCGCCGGTAGCAATCTGCGGATTGGTACTGTACAGATAAACCTTGCTGGCGCCGCCGCTGGCCAACACCACGACCGGCGCCCGAAACGACAACACGCGTGCGGCCTTGATATCCAACACATAAGCGCCACACACCCGCGCCGTATCCGAGTCTCGATCCAACACTAGATCCACGACATTGTGGTGCTCAAATAACGTGATTGAAGGGTGCTGCCTCGCCGCTTGCAATAAGGTTTGCTGTACGGCCTTGCCCGTCGCATCGGCGGTATGCACGATCCGCCGATACGAATGCCCTCCCTCGCGATGCAGGTGCAGCATCTTATCGCCCGACGCCTTGGCAAACTCGGTGAAACTGACACCTTGATCAATTAGCCACTCAATGGCTTTCTTGCCCTGACTCACCGTCAGGGCAACAATATCCGGATCGCACAAGCCCGCCCCGGCCGTCAGGGTGTCGGCAATATGCGCGGCATTGGAATCTTTAGCATCCAGAACTGCCGATATACCACCTTGGGCATAAAACGTACTGCCCTCATTGGCCACACTTTTGGCCAACACCGCTATTCGACCTTGATTTTTGATCTTCAAGGCCAGGCTCAGCCCCGCACAACCGCTACCGATGATCAGAACATCGTAATATTTCGAACCAGAATCCAAGACAACCTTCTTAACTATTAATCTAAACAACACAACGGCCAAAGCGCGACTTAACGCCCATCCATCCGGCTTAATCTGGCATGTTTATCCATGGTCGGCGATAATAACCTTTTTAAGGCGCATGGCAATTTTTTTATATCCTAAGAACTCACCGGGATAATTCAGGTCTACCCATCATATCAATCGCGCTTATCGTGAAAACTCATTTGCGGACAACTGACTCTGTTGACGAGCACTTAGTAACCCAGGTTCAACAAGGCAACAAGCAAGCCTTTGATTTATTGGTGATCAAGCACCAACAAAAAATCCTGCAACTGGTCAACCGCTATGTCAAAGACCCTGGTGAAGCCCAGGATGTTGCCCAGGAAGCGTTCATTAAGGCCTATCGAGCGCTGCCGGGCTTTCGTGGCGACAGTGCCTTTTACACCTGGCTATACCGTATCGCTATCAACACCGCGAAAAACTGGCTAATGGCCAAAAGTCGGCGCGGCAGCGACGCGGATATCGATATTGACGAGGCGGAAAAGTACCTTAACGCACCGCAACTTCAAGGCCAGGAGACGCCAGAAGAAGCAGTTTTGAATCAAGAAATCATCGACACGATTCAACAAGCCATCGATGAGCTTCCGGAGGAAATGCGCACCGCCATCAGCTTGCGTGAATTTGAAGGCTTAAGCTATGAAGAAATTGCACAAGCCATGCACTGCCCCATAGGCACTGTCCGCTCGCGGATATTCCGGGCTCGCGAAGCGATTGACAAAAAACTCTCATTTTTAGCAAACTGAACCGTGTAATTTTTGGTACATTCTTATGAGCAACTCCATTCACGAACAAATTTCCTGTTTGCTTGACGACGAACTACCTCCTGAGCAAGCAACCCAGCTGTTGCAACAATTGCGCGATGACGCCACCCTCAGACACCATTATCACCGCCAACAAGCCTTGCGTATGCGGTTGCACCATGAGCCAACCCCGCCTATGAGTACTGACTTTCTGGAACAAATCAATGCCCAGCTCCACCCCTCGCGCCCATCAATGCAATCACTCAAAGCGGCTGGCCACCCTGTCAACTGGTCGATGGGTTTGCTGGCCCTGGCCGCAGCACTGCTGATTTGGCTGACTGTCAACAACATGCCACAAACCACCTCGCTCGCACCCACGACGCTGGCCCATACCTCATCTACACACGCAGCCTCTCATGCCCGGCTGCGTGAATATCTGCAAGCACACAACAGCAGCCGCTATGTGGGGCGGCCCATTTTGCTGACCGCGCACCGCTGACATCATGCCGAATTCTTTCATTCTGTACCTGAGCCTGGTAGTCGGCATCCTCGTTAGCAGCGCCGGCGCTGCCGAAGAACTGTCAGCCACCGCATTATTGGAAAACTTGCGACGCACCATGCTGGAGCGCAATTTCAAGGCCACCGCACATTTCTTCCGCGATGGCACCACCACCCGCATGGATTATCAACATGGAATCCGGGCCGGGAAACGCTTTGAGCGCATGCTTGATCTGGACGGTCATGCCCATGAAGTGCTACGTCATGACAACATCGTGACCTGCTGGCTGCCTCAGACACAACGCTTAGTCATTGACCACCGCCCATCGACACAATCGTTCTTAATGACCGTGCCGGAACGGCTATCAGCCATCCAGGCCTACTATCGCTTTCAGGCTCAGCCCGACCCTGACCAGGCCAACTGGATCATTGACATTATTCCCGAAGATGCCTACCGTTACGCACGCAAAGTCTGGTTAACTCAAGACACTTACCTTCCCCTGAAAATCGAAGTGTACAATGAGCATAACCGCGTCATCGAGCGTGTGGAGCTAGATCATCTGCAACCGAACCCACAACACATGCCACTTCAAGCCACCCCAGCGCAAAACGCCGCTGGTGCTCGCCATATTCACCAAGATCCGCCGCAACCGGTCTCACAAGCCCAGTTCGTACTGACCCAAACCCTGCCAGGCTACCAACCGATTCTGTTCACCCGGATGCCGCTACCCGAGTCCGGTGACACGGTCGAACATCTGTTGCTCAGTGACGGCTTTTCCAGCCTATCGGTTTACCGGGAAAAACATGCCGGGATCAAAACAGGTTTAACCCATTCAGGCTCAGTCAACGCATACAGCAAAACGTTGCCTGACGGCTCGGTTGTAACCGTTATTGGCGAAGTACCGGCACAAGCCGTCAGGCAACTGGCCGAAGATACGCAACTGGCCGCCCCCGCAACACCCTAACCCAATCCCTCTTCTTTTACTTGCTACTGAACTTTAACGCCATGTCATTTAACCTTCTATTGCCATTAACCTTGCGCGTTTTTTTACTACTGCTGTTCATGCTTGCCCGCCCGGTCGCCGCCGAGCTGCCCGACTTTACCGACATGGTTAAAAACCATGGCCCAGCCGTGGTTAACATCAGCACCACCAAACGCAACGACCTCCCAGACACCAACAACCTGCCGCAAATGCCCGATGGCGTCCCACCAGAACTGGAAGATTTATTTAAGCATTTCTTCCGCGGCCAGGGTGGCATGATGCCTCGCGAAACCAGCTCACTTGGCTCAGGTTTTATCATTTCCACCGACGGCTATGTGCTGACCAACCATCATGTGGTCAACAATGCCGATGAAATCATTGTGCGCCTGAATGATCGCCGTGAACTGGAAGCCGAGCTGATTGGCTCGGATGAGCAAACCGATATCGCGCTGCTAAAAATCGAAGCCAACAACTTACCGACTGTCGACATTGGCGATGCCAAAAACCTCAAAGTTGGCGAATGGGTGCTGGCCATAGGCTCACCGTTTGGCTTCGAACAATCGGTGACTGCCGGCATTGTCAGTGCCAAAGGACGCAGCCTGCCCAATGGCAACTATGTACCGTTCATCCAGACCGATGTCGCCATCAACCCGGGCAACTCAGGTGGCCCGCTCTTTAACATGAATGGCGAAGTGGTGGGGATCAACTCCCAGATTTACAGTCGCACCGGCGGTTTCATGGGACTGTCATTTGCCATCCCAATGGACGTGGCCATGAATGTGGTCAAACAAATCAAAAGCCAGGGTAAAGTCTCCCGGGGTTGGCTGGGCGTGCAAATTCAGGATGTGACGCGTGAACTGGCAGAATCTTTCGGCATGAAACGCCCGGTAGGCGCCTTAGTTGCCAAAGTCATCAAAGACAGCCCCGCCGATCAGGCTGGCATTGAAATCGGCGACATTATTGTCGAGTTTAATGGCACCCCTGTAGAAACCTCCGGCGACTTGCCGCCCATGGTTGGCATGACCGAAATCAACAGTCGCGCCATCTTGAACATCATCCGTCAAGGTGACGATAAACGCCTGAGCGTGACCATCGGCTTGCTACCCGACCAACAAGACAGCCCAGCGCCCGGCAAAAGCCCCCCCCAATCCAGCAATCGCTTAGGCCTGGAAGTCACCGACCTGACCGATGAGCAACGCGAACAGCTACAAGTCATCAAAAATGGCGTTCTGGTTCGTAGCGTCAAGGCAGGCCCGGCATTAAACGCAGGAATTCAAGCCGGCGATGTCATTTTACGGATTGGCAATCAAGTGATTGGCGATAGCAATGACTTTGCTAAAATAGTCAGCCAACTTCCGGCCGACAAAGCGGTCGCGGTGTTGATTCAACGCCGGGGCAACCCGATCTTTCTCGCCTTCAAAATCGACAAATAATACGTGACTCTAACTCATATCCGTAACTTCTCCATTATCGCGCACATCGATCATGGCAAATCCACTCTGGCCGACCGCCTCATTCAACTATGCGGCGGCCTGAGTGAGCGGGAAATGGCCGAACAAGTGCTCGACTCCATGGATCTGGAGCGCGAGCGCGGCATTACCATCAAAGCCCAAAGCGTGACCTTGAACTATCAGGCGAAAAACGGTGAAACCTATCAACTGAATTTCATCGACACCCCAGGCCATGTTGACTTTTCCTACGAAGTCTCTCGCTCGCTGGCCGCCTGCGAAGGCGCGCTACTGGTGGTAGATGCCGCCCAAGGTGTGGAAGCCCAAAGCGTGGCCAATTGTTATACCGCCATCGAACAAGGCCTTGAAGTGTTGCCGGTGCTGAACAAAATCGACCTGCCATCCGCAGAACCTGAGAGGGTGCGTGAGGAAATCGAGGAAATCATCGGCATAGACGCGGCCGAGGCTCCGCAAATCAGCGCTAAAACAGGCTTGAATGTTGAACACGTTCTGGAGCAGATTGTCGCCAAAGTCCCCAGCCCGCAGGGGCGCGAGGATGCCCCATTGCAAGCCTTGATTATCGATTCCTGGTTTGATAGCTACCTTGGCGTGGTGTCGCTGGTGCGGGTAGTCAATGGACGCCTGCAGAAGAAACAGAAAATCACCCTGATATCCACCGGTAAAAGTCATCAGGTGGAACAACTGGGTGTGTTCACCCCTAAGCGCGAGCAACGCAGCTCACTGGGCGCCGGTGAAGTCGGCTTTATGGTTGCCTCTATCAAAGATATTTACGGCGCACCGGTCGGCGATACCATCACCGGCACCGACCAACCGGCTGATGCGCCTCTGGCCGGCTTCCAGAAAGTACAACCCCGGGTATTTGCCGGCTTGTTCCCGGTTTCCTCGGATGATTACGAAAACTTGCGCGAAGCGCTGAATAAACTCAATCTTAACGATGCGGCCCTGCAATTCGAGCCGGAAACGTCCGAAGCCTTAGGCTTTGGCTTCCGTTGTGGCTTTTTAGGCATGCTGCATATGGAAATTATTCAGGAGCGCCTCGAACGCGAATACGATCTGGATCTGATCACCACCGCGCCTACTGTGATTTATGAGGTGGAAACTCACAACGACTCGGTGATCAAAATCGACAATCCCGCCGATTTGCCGGATCTCGGCACGATTCGCAGCGTTCGTGAACCGATTATCAAAGCTCATATCCTGGTACCCCAGGACTACTTGGGCGCGGTAATCAACCTATGCATCGAAAAACGCGGCGTGCAAAAAGACATGCAATATGCCGGTCGGCAAGTCTCGATCAGCTATGAAATGCCGATGAGCGAAGTGGTGCTGGATTTCTTTGATCGACTGAAATCGGTTAGTCGCGGCTACGCTTCGTTTGAATACGATTTTGTGCGTTTTCAGGAAGCCGACCTGGTCAAGCTGGATGTGTTGATCAATGGCGATAAGGTTGATGCGCTGTCCATGATCGTGCACCGCAGCCTGAGCCAGACCCGCGGCCGGGAACTGGTTGAAAAAATGAAAGACCTGATTCCACGGCAAATGTATGAAGTCGCCATTCAAGCGGCTATCGGCGCCAAAATCATCGCCCGTTCAACCGTTAAAGCCCTGCGCAAAAATGTCACCGCCAAATGTTACGGTGGCGATATCACACGCAAGAAAAAACTTCTGGAAAAACAGAAAGCCGGCAAAAAACGCATGAAGCAGGTCGGTAAAATTGAAATCCCCCAAGATGCCTTTCTCGCGGTTCTGAAAGCCAAAAACGACTAACTCACCGGGTAAACCCACATCATGCACTTTGATTTTTCCTTTTTTCTGTTCACCGCCACCGTCATCTCCGGCTTGGTCTGGGGCGGATACCTTGGCTACCTCCGTTACCGACCATCGGCCACCCCCACCAGCGAACCGGTTATTGTTGATTATGCCCGGTCCTTTTTTCCGGTATTGCTGATTGTTTTCATCTTGCGTTCTTTTCTGGCTGAACCGTTTCGGATTCCATCCGGCTCGATGATGCCAACACTGCTTATCGGTGACTTTATTCTGGTCAATAAGTTTATCTACGGCATTCGTTTGCCGGTGATCAACAAAAAAATTATCCCTGTTGATGAACCCGAACGCGGTGATGTGGTGGTTTTTCGCTACCCCAAAGACCCCAGCGTTGATTACATTAAACGGGTAATCGGCCTACCCGGTGATCGCATCGGCTATTTTCAAAAGAAACTGTACATTAACGGCCAGCCCGCCAAGCAAGAACTGCAGGAAACCTATCAAGGACTTGGTCAAGGCAGCACCATGACAGGTGCGCAACGACGCCAGGAGAACCTGGATAATAAATCCCATGACATCCTGATCAACCCAGGCATGCCAACGGTTCAAGGCGAATTTCAAGTGCCTGCCGGCCATTATTTTATGATGGGCGATAATCGCGACAACAGCAACGATAGCCGCTATTGGGGCATGGTGCCCGAGGCGAACCTGGTGGGTAAAGCTTTTTTGATCTGGATGAATTGGGATCTTGAACATAAAGGCATTGACTTCAAGCGCATCGGTCAATTGATTGACTGAACACGCAAGTGCCATTGCCATTGCATCTTACACGCATCGCAGATCAACTACGGCATCGGGATTGTCCGTCACAGGACGCTGAAAATACATCCGTGTAAGCGCTGATGGCCTCCTAAGCTGGCTTAGCCTTTCCCGAATACCCCGATGCCTTTTTGGGTATTGCCGAAAATTAAAATGCAAAAGGTATAATTGCGCTTACGCCATACCTTCTTCAGCACACTTGTGGAGCCTGCCATGCACAATCATTCTCGCCAATACGGCCTGACTGTTGTCAGTTTCGTACTGCTCATGATCTTTATCGGATCAGTTGCACTGCTCATTCTCAAAATTCTGCCCATCTACCTTGATCACAGCAAGATTGTCAGTGCATTTGAGGCCGTTGAAAGCACCGAAAACCTGGAACAAAAAACCGCCCGAGAGATTCGAACAATGTTTGACAATCATTTTAATATCAACTACGTAGATCGCATCAAAGCCTCTGACATTGACATCATTAAAACCGACAACCAGCACATTAAAATCGTCCTGGATTACGAAGTCATTGAAGAAATTGCTGGCAATCTCAGTGTTTTAGTGCAATTCCACGAACAAATTGAACAAGGTAAACCGTGATCAAAACGCCTGAAGCCCTGAGACGAAAGCTCAACCTTCCGTTTAATGATCTGGCGCTGTTAACTCAAGCGCTGACCCATCGCAGCGCCTGCCAGGCCAATAACGAGCGTCTGGAATTTTTAGGCGATGCCGTTTTGGGCTTGATTGTCGCCGAAGAATTATTTCAACGCTTTCCAGCAGCCCCCGAAGGCGTACTCAGCCGCCTGCGCGCCAGCCTGGTTAATCAACATGCCCTGGCCGAATTAGCCCGACTTCTGAATCTGGGCGACTATTTGATTTTAGGCTCTGGGGAGTTAAAAAGCGGCGGTTTCCGGCGTGAGTCGATACTCTCAGATGCCTTGGAAGCCATCATTGGCGCCTTGTTTCTGGATCAAGGTCTGGAGACCTGTAAAACCTGGGTCAAAACCCTGATGCAGGAACGCTTTCAGCAACTGAACCTGAATAATTGGCAAAAAGATCCGAAAACACGACTACAGGAATGGTTACAAGCCAAAAAACAGCCGTTGCCTAGTTACGACTTGATCAACATGACTGGCATGGATCATGAACAGCGCTTTGTCGTCCGTTGTCAGATTGAGTCGGTTGCGCAAACCACCGATGGTTTTGGCGCGTCGCGCAAAAAAGCTGAACAACAAGCCGCACAACGCATGCTGGATTTACTCGAACATCAGGGCACCTCATGAAAGCCGGCTATGTTGCCTTGATTGGCCGGCCTAATGTTGGCAAATCGACGTTACTAAATCAGTTGCTTGGACAAAAACTGAGTATTACGTCGCGGAAACCACAAACCACCCGGCACCGTATTCTAGGTATCAATACGCTACCTAAAGGCCAGATTGTCTATCTCGACACGCCCGGCATGCACGAGGAAAGTCAGCGTGCGCTAAACCGGCAGTTGAACCGCACTGCCGACAGCGCCTTACTGGGTGTCGATGCTATCGTATTTTTGATTGATAAACCCGCATGGGCGGATTACGACCGCGTCATTCTGGAAAAACTAAAACAAGCCGCCTTACCCACACTTCTGGCCATCAACAAAGTCGATCAAATCACCGACAAAAGCCTGCTGTTAAGCTTTCTGGCAGAGGCTAATGCGACCTTTCCATTTGCTGAGTTGATTCCGATTTCCGCACTAAAAAGCACCAACACTCAAGCTCTGGAGCACGCGCTGTTACAGCTTTTACCTGAGAATGAACCGATCTACCCGCCCGACCAATTGACAGATCGTCCCGAGCGCTTTTTCTGCGCTGAAATGATTCGCGAAAAATTGATCCGTTATTTAGGTGATGAACTCCCCTATCGGATGACCGTGGAAATTGAATCTTTTGCAGAGACAGAAGCGGTGACCCGCATTCATGCGCTCATCTGGGTTGAGCAACCTAGTCAGAAATCCATTGTCATTGGCAAAAGAGGTGAAAAACTGAAACGCGTCGGCACTGAAGCGCGCCTGGATATAGAACGTATGCTGGAACGTAAAGTGTTTCTGAAGCTTTGGGTCAAAGTGAAGAAAGGCTGGTCTGACGATCAGCGCGCCCTGCACAGCCTGGGTTTTAATGAACTGTGACCTGCGTTAACGCCTACTTGCTGAACCTGCAATGGCAGTCCGAGGGTGGCTGGCTGAATTTCTTCACGCAGGAACAAGGACGTTTATGCGTCTGGGCCAATCAGCAAACACTGCCGCCCGCGCTACGCGAACCCTTTCAAACATTAGTGTTATGGATCAATAAACGCGGTGAACGTTTTTTTTTAGCTCAAGCCGAATGGCGTTATGGCTCTCGAAATCAGTTCCGCTGCGCACAGAGCCTGACCTCGGCTTATTACCTTAACGAACTGATGCTGTATTTGCTGCCCGTAGAAGACCCCTACCCTACCTTATTCGCCCGCTATCCAGACTATCTCAAGCAACTACATCACACATCATCGCGACTGACTGCACTGCGATGCTTTGAGCTTGATTTATTGGAACAACTCGGGCTTCTGGCTGACCTGGCGCACGACTGCCGCACAGGCGAGGCGATTCAGCCCCATTATCATTACCGCTTTACGCATGAACACGGTTTTTTTCGAGATGCGCAAGGTAACATGCCCGGGCGCGTGTTACTCGCGCTAAAAAACCGCTGCTTCGACACTTTAGAAAGTCAACGCCTGAGCCGACTCTGGCTCAGAAACTGCCTGGATTATTATCTGGATGGCAAAGCCTTACGCAGTCGACAAATCATCGCGCAACTTAAGAATCAAGGAACCCCATCATGACCCAACAAGCCATCTATCTTGGCGTCAATATCGACCATGTCGCCACCTTACGGCAGGCGCGTGGCACGCGCTATCCTGACCCATTGCAAGCGGCGTGGATTGCCGAACAGGCAGGCGCCGACAGCATTACCGCGCATTTGCGTGAAGACAGGCGACATATCCAAGATACCGATATCGAACGCTTAAACGCGCAAATCCACACCAAACTTAACCTGGAAATGGCAGCGACCGAAGCCATGGTCAGCATCGCCGAGCGTACTCGGCCCTGGGCCTGCTGCCTGGTTCCGGAGCGTCGCGAAGAGCTGACCACCGAAGGCGGACTGGAAGTGGCCGGGCAGGAAAAACGTTTACGTCCACTTATCCAACGTTTATTGGCGGCAGGTATTGAGGTCTCTCTGTTTATCGACCCAGAACACCAGCAAATCGAAGCTGCCGCCGCTTTAAGCGCTCCTGTGGTCGAGCTGCACACAGGCGCTTATGCCGACGCGCCCGATCACGCCACTCGCAACCATGAGCTGGATCGACTGCGTAACGCCGCTGCTGCCGGACAAAAATACGGCCTGAAAGTCAATGCCGGTCATGGCCTTAACACTTATAACGTGGAAGCCATCTGTCATATTCCACAAATCAGCGAACTGAATATCGGCCACGCCATCATCGCCCAAGCCGTGTTCAGTGGCCTGGCCGCTACCGTTCATCAACTGAAGCAACAAATCCGGCACGCCCGGGCCAATCATCAAGCATGAGGCTCGACTGTGTGCAGCTGACCAGCACCGGCGACCGGCCCACGAATCAGGACGCCATGATTCATCATATCGATACTGAGTGTGGCGTTTTTGTAGTCACTGATGGGCTGGGCGGACATCAAGCCGGCGCACTCGCGGCCCGCTCATTTTGCCTGAGCTTCATGCGCCTACGTACTCGCTACCAAGACGCGATGCAACACCAAGGCTGTGCTACCTTGCAGGCTTGGATTGATACCGCGATCGATGGCATGTCTGCTTTTTTCACTGACCCCGCTCAAGCTCACGAAGCACACACCACCTGCGCCATCCTTTATCTGGATGAGCATCAGGTTATTACCGGGCATTGTGGCGACTCCAGAATTTATGCACTGCAACACGACCGAGCACTGTGGCGCACCAAAGATCATTCTCTTCCGCAAGAATTACTAAGCAAAGGCTTGATTGAAGAGCGTGAACTAGGGCATCATCCTGAACAAAATCAACTGACTCGTGCGATCAATGTGCTAAAACCCCATCAAGCCGAAATTCATCACTACCCGGCGCCAAAAGTGGGAGATAGCTTTGTATTATGCAGTGATGGCTTCTGGAGCCAGATAAAAAGCGCGGAGTGGCTACAACTCGCTCACCCCGATGCCAACAAGCCAACGCTAACCCGGCTGGCCAAATTAGCCATCGCTCGTGCCCAAGGTCAAAGCGATAATCTCACCGTACAATGGGTGCGCTGCATAGCCTGAATCTCGCCAATGATGTCGCTACACTTTGACTAAAGCCTCACACGCTGCTAGATTGCTTATTGAGCCCATGAATACATTATGCCGCTCATGCTTATGACAACCCGCTCCCCACCTGACATTAAGGTTCCGTTCCGAGCTATGGTTGTACCCTTTGCTACTTTGATCCACATGAGGTCGTTTATGAAAAAGAACATCGCTTATGCGATCAACTTGCCTAAAGCAAATCGCGTCAAAGCAGATTTATTGCTTTTACAATTGGTCACAGTCACCGCAATGGCTTATATGATTCTGGCCTGATTCTTCACGCTCTAAAGCCAGGGACGGCTGCCAGCTTGATTGATCTCGCCCTACGCCTTGATTATTTTTTTACCGCAAAATATAGGCGCTTAACAGCTAAAGCAACCAGCACACCTATCACGATATACGCATAATTTGCCAGCAAGCCATTAAATGCTCCTGGATTATGAGCAGCAACATCGCGTAACACCGGCCCCACCGTAAACGTCCAGACCAATCCTGGAATAAAATAAGCTAAAAAACCGATCAGTCCGGCACGCAAAGCCGGTTTACCATATCGCTCGGCATCAGAGTAAAACCAATATGCGAATGCCAATGCGGTTAATGTCCCAATCATGCACCCCTCCCTGCCTAATGGGCAGCAACTCTCCGACGGTCAGGATTGACCTTCTTCTGATTCATTCTGTACCTGAGTATTGCGACCTAAGCCAGAATAAATTGGACACCAGCCTGCATAGCCGGTTGCGATAAGGATGGTTCCCACGAACAATAGCAAAATATTAGCAAGGAAAACCGAAATCAAAACTGCAGCAACCCCCGCATATAGCCGATACTTGGCGTCTTTTCGACCAACATTATGTTCAAATTTAAGCATTCTTTTAATATCAAAAGCCATTGTGTCTGCTCCTTTCTGGAAATCGTTAAAATAATAGGTCATTATATACCGATCATTGCGCCGGCCATGCGCAATGATCGCAACGCCTCTACTCAGCCTAAACGCCACACCAAGGAACCGGCACATTTAGGCCCCAGTGCTGGCCAAATCCATTGCCCTGAACCACAAACAATAGCCTAATGCGTGCCACAGCTTCGACTACAGCATAGCTGATTTCGATAAAAATCATGGACATCACTCGATTAATTGCCCCTTTGAACGAACCTCAGCGCCTGGCAGTCACCGCCCCTCTCCAAGCATTATTGGTCTTGGCGGGCGCCGGCAGCGGTAAAACCCGGGTGCTGGTGCATCGAATCGCCTGGCTGATACAAACCCAGGGACTGTCGCCCGGCAGCATTCTGGCGGTCACTTTTACTAACAAAGCGGCGCAGGAAATGCGCTCCCGCATCGAGCAGCTATTGCCAGTCAATACCCGCGCCATGTGGATCGGCACCTTTCACGGTATCGCCCATCGCCTGCTGCGTCAACACGCCGAAAGCGCCGGCCTGCCGCCCAGTTTTCAGGTCATGGACAGCGACGACCAGCTGCGCATCGTCAAACGCCTGCTGAAGAACCTTAATCTGGACGACAAAAAATGGC